>PLHF01000080.1:40652-110306 GCA_003138855.1 Acidimicrobiaceae bacterium | reverse complement strand
ACCTCATCCCGTGGACAGGAAGACCTAGACGGCGCCTGGTGTCGCCCCTCGCCGCCAACGCCCCGCCACGTCGAAAGAGGCCCCGTGACCCGGAGAACCCAAAGAACCTGATCGCCGTCCTCCTCGACAGCCTGAACCGCACCTGCTGGAGGCGTACCGGAGCGACGAGTTCGCAACCCCCTGCATCACCGGGTTCTCCGCGACGGCCCTGCGCTTCACCGGGCACCGTGTGGGCTCGCCGCCGTGCATGCCGGCCCGCCACGACATCCTGGTCGGAGCCCTCGACCTCCCGTGGCGGACCACCCCCGATCCGATCTCGGCCGGCTCCCACGACCGCTTCTTCCTGCTGGTCGACGAGTTCGACCCCCACGAGCCCTTCGACACTCCCCTACCCAATGCGGCCATGTACAACGAGGAACGGGAGGGTGGCCTCGCCATCTGGCCCCCATACCCGGTCGACGCCGTGGCCAGCGGCCAGCCCGACCTCCGCAAGGCGCGCCACATCCGCGGCAACTACGGCGCCAAGCTGACCATGATCGACCACTGGTTCGGGCGCCTGCCGACCTGGTGGTGCGGATGGGGATCGGGTAGCCGCCTGCCCCTGGCCACTACTGGATCAGGAGGCCTCGGTGGTCCGCTTCGAGGGCAGGAGCAACACGATGATCAGGGCGATGATCGAAAAGAAGAACCCGAGGATCACCCAGCCCACGGCATGGCGCCCCTTGCGCTTGGCAATGTTGTAGATCCACACCATCACCACCACCCAGATGGCGAAGCTCAGGATGGACCAGAAGAAGGACGAACCGCCGGTGGAGGCGATCAGCGTTGCCGGCAGGGATGTCATCGTCAACTCCTCCTAGGAACGATTGCCGAAGCGTAGCAAGCCGCTACCGCGGATCGTCGTGCCCGTCGTGCCCGCGTCGACCAGCACGAAGGACACCCCTGACAGCGCCGTGGGAGCCGTCCGCTCAGGGCCCCGAAGACTCCGTCAACCGGTGGAGCACCTCGTCGACCACCTGGGTGGTGGAGGCATCACCGCCGAGGTCGAAGGTCCGTACACCGTCGGCCGCCGCACCCAGCGTGGCATCCCGGATGGCGGTTGCCGCCTCGGCGACGGTGGGATCCCCTCGGCCGGCCGCGTGGTCGAGTGCCGCGGCGCAGGCCAGCAGCATCGCCATCGGGTTGGCAACGTCCTTGCCTGCGAGTGACGGGGCCGTGCCGTGGGGTGCCTCGGCCATGGCGACGGTGGGGCGCAGCTCGTCGTCGAGGGCCAGCAGCACCGATTCGGCACCAGCGATGGAGCCGAACAGGGCCAGCACCAGATCGGACAGGCAGTCGCCGTCACGGTTCAGTGCCGGGATCACCAGGGTCTGATCGGCGCCCTCTGTGAGCAGGCCGGCATACGCGGCGTCGATCAGCGTGGGCCGGTACCGCACGTCGGGATGGCGAGCGGCGGCCGCATCCATCTCCTCCTTCAGCATCCCCTCGTACAGTGCGGAGACCGTCCACTTCGGACCTCCGTAGACGCAGCCGTCCATGGTCCCTGCGGTCCGGAACGAGTACTCGGCAACCGACCGGCAGATGCCGCGCTCGATGCGCTCGGTCCTCCACGCCACTTCGTCCGCCCCTCCGGGCGACCCCGACCGCCGCTCCTCGGCACCGTAGGCGTCGCCTACCGCCATGCGCACGACCACGATCGGGTGGACCACCGGCGCCATGGGCACGACACCGGGGATGCGCCGACCGGTCCGGACGATGACCGATCCGCCCACGCCCTCACGGAGGATGCGGTTCGGTGAGCCGACGTCATCGATCCCCGGGGGCGTGATGGTCGCCGCCTTCAGACCGAGACCAACCTCGACCATCGCCTCGGCTGCCTGGTGGACGACCGCGTTGCCGGTCCGACGTCGATTCCCCAGCGAGAGATCGAAGCGGAGTAGATCGATGTCGACGCCGAGCACCCCCGGGTCGAAGACCCGGAGCGCCTGGTCCAGCAGCTCCTGCCCGGTCTCGTCTCCTTCGCAAACCACCAACTGCGTGTGACCGGCCATGGCCCTCACGGTTGCACGAATGGCGCTCCCGTGCCAATGCGGTCGAGCCACTGCCCGGCCGTCGGCGGCTCAGCGCTGATGGTACTGCTCGGGCTTGAGGCCGCTTCCACACGGGCACGGCTGTTGCGGCCCGCCACCGCCTGAGCCGCCATCACGTCGTCGCCATGATGGCCCCGGCGGAGCAGGTCGACCAAGTGGGTCCGGCGGATGTTGCCGAGGAGGTGCACCGGAAGGTCGAAGTGACCAAAGCCTCTGGGCCCAGCCCGGTGCGAGCGGCCAGAATCCACTTGACGCCCGCATCCCGGGCGACTGCCCGATGTCAGTGAACCGGCGCAGAACAGGAGCACTCGAGATGGCGAAACCTGATGGCGTATTCGTCTACATCGGCACGTATCCGAGCGAAGCGGCGGCGCGTGCCGACTTCGAGGTCGTCAAGGACCTCCATGCCCTCGGCGCAGTCGGCACGTACGACGCCGCGGTGGTGAGCAAGGACGCAGAGGGCAAGGTCCACGTCAACAAGGACGAGATGGCCACCCGGCACGGCGTGTGGGGCGGTGCCGCCGTCGGTGCGCTCGTCGGCATCCTCTTCCCGCCGTCGATCATCGGCACCGCGTTGGTGGGTGCAGCCGTCGGTGGGGTCAGCGGCCACCTGTGGCGCGGCATCTCGCGAGCCGACATCAAGGAGTTCGGAGACGTCATCGACCAGGGGGAGGCCGCCCTGGTCATCGTCGGGGAGAGCACCTTGGAGGCCGCCCTCGACAAGGCCGAGCTCAAGGCCGACAAGAAGGTGGCCAAGGAGCTCGACGTGAGCGCCAAGGACGTCGGCTGACAGGACGAGGGAGCAGTCGGCCTACGGGCCCGTGGCAACCGGTCGGCAGCAGGGGCCCGGGAGGGTCACTCGATCCGCCCTACCTCCCTCGCCCAGCCCTCGATCTCTTCGCGGTGCCAGATCCTGCCCGACGCAAGCTCTGCGGTGGGCGCGGGGAATCCGGCCGTGATGCTCAGCTGGTGGACCCGCTGGGGGCTCACCGCCAAGAGGCTTGCGATCTCGCGAATTCCGACGAGGTGGTGCATCCAAGAATGCTACTTGACGATATCAAAGTGTCGGCTCGACTTGACAACATCAAGGGCTCACCAACCATCAAGGGCACATCCACCGACGAACGGGATCCCATGGCGATCAACCTCGAAGTACCAGCGGCCTGGCTGGAGGTCGACCGTCTGGTCGACCTGGCGCTCCCCGGCGCGATCAACACGGCGCAGCGGAACACATTGGGTCGGGCAATCACCGAGCTCGTGATCGATGCCGAGCTGCGGGCGGTGAAAGAGCACGGGGACCAGATCCTCGAATCCATCGCGGGCCAGCAGTTCTCCGACATCCGCGCCACGTGCCTGGGCGAGGTCTGATCCACCCAGCCTGATCGGGGCGGCAGCCCTCGCCGGACCCTTGACCGGTGTCCACGCCGGGTGGCCCGGGGCACGCCCGCACCGTGGGCGCCCGACAAGGAGCCCCCCGGACACCCTGCCGGCGATCCGACCGTCCGGGCTGACGGCCGAGCGCACGGTGTGGCACGGTTGACCCATGCCGGCGTACGACCGCTTCTCCGCCTTCTACGACGCAGTGATGGACGACCCGGAACCCAGGGCGGACCGTGTCGTCGCATCCATCGACCGCTACCTTCCCCGTGCGGCGTCGCTGCTGGAGCTCGGCTGCGGCACGGGGTCGATCCTCGCCCGCCTCACGGCCCTGCCTTCGTTGACGGGTCTGGACCGTTCGCCGGCCATGCTCGCCATCGCCAAGGAGAAGGTCCCCGATGCCCGCCTGTACGAAGGGAACATGGAGTCGTTCTCACTGGGCGAACGATTCGACGTGGTGATCAGTGTGTTCGACAGCGTCAATCACCTCTTGACATTCGATGCCTGGCAGTCCATGTTCGACTCCGTCCACGAACACCTTGACGACGGCGGGCTGTTCGTCTTCGACGTCAACACCCTCGGCGAGCTCCGCCGGTTGGGCGACGAACCACCGTGGGTGTACGACTTCGACGGCGGCGTGGCCGTCATCGACGTCTCCTTCGCCGAGGACCAAGGGGGCGATGGCATGTCGCAATGGGACATCCGGATCTTCGAGCACGTGGAAGGGGTCCGGTACGATCTCCACCAGGAACAGATCGGCGAGCTCGGCGTGAGCCTGTCGCGCATCGAGTCCGCACTGGCTCCGACGTTCCTCATCCTCGACGAGACCGATGAGAACGGGCACCCCCCTACCGACAGCTCTGTCAAGGCGTATTTCGCCTGCCGCCGCCGGCCGTAGCCATCGAGCAGTGGGAGGTCGCCCGATTCGGTGGATCAGCGGACCACGGCGCTCTGCGGCGGGAGGAACTCGTTGGTGAAGCCACCGGACCACCTGCTCGGAGCGCGGAGGATCCCATACGACGCGAGCCACTCGGCATAGGGCCCGAGCAGCTCGTCGCGGAGCCCACCCCAGATGCCGTCATGGGTCCAGGTCGGCGCCACCAGCTCCAACGAGCGTTCCAGCCGCCACGACGGCACGTAGGGGATGGCCTGCTCGAGGTCGCGCAGCGTCGCCTCCGGCTCGGAGACCGCCGTGCGAAAGCCACGGCTGGTGGCCTCGAGGAACCGCCGCACCGTGTCGGGTGACGAGAGGAGCAGCTGTTCGGATGCCCCGAGGACGTAGCTGTGGTAGCGGGGCACGCCCAGGTCGCCTGCCGGCCACACCAGGGTCGCGTCGGCGGGGATCGCCCGGGTCAGTGCGTCCCACGCCCAGTAGCCGCCGAAAGTGGCATCGACACTGCCCGCACGGAGGAACTCGGGGGTGAGCTCGATGCTCCCGGTGTCGACCGTGACCACCGAGTCCGGGTCGCCACCGTCGGCGGCGACGGCCGCCTGCACCATGGCCCGCCCCCGCGGCGTCGGTGCATAGCCGATCCGCCGACCACCGAGTTCCCTGGGCCGGGTGATCCCGCTGCTGCGCGCCACCTGGATCGCTTCGAGCCCCTGGTGGTTGACGGCGGCGATGGCGGCCAACGGCTCCCCGCGCTCCCGTCGGACCAGGAGCCGGTTCGGGGGGAACACCCCGAACTCGGCCAAGCCCTCAGCGAGGTACTCGAGCGTGTCCCCCCAGCCGTAGTCGTGTGTCCGCAGCTCGACGTCGAGGCCGGCCGCTTCGTACCAGCCACGCGCCCGGGCGACATAGAAGCCCGCAGCATTCGGCCACGGGTGCAGATAGTCGAGCACCACTCGCACCCGGGTCAACGGCGTGCCTCCCTTCCGTCACGGCTCGTTCGGGTCCCTCGAGGGGAAGTCGCCGAACGCCGGATGAACAACGCCGTCACCCCTGGGGCAGGAGGCTGTTGGTGTAGTCGTCAGAGGACGGTGGGGGCGTCTTGCCGTCGAACAGGCCTCCCTGCGCCATGATCTGCGTGATCCCGGCGAAGCTGGCGTCGGACAGCGATCCCCACTGGCCGGCAGCGTCGAGGAAGGTGGGGGCGGTGGCGTTGCCGGTGGCGACGATGATGTTGTGGCTGTGGGCAAGTGCCGTCGTGTTGTACTGGATGAGGTCCGCCTCGGCTTCGACCGGGTGCTGTGCCGCATAGATGTACCCCTCCGAGAGCGCAGCCAGGCCGTGCCGGAGCAAGGTCGGGTCGGTGCTGATCTCCTTGTCGCTCGCAGCCAGCGAGTCATCGGGGAAGCCGGCGGCGGCTCCGAGGTAGTTCCGGATCGGGAACAGACGCAACTTGGCGCCCTGGAGCTCGGCGGTCACGTCGTCGATGCCGCCGAACATCGTGGTGTAGGCCACCCGCTTGGCGGCCAGGGCCTGGTAGGCCGAGCCGTTGAGCACGACCTCGTGGTAGACGGGGTCCTTCACACCGGCAGCCTCGAAGATCGACTTGATGATCGGCGGGTCACTGGGGACCCCGAAGCCGCCGTAGAGCTTCCCGCTCAGCTGGGCGGGCGAGGTGTAGGGAGACGACTGGAGGACGGCGAGCGCGATCGTGTTCTCCTGGCTGAGGCCGGCGACGGCCCGGTACTGCAGCCCCGAGGCCCGATAGGCCGGGATGTTGGGGGGGTAGGTGAAGGCGAGATCCGTCTTGCCGGACTGGATCAGCGTCTCCCCTGCGGTGCCCGAGTAGGGGATGATCACCGGATTGATCCCCTCCTGGGTGAAGTAGCCGTTCTTGATGGCAACATAGATGCCCAGGAAGTCGACGTTCGGGGTCCAGTCCAGTGCGATGCGCAGGGGCTGGAGCCCCCTGGCGGACGAGGTCGAGGTGGTCGACGGAGCGGAGGTGGACGAAGCCGAGGAGGCGCTGGACCCGCAGGCTGCGACCAGGGCGCCCAGCAGGACGACGAGGAGCAGGGGCGAGGCAAGGACACGGAGGCGTCGTGACATCGGTTGTTCCATTCGCTAGTCAGCTGGGGGGTATGTCCACCCCTCAGGGTACGCGGGCCACTTCACGGTGCCGACACCGGCGCTATAGAGATATATACTATAATTTCGATCGATTATATCAAGTTTTGTCGGGCATAATGGACCCATGAGCGCCCTTGTCCGCACCGACGACGCCGCCCTGGCGGAAGCAGTGGGCACCGTTCCACCTGCGTCCCCGCTTGCGCCGACGCCCGGACCGTCCCCCGCTGGGCGGCAGAGGGGGTTCGGTCGGCGCGTCCGGACCGTCGTCCCGCCGCTGCTGGTGATCGCCGCCGTGTTGGCGCTCTGGCAGCTCTTCGTCACCGTGCGGCACGTCGACCCCCAACTGCTCCCCGGGCCGAACCTCATCGCCCACTCCACGTGGGACGACCGGGTCAACATCTGGCCGGCCATCGGAGTCACCACCGAGGAAGCGGTGCTCGGGATGGCGCTCGCGGTCATCGTCGGGGTGGTGTTTGCGGTCTCCATCGACTCCTTCCGACCCGTACGAGGGAGCCTGTACCCGATCATCGTGGCCTCTCAGACGGTCCCGATCATCGCACTCGCCCCGCTCGTCCTCGTGTGGTGGGGCTTCGGGCTGGTTCCCAAGATCGTGCTGGTCGCCCTGTTCAGCTTCTTTCCGATCTCCGTCGGGCTGGTGCAGGGACTGGCCTCGGCGGATCCGGATGCCATGAACCTGCTGCGCACCATGCGGGCCAACCGGTTCCAGCTCCTCCGGAGAGTCCGCTTCCCGAGCGCCCTTCCCCACTTCTTCACGGGCCTCAAGATCTCAGTCACCTACGCCTACAGCGCCGCCATCGTGGCGGAGTTCGTCGGAGCCCAACAGGGTCTCGGTGTCTACATGACGACGGCGATCCGCGCCGCTCCGATCCGGACCGACCTGGTCCTCGGCGCGGTCTTCGTCATTGCCATCCTCACCCTCGCCCTGTTCGCCATCGTCGGGCTCATCGAACGCCTGGCGATGCCCTGGAGGCCGAAGCCATGACCGTTCGCGGAGCGAACCTCGAGCTGCGGGGCGTGGCGAAGCGCTTTTCGGGCAACGACGGAGACGTCGTGGCCGTGGACGGGGTCGACCTCGTGGCCCGGGACGGCGAGTTCGTCTCGCTGATCGGACCGAGCGGCTGCGGGAAGAGCACCCTGTTCAACATCGTCGCCGGTCTCGAAAGGGCCAGCGGCGGCCACGTGCTGATCAACGGGGAGGAACTCTGTGACCGCCTCGGCGCGAGCGCCTACATGCCCCAGCACGATGCCCTGCTCGACTGGCGGCGTGTCATCGACAACGTCGGCCTGTCGCTCGAGCTCCAAGGTGTCCGACGAGACGAGGCCCGGCGCCGAGCGCTCCCGCTGCTCCAACGGTTCGGCTTGGGCGAGTTCACCCGGGCCTGGCCGTGGCAGCTGTCAGGAGGCATGCGCCAGAGGGTGGCCTTCCTGCGCACCGTGATAGCCGACCGCCCCCTCCTGCTGCTCGACGAGCCGTTCGGCGCACTCGACGGGATCACCCGGGCCGACCTGCAGCAGTGGCTCAACCAGGTGTGGTCCGAGGTGGGCGCCACCGTCCTCCTCGTCACCCACGACATCTCCGAAGCGGTGTTCCTCTCCGATCGCATCTACGTCATGAGCCCCCGTCCGGGTCGGGTCACCTCGGTCATCGATGTCGACCTGCCGAGGCCCCGCACCGCTGCCCAGAAGGAGGACACCCGGTTCCTGGCCGTCGAGCAGCGACTACGCCACGAGCTGAACGCGGCGATGAGCGCGTGGGGCGAGTTCGCCGGCAGTCAGCCGTGACCGGCCCGGGAGGAGTCCACCGACCCGGGTGATCGCCTCCGCAACGCACCCCGGTCAGCCGGTGACCAGCGGCAACCCCGGGTCCGCGCTCCACTCGGTGAGCGACCCGTCATAGAGGCGGCCGTCGCTGCGCCCGGTCAGCTCGAGGGCGAAGAGGTCCACCGTCGCCGAGATCCCACCGCCGCAATAGGCGATCACCGGTTCGGCCTCCTCGACGCCGGAATCGGCGAACGCCGCCGACAGCCGATCCGGTGCCCTGAACCGGTTGGTGTCCGGGTCCACCAGGTCCGACCACGGCACGTTGACGCTGGAGGGGATCCGACCGGGGCGCGAATAGGCACAGGGCCCCTCTCCGCGGAACGCCCCTGCCGGCAGTGCGTTCACCAGATGGAAGGGGGCGCCCTCGGCCACTGCCTTCACCTCGTCGAGGGTCGCCAGGCGTCCGGGCTGCGTGCGGGGGGTGAAACTCGCTTCCTCGTAGTGGCGCGCTCCACGCTCCAGCGCGCCACCGAACGCCTTCCAGGCGACCAGTCCCCCGTCGAGGACGCTCACGTCGTCATGACCGAAGTACCTGAGGAGCCACCACAGCCGGGTGGCCCACATCGGCGACTCCTGCGCGTAGGCCACCACGTGGCTGTCGTCGCCCACTCCGAGCCTTCCGATGGCGGCGGCAAACCGTTCGGCGTCGGGCACGGTGAACGGGAAGGGCGACGCCGGGTCCGAGAGCTCTCCGGGGATGTCGGCGAACGCCGCGGTGGGGATGTGCGACTCCTCGTAGCCCGAGGCACCGCTCTCGACGGTGTACGGACCTCCCTGGACAGCCCGGCGCAGGAAGACGGTGGCGTCGAAGAGCCGCAGGTGTTGATCGCCGAGGGCGTCGTACAGCTGGCCGGCACCGACTAGTGGCGGGAGCAGGGACACGGGTCTCTTCCTTCCTCCGGGCTCGTGCTCCGGACTCGTCGGTGGGCTCACCCCCCCCGGCCGACTCTGCCGGGGCCCTCGGGCTCGCTCTTTCGAAGGGCGGGACACATAGGCGAGCCGGTCCCCCCACGCTGCCTGCCTCCGCCTCTGCGCCTCGCTGTTGTCCACGACCAGGTCGGCGCGGGCCATGGTGCCCGATCCGGCCTGCAGAGCTGTCTCCTGTGCAGCCCAGCGGTCGAAGAAGGCGGCGTACTCCTCCCAGTCGTTGCGGCCACGGAGCCGGCGGCGGCGCTCGTCCTCGGGCGTTTCGATCCACACCAGGTAGGAGAGATGGTCCGCCACATGTGGCGTTCCCACGCAGCATCCCTCGAGGACCAGGATGTCGCACAACGGGACCTCGACCCACTCGGCCGGCCGGCCCTCGACCCAGTCGTAGCGCTGCCACCGGCCGGGCTCTCCCAGGGCCAACGGGACCAGGACCCGCTCGACCACGACGTCGAGCGATGCCGCCAAGCCGTCCCAACCAGGGACCAGCTCGTCGGTGTTGAGAAAGGCAGCGGACAGCTCGGTGGCGAGCTGCCGGGCGAAGCTGCTCTTGCCTGCCCCCGACATCCCGTCCACGCCGACCACCAGGCATCGACCCCGCACGTCCGGCAGTCGAGCCCGAATCGCCTCGGCGAGGGCCGCGAATGTCATGGTCGCCGTGTCCATCGCCCTCCTCGGCCGCCCCGCTTCCGACCTCCCGGCCGAGTCCCGCCCGGACCACGATCCGGGTCCGCTCAACGGATGAGCAAGGCGCCGGACCCCCGGGCCACCTGCTCGTGCGGGGCCGTTCCCCGGGCGGGGAGGTTGCCCGGGCTCCGGCCGTTCCCTGGAGCGGACGACGGGATTCGAACCCGCGACCCCAACCTTGGCAAGGTTGTGCTCTACCAGCTGAGCCACGTCCGCGTAAGGCACTCACCCTAGCAGCAGACGGGCCATTTCCCGAACGACATCCGGCTTGCGAACCACGTCAGGTGCTGTGCCGCCCGAGGCCTACGCCGACCGATCGGACCAGGTCGTGGACGGTGCCGGCTTCGGTCAGGCCGGCAGTTCGGCGTGCCACCACGGCACCGGCCGGTCCCGGCGGACCGCCTCCCGCACCAGCTCACCCAGCGACTCCTGCATGCCGTCGGCGACGGTGGCGATGTCCGGCACCAGGTCCCAGCACGCCTGGATCCCGACGTAGATGGTGTCGAGGTAGGAGAACACCGTGACGTTGAGCCCTACGCCCTCCATGACCGGGCCCAGCGGGTACATGGCCACCATGCGGGCACCGGCCATGTAGAGGGGAAAGTCCGGTCCGGGCACATTGGACACGATCAGGTTGAACATCGGGGACACGTGATCGAACACCCGGAAGTTGGTCACCAGCCGCGACAGCCGGGTGGCCACGGCGGGGAAGGTGGCCTGGGCCCAGGCCGCGAACACCTCCCCTCCGATCGACCGGCTCTGCTCCTTGGCCGCCCGCATCCCGTCGCTGATGTGGCGCAGGCGGGCAACGGGATCCTCGACCCCGGTCGCCAGGGACGTCAGCATGCCCGACACCCGGTTGCCCAACGCCCCCTGTTCGTCCTCGCTCCGTACCGACACCGGCACCATTGCCACCAGCGAGGTCTCGAGCTCCTCGTCCCGCTCGGTAAAGAACCTCCGCATGGCACCGGCGGTGCAGGCGAGCACGATGTCGTTGGTCGTGCCCCCGAGGACCTCCCCCACCCGGCGGATGTCGGCGAGCGGCAGTTCGGCGAACGCCACCCGGCGGTGGGGCGAGATCGCCCGGTTGATCGAGGTCCGGGGGGCCTCGAAGGGTGAGGGCGGCAGGGTGCCGTTCAGCTCCCGGTTGCGACCGCTCAGGGTCCGCGCCGTCGTCACGGTGCGGGTCACGGTCCGGGCCACCGCGTCGACCTGGCTGGGGAGCGCGCCGATCACCTGGCGCCACCGGTCCAGCTCACCGGGCAGCGGGGGCGGAGACCAGGTGGGATCGGCCGAACGGACCGGGCTGCCGAACGCAGCCCCGGAAGGGGCTGTCGCTCCGCCGGACTGACCGGGCTGCCGACCGGCGGTGTCCCTCCCGAAGAGCGCGCGGGGCACCGGTTCCGGGGACAGGTCGAAGAACGCCGCCATCACTTCCGCCCCGGAAACGCCGTCGATGATGGCATGGTGCACCTTGGACACCATGGCGAGATGGCCGTGCTCCAACCCTTCCACCACGTGGAACTCCCAGAGTGGCTTCCGTCGGTCGAGTGGCCGGGAGGCCAGATCGGCCACCAGCGCGGCCAGCTCCCGTCGGCGTCCCGGGCGCGGGAGGCTGGTCCGTCGGACGTGGTAGTCGATGTCGAACTCCGGGTCGTCGACCATCGAGGGGTGCTGAAGCCCGAAGGGGACCTCGAGCATCCGCATCCGGAAGGGGGGCACCAGGTGCACCCGTTCGGCCACCATCTCCCGGATGTCGCCGAACTCCACCCCGCCGGCCACGCCGCTCGGATCGAAGATCAGCGCGCCGAGGATGTGGAGATGGGTGGTCGGCGACTCCAGGGAGAGAAACGCCCCGTCCAGACCGGTCAGCCGGCGCATCACCGTCACCGGCCGGTCGATCCGAAGCCGCCCAGGCCCCGATCGCTGTCGGGCAGCCGATCGACTTCGACGAAGTCGGCCGTCTCCACCCGCTGGATCACCAACTGGGCGATCCGGTCTCCGCGGTGCACCTCGTAGGCAACGTCGGGGTCGGTGTTGATCAGCAGGACAGCGATCTCGTCCCGGTACCCCGAGTCGATGAGCCCCGGGGTGTTCAGGCAGGTCACCCCATGACGGAGCGCCAGCCCGCTGCGTGGCTGCACGAAGCCCGCATGGCCATCCGGAATGGCCAGGGCGATACCGGTGGGTACCAGGGCCCTCCCGCCCCTCGGGGCAAGGATGACGTCGATCCGGGCCACCAGATCGGCACCGGCGTCGCCACTCCGGGCGTACCCGGGGAGGGGCAGGTCCGGGTCGAGCCGGACCACCGTCACCGTCAGGGGTGCCGGAACCACCGGGGCGCGTCCGCACTCCCCGGCGGGTACCAGATCAACGCCGCTGTGTGCTCCCGGGGCCATCGGACTCCTCCGCTCGTCCTCCTGCGGACGCTATCGCCCCCACGGGGTGCCGCGGGAACCCCAGGTTCGGTCAGGGATCTGACGCGTCGTCACATTGGCCGGCGGGCCGTCACCCGGTAGCGTGACCGCGTGCTGGTGTGGATGGACCTCGAGATGACCGGGCTCGACTCCGCCCGTCATGTCATCGTGGAGGTCGCCACCCTGATCACCGATGACGACCTGGCCGTGGTGGCCGAAGGACCCGACCTGGTGGTGTCGGCCACGGCCGAGCAGCTCGACGCCATGGACAACTTCGTCCGGGATATGCACACCAGGAGCGGCCTCCTCGCCGAAATCGCCGCATCGACCGTGTCACTGGAGGAGGCCGGGGCCACCACCCTCGAGTTCATCCGCACCCATGTGACCAAAGCCCGCACTGTGCCGCTGGCCGGCAACTCCATCGGCACCGACCGCCGGTTTCTGGCCGCCTACCTCCCCGAGATCGAGGAGTACCTCCACTACCGGTCGATCGACGTCTCGACGATCAAGGAGTTGGCCAACCGCTGGTACCCCGACGTGATGAAGGATGCCCCGGTCAAGACGGGTGGCCACCGGGCCATGGACGATATCCGCGAGAGCGTGGCCGAGCTGGCCTACTACCGCACCGCCGTGTTCCGGGAGTCCGGCACGGTACCGCCCCGCCCCGTCCCGCCGGTCAACACGTAGGACACGGCCGGAACACCCGGACGTCCCGATGGGCGCCGCCGGGCGGACGGCCATCATGGAGAGGAGCAGTCATGGCCGACTCGGTCGAACAGCAATCGGGGACATCGGACGAAGCACCAGCCGTCCCCACTCTGGCCGAGGTGACCGCCACCCTGACGGCGGCGGGCCAACCGTTCGAGATGGAGGAGCTGGACATCCGGGGCATCCCCACCCGCACCTGGAAGACTGCTCCGTCCAACCTGCGGACGGTCCTCGAGCTGTCGTCCCACCACGGGGACAAGGACTTCCTCGTCTACGAGGACGAACGGGTCACTTTCGACGAGCACTTCCGGACCGCCGCCACCCTCGGCCGGCAGCTCATCGACCGGTTCGGGATCACCAAGGGCGACCGCGTGGCCATTGCCATGCGCAACCTGCCCGAGTGGATCATCGCCTTCTGGGCCGCCATCTCGGTCGGGGCGGTCGTCGTCCCGCTCAACGCCTGGTGGGTCGGCGACGAGCTGTCCTTCGGTCTCAGCGACTCGGGCACCTCGGTGGTGTTCGTGGACGAGGAGCGACAGGGTCGCATCCTCCACCATCTCGCCGAGCTACCCGACCTCAGGGCCATGATCGTCACCTGCGAGGAGCACGACCCCGACCACGGGGGGCGCCGGGCGGCCGTCGGGGCGATGGTGGACCGGCCCGGATCCGACCCCTTCCCGGTGATCCCCTTCGCCGACGTGGTCGGCACCCCGGCGCCGGGCGCCACCCTTCCCGAGGTCCCCATCGACCCGGACGACGACGCCACCATCTTCTACACCTCGGGCACCACCGGTCGGCCCAAGGGCGCCGTCGGCACCCACCGGAACAGCGTGTCCAACCTCATGAACCTGTTCTTCGTCTCGACCACCGGCACCATGCGGCGCAGCGGGACCGTCGCCGACGTGAGCGGAGGCGGCCAGAACGCCAACCTCCTGTCGGTGCCCCTCTTCCACGCCACCGGGTGCCACGCCGTGCTGGTGACCAATACGGCCGCAGGGGGCAAGCTAGTCATGATGCACCACTTCGACCCCGAGCGGGCCCTCGAGTTGATCGAGCGTGAGCGGATCTCCATCTTCGGCGGCGTGCCGGCCATGGTCATGCAGGTCATCGACTCACCCGCGTTCGCCAAGACCGACACCTCCTCGGTGCGTTCAATTTCGTACGGCGGTGCACCGGCCCCACCGGACCTGGTCCGCCGGATCAAGCAGCACTTCCCCGCCGGCGCCCCCGGCAACGGCTACGGCCTGACCGAGACCTCGGCCATGACGACCATGAACGCGGGGGACGACTACGTCCGCAAGCCCGACAGCGTCGGCCCGCCGGCCCCGGTCTGCGACGTTGCCGTGGTGCCAGAGGAGTACGCGGGCGAGGAGCCGCCGACCGACCAGCCGGTCGATCCGGAGCGCACCGGTGAGCTGTGGATCAAGGGTCCCAACGTGGTGCGGGGCTACTGGAACCGTCCCAAGGAGAGCGCTGCGTCGTTCACCAGGGGATGGCTCCACACCGGCGACGTGGCCCGCGTCGACGAGGAAGGTTTCGTCCACATCGTCGACAGGGCCAAGGACATGATCATCCGCGGCGGCGAGAACGTGTACTGCGTCGAGGTGGAGGCAGCCCTGTTCGAGCATCCGGCCGTGGCCGATTGCGCGGTCATCGGTGTGCCCCATCCCGTCCTCAGCGAGGAGGTCGGCGCGGTGGTCGTCCTCCGACCTGGCCAGGACGTAGGCGCCGACGAGCTGGCGCGCTTCGTCCGCGAGCGGTTGGCCGCGTTCAACGTGCCGTCCCGCTTCTGGTTCAGGGGCGAGGCGCTGCCACGCAATCCCGCCGGCAAGGTCCTCAAGCGCGAACTGCGCACCGAACTCCTCGGCGACTCACCCATCTTCTGAACCCCGCGGTACCGGTGCCAGGTCAGGCGAGGTCAGCCCGACGCGGCCAGGCGCGCCCGGGTCTCGGCCACGTCGCGTCCCATCTGTTCGACCAGTGCCTCCACCGACTCGAAGGCCAGCTCATCGCGGAGTCGGGACACGAAGCCCACCCGCGCTTGCTCCCCGTAGAGGTCGCCGGCGAAGTCGAGCAGGTAGGCCTCCACTAGGAGCTCGCCGTCACCTCCGTAGAACGTGGGTCGCCAGCCCACCGAGATGGCCGCCTCCCACCTGGTTCCGTCCGCCCGGTCGAACCACCCGGCATAGATGCCGGTGGCGGGCAGGCAGACCCCGGTAGGGACGTCGACGTTGGCCGTCGGGAAGCCGAGCTCGGCCCCTCCGCGCCGGTCACCGGTGACCACCGGTCCCCTGACCTGGTGGGGCCGCCCGAGGAGGGTTGCGGCGTGCTCGACTCGGCCTTCCGACACCAGGGTGCGTACCCGGGTGGAGGAGATCGTCTCACCGGGCAGGCCACCCGGGCCCCGGTCGGCCTCGAGGGACACGCCGTCCACGGCGAAGCCTGCCACCGATCCCATCTCCTTCAGCAGGGCCACATTGCCCTTGCGACCGTGCCCGAAGTGGAAGTCCTCGCCCACCACGACCAGGCGCGTATCGAGGCTCTCGACGAGGACCTCGTCGACGAACGCCTCGGCCGACTCGTTGGCCCGCTCCTCGTCGAAGGAGAGGACCACCGTGCGATCGACGCCTGCTGCCTCGAGCAACTCGAGCTTCTGCTCGAGATCGCACAGCAGCGACGGCGCCGACTCCGGTCGGACCACCGTCGCCGGGTGTCGGTCGAAGGTGACCACCACGGTGGTCAGGCCGTCGGCTTCCGCCCGCGTCTTCAGCTCGGCCAGGAGTGCGCGATGGCCCAGGTGCACCCCGTCATATGCACCGATGGTCACCGCGGAACCCCCTACAGGGGGCTGGGAGGTCGATGGTTCGGTCACGATGTCCATCACCGGGGAAGGTTACCGCCGAGTCAACGACGATCCGTCCGTGGCCGCCCGGCTGCGGCGGGCCCAGCGGCGCTCATCCTGCCGACTCGACCACCACGGCCGGACGGATGCGGTCGGTCTCGGTCGCCTCGTAGACCGCCAGCAGACGGTGCCCCTGGTCGACCAGGCCCCATGGACCGGCCCCGGTGATCCCGAGTGGCACCCGGTCGAGAGGCAGGCCACGCGCGACGAGCTTCTGGACGTCGATGGGCACCACCACCTGGTCGAGGTCACGCAGGGCCTGGGCCGGAGTGAGCACCACGGCCGGGGTCAGCTCGTCGACCAACCGGGCGTCCTCGGCGGCAAACGACCCGATCCGTGTACGGCGGAGGTTCTGGAGATGGGCGCCGCCGCCCAGGGCAGCCCCCAGGTCGGCGGCCAGCACCCTCACGTAGGTTCCCGACGAGCACTCCACGTCGATCCGGAACACCCCCGGGGTCTTTGTGGGAGAGGCGTCGAAGCGGTGCACCGTGACCGGTCGGGGTGCGCGCTCGACCTCGATGCCCTGACGGGCCAGGGCATGGAGGCGCTGGCCGCCGACCTTCACGGCGGAGACCATCGGTGGGACCTGCTCGATCGGGCCGGTGAGCGCCTCAGCTGCCCGCCGGACATCCGCCAACGTGACCCCGTCCATGTCCCAGGTTCCGGTCACCTCGCCGGAGGCATCGAGGGTGGAGGTCGCCGTGCCGAGGACCACCTCGGCCTCATAGGTCTTCGGCAGGGCGGTGAGGAACCGCATCAACCGAGTGGTCCGCCCCAGGCCGACGAGGAGCACGCCGGTGGCGTCGGGGTCGAGCGTTCCAGCGTGGCCGACACGGCGCTGGCCGAAGATGCGCCGACAGCGGGCGACCACGTCATGGGAGGTCCACCCGGCCTCCTTGTCCACCACGACCAGTCCGTTCACCTGGTCGGCGCCGGGCGGACTCACCGCTCGGAGTAGGGCGACGGATCGCCCTCCGGCGACCCGTCCTCCTTGTCTCGGATCCGACGCAGCACGTCTTCGACCTTGCTCCCGGCCACCACTGCAGGGTCCACGGCGAAGTCCAGCTGGGGGGTGCGCTTCATCCGGATCTGGCGTCCCAGGGTCCGTTGCAGTTGGGCCCTCCGCTCGGCCAGGGCGTCCGCGGCGTCCTCGGAGAGGGAGCTCAGGTACACGGAGGCGTGGCGGAGGTCGGGAGCCGTGTCGACCGCGGTCACGGTGACCAGGCGCAAGCGCTCGTCGGCATCGGCGAGTCGCTCGATCTCCTCGGCCAACACCTGGCGCAGCACCTGGTTGACCCGCAACGACCTCGGGTAGGGAGCTGCCCCCCGATTGTCCTGGCGACGACCTGACACGGCTCCTCCGCTCCATCCCCGGACCCTCGGTGACGCCACCCGGAGACCGGACGGCGACTTCGGCTAGGTGCGGGGGATTTCCCGCTCGTCGAACGTCTCGATGAGGTCGCCTTCCTTGAGGTCCTGGTAGTCCGAGAGCCCGATGCCGCACTCGAACCCGGCCTGCACCTCTCGGGCGTCGTCCTTGAACCGCCGGAGCGAGGTGATGGCACCCTTCCAGATGACCACACCGTCGCGGAGGAACCGGACCTTCGAACCGCGGGTGATGACGCCCTCCCGGACGTAACACCCGGCGATGGCCCCGATGCGGGGCACCCGGAACACCTGGCGCACCTCGGCCTCGCCGGTGACCACCTCTTCGTAGACGGGCGAGAGCAGTCCCAGCATGGCCGCCTCGAGATCCTCGAGCAGCTTGTAGATGATCTCGTAGGTGCGGATCTCCACGTCGGCCTTGGCCGCCATCTCGCGTGAGCGCCGATCGGGCCGGACGTTGAAGCCGATGATGGTGGCGTTCGACGCCTGGGCCAGTTCCACGTCGGACTCGGTGATCCCTCCCACTCCTCGGTGCACGAAGCTGAGCTTGACGTCCTCCCGCTCGAGCTTGCGCAGGCTCTCGGTCACTGCTTCGAGCGAGCCGCGGACGTCAGCCTTGAGGATCAGGTTGAGGGTGGCGGTCTCACCGCGTTGGATCTGCTCGAACAGATCCTCGAGCTTGGCCCCGCCCAGTGCCGACGTGGCCGCCGGGACATGGCCGGCCACCCGGTACCGATGGGCCCGGGCCTCGCCGATGGTGCGGGCCTGCGCCAGCTCCGGGGCGACCCGGAACTCGTCACCTGCCTCGGGCGGCACGGAGAACCCCAGCACCTGCACCGGAGTGGAGGGCGGAGCCTCCTTGATCTGGTCGCCGCGGTCGTCGACCAGGGCCTTGACCTTGCCCCATGCCGCGCCGGCGACGATGGGGTCGCCGACCCGAAGGGTGCCGCGTTCTACGATGACCGAAGCCACAGGGCCCCGTCCGATCTCGAGCTCCGCCTCGAGCACGACGCCGCGCGCCCGTCCCTCGGGACTGGCCACCAGCTCCTCCACCTCGGCGACCAGGACGATCTGCTCGAGGAGGTCGTCGATGCCGAGGTTCTGGAGCGCCGAGATCTCCACCGTGATCGTGTCGCCGCCCCAGGCCTCGGGGACCAGACCGTGCTCGGACAGTTGCTGGAGCACCCTGTTGGGATCGGCCTCCTCGCGGTCCACCTTGTTGACAGCCACCACGATCGGCACATCGGCCGCCCTGGCGTGGTTGATCGCCTCGATGGTCTGCGGCATGACGCCGTCATCGGCGGCCACCACCAGTACCACGATGTCAGTGACCTCGGCCCCACGCGCTCGCATGGCGGTGAAGGCCTCGTGACCCGGCGTGTCGATGAAGGTGATCGGATGCCCGTTCCATTCGACCTGGTACGCGCCGATGTGCTGGGTGATCCCACCGGCCTCGCCGGCAACGACGTTGGCCGATCGGATGCGGTCGAGCAGCAGTGTCTTGCCGTGGTCGACGTGGCCCATGACGGTGACCACCGGCGGCCGGGACCGCAGATCGGCCTCGTCCTCTTCCTCGTCGTCCTCGTCGAAGAACTTGGCCAGCAATTCGGCCTCGCGCTCCTCGCCGGGGTCGACCAGGCGGACCTCCGCCCCGAGCTCGGCCGCGAACAGGAGGATCATGTCGTCGGTGAGTGACTGGGTGGCCGTCACCATCTCCCCCTGCAACAGCAGGAAGCGGATGACGTCGCCGGCGGACCGGTTCAGCTTCGGGCCCAGGTCGCGCGCGGTAGAACCGCGTTCGATGATGACCTCCATGTCGGGTACAGGTGCCGTCGACGGCGCGTACGCGGTCAGTTGCGTCGGCTCGAGCTCTTCGAGGTTGCGACGGCGACGACGCGGTCGGCGCTGGTTGGGGCGCCCACGGCCGACACCGGGCCCTCCGCGGCCTCCGGGACCACCGCCGGGACCGCCACCACCGGGACCGCCACCGGGACCGCCACCGGGACGACCCGCGTATCCGCCACCGGTTCCGCCGCCGGGGCGGCCTCCGTAGCCGGTGCTAGGTGCTCCCCCAGAGGGGCCACCGGTGCGGGGCCCTGCGCCGGGTCGGCTACCGCTGGAGCCGGGCCCGCCAGGGCGGCCGGTGTATCCGCTCGATCCCCCGGGGCGCGTGGCACCAGGGGCGGCACGGCGACCACCCGCTCCAGGCGGTGGAGGTATGGGCTTGCCCGTGACCGATCGGGGAGGTCCTCCGGGAGGAGGGGGGATCGGCCGTCCCGAGGCGCTCGTCGGAGGACGGGCCGGAGCCGACGAGGGCGGCGTGGGCCCACCGCCGACAGGGGCAGGGGGACGCTGTGCGGCGGGTGCGGCCGGCGCAGCGGCCACGAGGGGCGCGGCCGGCGCAGCAGTTGGAGCGGCCACGACGAGGGCGGCCGGCGCAGCCGCAGGCGCGGCGGGGGCCTCGGCGGCCGTCGGTGCGGGAGCCGGTCTCGGCGTGGACGGAGCCTGGGCCTCGGCGGCGACCGGGGCGGGAGCCGGTCTCGGCGTGGGCGGAGCCTGGGTCGCAGGTGCCACCGGAGGGCCGAGAGGCGCCGTCGGTGCCGGTGCGGATGTCGGAGCAGCGGCAGGAGCCGCGGGCATCGGCGCCGACGGGGCACGGGAAGGCGGCGGTGCGGCTGGATGCTCGGAGGCAGGACGGCTGGTGATCAGCCTCGTACCCGAGCGCTTGATCGGAGGCGTCGACGGCGCCTCCGGGCCGGCCCCGGCCGGACTGCCGGCATCGGCGGCGGGCTCGGCGAACGTGCTCGGAGCGGACTCGGCAGTCCCGCCGACTGCTCGCGCAGGAGCCGCCCTCTTTGCCCCGGCCGTCTTCGTGGCGGCAGCCTTCTTGGCCGGAGGTGCAGGCTCTTCGGGCTGCACCGGTCGGCGGAGGCCCTCCCGGTCCGCCTTTCGGCGGGCGCGGTCGGCCTGGGCGTCCTCGATGGACGACGAATGGCTCTTCACACCCATCCCGAGGGACAGGCAGAGGTCAAGCGCCTCTTTGTTGGTCAGGCCGAGCTCATGAGCGAGCTCGTAGACGCGGATCTTCTTCGGCAACGGCTGTTACTGCCCTTCATTCGATGTCGCACATGCAGACACGCACATACGACCCTCTATCCTCGCACATCACGGCACCGGACCCTCCGAGCCCGGCTCTGGCAACCCTCCGGGTCGCAATCGGAGCGCATTCCTCAACTGGTCTACCTCGGCACTCCCGACCCGCTCATGGAAGGCCCGCTCGAACGCCCGCCGCTCCACTGCCCGATCGAAACACCCAGGCGAGTCCGTACAGAGCCACGCACCCCGGCCGGGCTGATGCCGGCCGACCTGGAGCGAGGCGTCACCCCGTCGCACCACCCGAATCAGCTTGTCGGCGGAGCACGTCCGTCGGCACCCGATGCAGGTCCTCAGCGGAGCTATGCGGAACCCCCCTCGGCTGAGCTCCCCTCGGAACCCTCGTCGGCACCGACCGCTTCGGAAGCGACCGGCTCGGAGGCGGTCTCGGTCGAGGTGGCAGTGGTCTCGTCGGGGATGCCCTCGATGGCCGTCTCGTCGGCGGTGACGGCCGCGGAGGCGGTGACAGCCGCGGCGGCAGTGGCCTCACCCGACCCCGTGGCGGTCCCGTCGACGCCGCCAGGGGCCTCTTCGGCCCCCTCAGCCCCTTGCGACCACTCGGTGGCGGACACCGCGGTGCCGCCCTCGGCCGGCTGCCAGACCATCTCGCCGGATTCGTTCTGGATCCACTCGCCCTCCGCCCACTCCTCGCCGGCGTAGCCCGACTCCTCGTCGGCCAGCTGCGTCTCGCTCTTGATGTCGATCCGCCAACCGGTCAACCTGGCCGCCAACCGGGCGTTCTGACCTTCCTTGCCGATGGCCAACGAGAGCTGGTAGTCGCTGACGATGACGGTGGCCGTACCGGTCTCGTCGTCGAGCCGCACCTCGCGCACACGCGCCGGGGCCAGCGCCGACTGGATCAGCTCCACCGGGTCATCGGAGTACGGCACCACATCGACCCGCTCGCCGCGCAACTCGTTGGTGACCATCCGGACCCGCGAACCCCGGGCGCCCACACAGGCCCCCACCGGATCCACGTTCGGGTCGTTCGACCACACCGCTATCTTCGTGCGGTGGCCGGGCTCACGGGCTGCGGCCTTGATCTCCACCGCTCCCGACGAGATCTCGGGGACCTCGAGCTCGAACAGGCGCTTGATCAAACCCGGATGGCTACGGCTGACCACGATCTGGGGGCCCTTGGTGGTCTTGCGCACCTCGACGATGTAGGCCTTGAGCCGGGCCCCGTGCTCGTACCGTTCATAGGAGACCTGCTCCGCCTGGGGCAGCAGTGCCTCGACCTTTCCCAGGTCAAGGAGGGTGTAGCGGTTGTCGGTCTGCTGCACGATCCCTGTGACGATGTCACCCTCCCGGCCGGCGTACTCCTCGTACTTGAGGTCGCGTTCCACCTCCCGGATCCGCTGCAGGATGACCTGCTTTGCCGTCTGCGCCGCGATCCGACCGAAGTCGTCGGGGGTGTCGTCCCACTCGCGGATCACGTTGCTGTCCTCGTCGAGCTCTTGCCCGTAGACCCGGATCTCACCCGACTCCGGATCGATGGTGACCACGGCCTCCTCGGCCGCGTCGGGCCGCCGCTTGTAGGCCGCCACCAGCGCGTTGGCCAGTGCGTCGAGGAGGGTCTCCACGGAAATTCCCTTGTCCCGTGCGATCTGACCGAGCGCATCAAGGAATTCGAAGTTCGTCTTGCTCATGGGGTAACGACCTGCTTCCTCTTCTCCGTCGTCTTCGTCTGCTCTGACTTCCGCTGCGTGGCGCTCTTCTTGGTGGAGCCAGCCGACCTACCCCCGCCGGGACGCGGATCGGGGCCCCAGACGAACACCGTCCGGACCCGATCGATGTCCGGGTAGGACAGTCGGACCCGCCCCTCGGCCGCGCCGTCAACGGCCAGTTCGAACCCGCCGTCGTCCGCGGCCACCAGCCGACCTCGGAGCCTCCGGTCCCCGGGGACCTGGGGACGCGTCTTGACCGTCACCATCTCACCCACCGCCTTCACGAAGTGGGCCGGTGTGCGCAGGGTCCGCTCGATGCCCGGACTCGACACCTCCAGCGAGTACTTCCCCGGAATCGGATCCAGTTCGTCGAGGAGGGTGGAGGCTGCCCGGTTGGCGTCCGTCAACGCCTCGAGGTCGACGCCACCGGCGCGATCCACGGTGACCAGGAGCACCCCCGATTTCAGCTCGACGTCGACCAGTTCGAGTTGGGCAGCGGCCATCACCGGTTGGAGGGTGGCAAAGAGATCCTCGACCATCCGTGCTGCCTCCTTCCTGTGTCCTCGTCGGCGATTCTGCTGCCTGTCGTGCGTGATCGGCTTGGCTGATACGACCTGCTCTGCACCTTCGGCGCGAGCGTTCCGGACCAAAACAAAAGCGTGGGCTGTCCGCCCACGCTCCATCAGCGTCACTCCACTCCAACCGAACGGCAGATCCAAAAGTATAGCAGCGCCCGTTCCCGGCGTAAACGGCCTGACGTGCGGATTCCCCCCGGTTCCGCCTGTGGACAACCGTGATTGCCCGGCGCTCCGCACCCCGGCCGACCGAGCCGGGCATCGTCGCCGGAACCTACGACCGGAGGCCGGCCAGTTCCTCCACCACGGCATCCAGGGGCAGGTCGCGTTCCTCCCCGGTGGCACGCGAGCGCCATTCCACCACTCCTCGCGAGAGCCCCTTGGCCCCCACCAACATGCGCACCGGTACCCCGAGCAGATCGGCATCGGCGAACTTGACACCGGGCGACACGTCCCGGTCGTCGTAGAGCACTTCCACACCCGCGACCGTCAGCCGTTCGTACACCTGGTCGGCCGCCATGGCCACCTCCGGCACCCGGCCTGCCCCGAGCGCGGCCAGGTGGACCTGGAAGGGGGCAACCTCGGCCGGCCACACCAGTCCCCGGTCGTCGTGGTTCTCCTCGGACACCACCGCCAGCAGGCGGCTGACGCCCATGCCGTAGCAGGCCATCGAGAAGATCGCCTCGCTCCCGTCCTCGGCCACGAAGTTCGACCCGGGCATCACCTCGGAGTACTTGTACCCGAGCTGGAAGGTGTGTGCGGCCTCGACCGATCGGACCAGTCCGACGGGCTCGCCGCACCGTGGGCACGGATCACCGGTGGTGACCTCGACGAACGACCCCCACTCGTCCACGGCGAAGTCGCGGCCGAGGAGTGCGCCGCTCACATGGCGGTCCTGTCGGTTCGCCCCCGTGATCCACGGGCCGGGCCGGGCGACGCCGAAGTCGGCAATCACCCGGATCCCGTGCTCCTGCTGGCCGGTCGGTCCGATGTAGCCCTTGACCAGTGACGAGTGGTCTGCGAACTCGTCGTCCTCGAAGAGCCGCCATCCGTCCGGCAGGCGCGCCTCGCGGTCGCCGGCCAGCAGCACCAGCGACGGACGCCCTTCGGCGTCGAACACGGCCATGCTCTTCAGCAGGTCGGCGGCGGTCACGCCGTCGCCTGCGAAGAAGGCGACCACGTCGTCGATCCCAGGGCGCTCCGGCGTGTGATGTTCGACCACCGGCACCTCCCCGTCGGCCCCGCCTTCCGTGGCAGCGCCGCCGGCTCCACCCCTGATCGCCGCCTCCACGTTGGCGGCGTACCCGCAGGCCGGGCACGAGACGAAGTGGTCCTCGCCGACGGCGGAGGGGACCATGAACTCGTGGTTGACGTCGCCGCCGATGGCCCCGGAGGCCGCCTCCACCGGGGTGGCCTCGAGCCCGAGCCGGTCGAAGATCCTCAGGTAGGCGTCGAAGACGGTGCGGTACGACTCCTGCATGGCCTCTTTGTCCACGTCGAAGGAGTAGGCGTCAGCCATGATCAGCTCCCTCGTCCGCAGCAGCCCGAACCGGGGCCGGGCCTCGTCGCGGAACTTGACCTGGATCTGGTAGACGGTCAGGGGGAGCTGACGGTAGGAGTCGACCTCCGGGCCCACGGTGACTGTCACCACCTCTTCGTGGGTCGGGCCGAGCACGAAGGTCCCCCCCCGGGCGTCGACGGTCATGGCCGGAAGCGCATCGCTCCCGAAGAGCGCGGCCCGACCGCTCACCTGCCACAGCTCGATAGGTTGCAACGCGGGAAGCAGCAGCTCCTGGCAGCCGGACCGGTCGAGCTCCTCGCGGATGATCCGCTCCACGTTGTGCAGCACCCGCATTCCCAACGGCAGGAAGGTGTAGACACCCGAGGCGAGCCGCCGGATGTACCCGCCCCGCACCAGCAGCTGGTGGCTAGCCACCTCGGCATCGGCCGGCGCCTCTCGCAGGGTGCGGACCAGGAGCCGAGACATGCGCATGGGCGCAGATCCTACTGTCCGACCCCGAGGCGCCCGAACGCCGGCGGGCGGCCCGCCGCCGCCGGGCCCACCGGACCGACCGGTCAGCTGCCCGCCGGTGGCTGCTCGCCGAACCGCTTCCGGATCAGGGCCACCTTGGTCTCGGATGCGTTCGCATCGGTGCCCTGGGCGTCGAGCAGCTCGCGCCGGTCGGCCTCGGCCTCGGCCTCGGCACCGGAGTCGGCCGCGGCCAACCTGGCCTCCACCCCCTCGGCCACCAGCCGCTCGGCCTCCGATACCAGGGCATCGACCATTTCGTCCTCCGGCACGACCCGGACGATCTTCCCCTTGATGAAGAGATGGCCGCGCTTCCGGCCGGCGGCGATCCCGATGTCCGCCTCACGGGCCTCACCGGGCCCGTTGACCACGCAGCCCATCACCGCCACCTGGATGGGCAGGTTGCGGTTCTCCAGCGCCTCCTGGGCGGCCTTGGCCACGGCGATGACGTCGATCTCCGCCCGACCGCAGCTCGGGCAGGCGATGAGGTCCAGCCCCTTGCGCTCGCGCAGTCCGAGGGCCTCGAGGAGCTGGCGCCCGGCCCGCGCCTCCTCGACCGGGTCAGCGGTCAGCGAGTACCGGATGGTGTCCCCGATCCCCTCGGCCAGCAGGGTGGCGATCCCCGCGGTTCCCTTGAGGAGCCCGGCGGGCGGCGGCCCGGCCTCGGTGACCCCGAGGTGCAACGGGTGGTCGAAGGTCTCCGACGCAAGCCGGTAGGAGTCGATCATCAGGGGGACCGACGACGCCTTCACCGAGATCTTCACGTCGTCGAATCCGACCTCGGAGAAGTAGGCCAACTCCATACGCGCCGACTCGACCAGCGCCTCGGGCGTGGCCCCGCCGAACCGCTTGTACAGGTCGGGGTGGAGCGACCCGGCGTTCACCCCGATGCGGATCGGCACCCCCCGGTCCTTGGCCTCGGCCGCCACCTGCTTGATCTCGGCCTCCTTGCGCAGGTTGCCCGGGTTGAGCCGGAGGCCCTGCACACCCGCTTCGAGGGCGGCCAGTGCCATCTCGTGGTGGAAGTGGATGTCGGCGATGATCGGCACCGGCGAACGGGGAACGATGCGGGCCAGGCCCTCGGCGGCCGCCTCTTCGTTGCAGGTGCACCGCACCAGGTCGGCCCCGGCCGCGGCCAGTGCGTAGATCTGGGCGAGAGTGGCCTCGGCATCGGCCGTCTTGGTCGTGGTCATCGACTGCACGGTGACCGGCGCCCCACCCCCGACGGCCACTCCACCGACGTGGATCTGGCGGGTGGGCCGCCGCTCGGTGAGTGTCCAGGCCGCTCGTCCCATGCCCCCATGCTAGGGCGGCCCACCCCGAGCCCATCGCCAGGGGCCGCGGCCGGGGGCGACGACGGGGCCTCAGCCGAAGGGATTGGCCATGGGGTGGAGGATGTCGGTCAACAGTGAGGTGGCGAACAGCACGCCGAGGAACGTGAGCATCAGCCAGGTGAACGGCATCAGCTTGGCCACGTCGGCGTGGTACAACACCTTGCGCCGGCCGGTGCGGATCTTCTCGTAGACGGCGATGGCCACATGGCCGCCGTCGAGGGGCAGCATCGGGAAGAGGTTGAAGATCCCCACGAAGAGGTTGATGGAGATGAGGATGAGCAGGAGGTCCCCGAGGCCGGCCTGCGCTGCCTGGCCGGCGGTGCGCACCGCCCCCACGATGGACTCGACCCGGGTGCCGTTGGCCGCCGCCTGCTGAGCCGCCTTGGCGTTGGTCACCTGGTCGAATCGCTGGACCACGCCGCTGGGCGAGAAGAGATGCCCGACACCCACGATCGATGCCCAGCTGAAGTGGACCAGGTCGGACCCGGTGGAGGCCAGGGCATGGAGGGGCGTCGCCCGCTCGACCGGAGAGCCGAGGCTGACGCCGATGACGCCGTACGGAGCGTCACCTGCGGGTGCGACCACACCCGCCTCGTGCACGCTGCGACCGTCGGCCGGGGTCACGGTGAGCGTCCTGGTCCGCCCACCGCGATCGACGACCAAGGTGACCGGTGTGCCGGGGTGGTCCCGGACGGTGCCGGTGAGCGCCCCCAGGCTGCCGGCGACGGGCTTGCCGTCGATCGAGACCACCACATCGCCCGGCTGGATCCCCGCCACCGCTGCCGGACCCGGCTTCCCGCCGACGGGGGCGACACCCTGGATCTGCACCTTGTCGGCGTTGGGCACCCCGACCAGGGCCAGCAGTGCCCACAACAGGACGAGGGCCATCAGGAAGTGCATGGCTGATCCGGCCACGGCCACGAGGAGCCGGGCATGGAACGGTTGCTGGCGATAGGTGCGGGCCTCGTCGGCGGGGTCTACCTCCTCGAGGTTGGTCATTCCGGGGATCTTCACGTACCCGCCGAGCGGGAAGGCCTTGATCCCGTACTCGGTCTCCCCCCGCCGGAAGGACCAGAGGCGGGGGCCGAAGCCGAGGAAGTACTCGGTCACCTTCATGCCACCGCGCTTGGCGGCCAGCAGGTGGCCGAGCTCGTGCACCATGATCATGACGACGATGCAGGCGATCACGATGAGCAGATCGGTGAGCCCGGCAACCACCGCCACCAGGACGATCAAGCCCACCGCCGCCACCAGCTCGACCACCGACCGCGTCGGCGATTTCACTCGCTCGGGCACGGCGGCCGGAGGCGGAACCACCGGCTGCGGCAACGCCGGCCGGGTATCGGTGGCGCTCACGCTGCCGCCCCCCTGGCGGCGACCACGCCTTCGGCCAGACGGCGCGCGGTGGCGTCGGCCTCCAGCACGTCGGCCACCGTGTGCGGCTGACCACCCGTCGACGGCCCGGCGGTGCCCGGTGCCTCGTACCGGTCGAGGGTCACCTCGACGACCTCGGCAATGGCGGTCCACGAGATGCGGCCGGTCAGGAATGCCTCCACGGCCACTTCGTTGGCCGCGTTGAGCCAAGCCGGCGCAAGTTCGCCCACCCGGCCCGCCCGATAGGCGAGGTCCAGGCACGGGAAGAGGGCTCGATCCGGCTCTTCGAACTCAAGGGTCGCCAGCTGCGACCAGTCGATGGCACCGAAGGGCACCGGCAGGCGGTCCGGATAGGTGAGCGCGTACCCGATGGGAAGGCGCATGTCGGGCATGGACAACTGGGCCATCACCGCTCCATCGGCATACTCGACCATCGAGTGAATGATCGACTGGGGGTGGACCACCACGTCGATGGCGTCGTAGGGGATCCCGAACAGCTCGTGGGCCTCGATCACCTCGAGCCCCTTGTTCATCAGGGTGGACGAGTCCACCGTGATCTTCGGACCCATGGCCCAGGTCGGATGGTCAAGGGCCTGGGCCACCTCCACCACTGCGAGCTCCTCGCGGGTGCGGCCCCGGAACGGGCCTCCCGATGCGGTCAACAGCAGCCGCCGCACCTCGCCGGCGGCGCCGGCCCGGAGGCACTGGTGGATGGCGCAGTGCTCGGAATCGACCGGGATGATCTCGGCGCCCCGGGTGCGGCGGGCCTCCTGCACCAGGGGGGCGCCGGCGATGATCGACTCCTTGTTGGCGAGGGCCAGCCGACGACCGGCTCCGAGCGCGGCGAGGGTCACCGACAGCCCGGCGAACCCCACCACCCCGTTGACAGCCACGTCGGCGACGGTGGCGATGGAGGCCAGGCCCTCGCCGCCGGCCACCACCTCGATGCCCGGAGGCAGCAACCGCGCCAACGCGGGGGCGAGAGCCGTCTCCCCGATGGCCACCACCTCGGGTCGCAGCCGACGGGCCTGGTCGGCGAGCGCGTCCACCGATCGGTGGGCTCCGAGCGCCACCACGGTGAACCGGTCGGGACATCCCTCGATCACGTCGATGGCCTGGGTCCCGATGGACCCGGTGGACCCCACCAGGCTGACCGACACCGCCTCGACCGGGGAGAACACCCCCCCGGGCACTGCTCTGCGATCCCCGGAGGGGTGCGGAGCAGCGCTGCCGATCGGAATGGCCATGCCTCTAGCCTGCCCGATCCTCAGGCAATATTCAGGGCGCGCACCAGGTAGAACGTGGCGGGCAGCACGAACAGGAGTCCGTCGATCCGGTCGAGGATGCCGCCGTGGCCCGGCAGCAGCGTGCCCATGTCCTTCAGACGGAGGTCGCGCTTCAGTAGTGACTCGCACAGATCCCCGATGGGTGCCACCACCGCCACCACCACCCCGAGGAGGGCAGCATTGGCCGGCGTCCACGGGTGGATGGCACCGACCACCACGGTCGAGAAGAGGATGGAGAAGACCGCCCCGCCGAACAGGCCTTCCCAGGTCTTGTTGGGGCTGATCGTCGGAGCCAGCGGTCGGCTTCCGAGCCAACCACCGATGGTCAGCGCTCCGACGTCATTGGCCACCGTTGCGATGATGGCCCCGAGCAGAAATGCGATGCCGTGCCGATCGGGGAACATCGACGGGGACAGGAGCAACCCGGCGTAGGAGCCGAGCAGCGACACCCAGCCGACGGTCAGCAGGGTCGCCGCCGTGCCGGCCACCGGGGAGCCCCGCTCGATACCGAACAGATACCAGATCAGCGTGAACACCACGATCAGGACCAGGACCAGTGGCAGGGCGGCGATCCCCTTGCTGTAGGCCCCGATCATCAGCGAAATGGTGCCGACCAGGCCGAGCAGCGTGGCCGGGTGATAGCCGGCCCGCCGGAGCACTGCGAAACACTCACCTGCCGCGAAGGTGGCCACCACGAGGACCAACACCAGCGAGGTGACGGTGCCCAACTTGAATGCCACCAGGGCGATGACGGCAACAGCGACACCGGTGCCGACACGGAGTCCGATCCCCGGCCCCTGCCTACCGCTCCCCCGCTCCTGTGGCCTCGAGATCCGGGACCGACGTGGCTCCGGCGGCCCGCCCCCGGTGGGCGCCAGGGCGTCCGAAGCCTCGGACCCGGTGCGTCGTTCCGATGGCGCGCGCCGGTGAGACCGGCGGTAGACAGTCCCGCCAGCCGCAGCCGCGGCCGACGCCCCGGCGAGCGTGTCGTCGGGCACCCCGTTGCCCGCTCCGGCATCCGCGGTCGACTCGCTGTCCGCAGCCCGCTGGTCGCTCTCCCGCTCGGCCGTGCGATCGGCAGCGGCCAATCCGGCCACGCCACGTCGCTTGCGGCCTGCACCCGGCACGTCGGTGACCGACGCCCCGGGAGGCTCGGCGGCCAGCGGGGTTTCGACCAGCGCGTCGGAATCCTCGGGCCGCTTGGCCCGGAGACGGCCGGGCAACAACCCGGCGCGCCTGGCGCGGCCCTGGCGGGCCGAACCCGTCGGTCTGGCCCGCTCGGTGTCGGTCAACTGGTCGTCGGCTGGTTCGTTCCCTGCGCCCACCGGCTCGGCCGCTCCGAGGGAGGAGTGGTCGGCGGTCCCCGACACGACGGCTTCCACACCGGCTCCGGCCACAGCGCCGATGCCCGTGTCGCCCGGATCGAAGGTGGGGGCGTGCGTGCCCGGCTCCACCGATACCCCGTCTCCGCGTTCCCCACCGCCGCCGGCCGGTTCCGGGCCCACAGCTTCGACCGGCTCCGTGATGGGGGCGATGGTCGACACCCCTTCGTCCGATTCGAGGTCGAACTCCCAGGGCCGCCGCTCGGTATCCGTCGCGTCGGTCTCGTCGAGCGATCCAAGCGGGACATGGTCGCCGCCGAACATCGACGGTTCGAACTCCTCTTCGTGGGCGACCCAGTCGGCATCCTCCTCGCGCCAGGTCGGAGGAATGATCCCCGAGCCCGCTTCGGCGCCTTCATCTCCGGAGTCACGCGCCAGGACCGCCGGCACCTGGCCGGTGGCAGGCTCGGTCCAGTGGGGTAGCTCGGTGGTCGGCGGTCCGCTGGGGACTGCCGTCCCGCCGGGAGCCACCGGGTCGATTGCGTGGGACGGCTGCGCCTGGTCGCCAGGCGGGGCGGTCAATCGGACGCTCGGTTTCCCGCCGTCGAACTCATCCCCGTCGAGATCCGCTTCACCTTCCGGGTCCACTGCCGGCCCGCTCTCGTCGTCGCTCGGGTCACGGGACAGCCCTGGCACCACGGGCAGCTCGGAGGTGCTCTCCCCTGCGGGCTCGGCCCCTACGATCCGTACCCGGTCAGTGGCCGGCCCGGACGGCTCCGGACGTGTGACAGGCACGTCGGTTCGAGTCAGGTCGTCCTCTCGTTGATCCGGGCCGTGTTCCACGTCAGTCGTTTCCTCTCACGGCCGGGCCACGGGCCCGGCCAGCGTCAGATCTCGAGGAGCTCCTGCTCCTTGTGGGCGAGCAGCTTGTCGATGGCAGCAACGTGATCCTGGGTGAACTTGTCGAGATCCTTTTCAATACGTTCGAGCTCGTCGCTCGACAGGTCCCCCTCCTTCTGCATGGCATCGAGATCGTGGCGAGCCGAGCGACGGATGTTGCGCACCGTGACCCGGCCGTCCTCTGCCTTCTGCTTGACCACCTTCACCAGCTCTTTTCGGCGCTGCTCGGTGGGTACCGGGAAGGACAGCCTGATGACCGAGCCGTCGTTGGACGGGGTGATCCCTAGGTCGGAGCTCTGCAGCGCCTTCTCGATGGCCGGCAGAGCCCCCTTGTCGTAGGGCGACACCACCAAGAGCCTGGCCTCGGGCACGCTGAACCCGGCCATCTGGCGCAGTTCGGTCTCGGTTCCGTAGTACTCGATCTTCAGGTGCTCGACGAGGGCCGGCGTCGCCCGTCCGGTGCGGACCGCACCGAACTCTGCCTGGGTGTGGTCCACCGCCTTGGCCATGTGCTCACGCGCGTCCGCCACGACCAGAGCTGTGAGATCGTCATCCATTAGCGCACAAGCGTAGCCAGGAGGGTCAGACCCCACCCAGACAACCGCACGACCTGGGGTTTCATCGGACGAGAGTGCCAATCGCCTCGCCGCCGAGTGCCTTGCGGATATTGCCGGGCTCCATCAGATCGAAGACCCGGATGGGCAGGCCGTTGTCCATACAGAACGTGATGGCCGTCAGATCCATCACCCTTAGATCCTTGGACACCACCTCCATGAAGGAGACCTCCTCGTAGCGGACGGCGGTCGCATCGACGCGGGGGTCGGCGGTGTAGACGCCGTCTACCCCTCCATGGGTGCCCTTGCACAACAGCTCGGCCTCGATCTCAGCGGCGCGGAGCGCAGCCGAAGTGTCCGTGGTGAAGTACGGATTGCCCATTCCGGCGGCGAATACCACCACCCTGCCCTTCTCGAGATGCCGAATGGCCCGCCGTCGGATGTAGGGCTCTGCCACTTCGGCCATCTGCACGGCGGAGAGCACCCTGGTCGGTTGACCGTGGTGCTCGAGCGCGTCCTGGAGCGCCAGTGCGTTGATCACCGTGCCCAACATCCCCATGGTGTCCGACGTGGCGCGGTCCATGCCGGCACCTGCGCCCGTGGTCCCCCGCCAGATGTTGCCGCCACCGACCATGACCGCCAACTCGAGGTCGAGCTCGTCCCTCGAACGTGCGATCTCGACGGCCAGCTGTTCCACTGCGGCGGCGTCGATGGTCTGGTCCGAGGCCGAAGAGGCCAGTGCCTCCCCGGACATTTTCAGCACGATGCGATGTCGATGGCCCACCGTCAACTCAGTCGCCGACGACGACCTGGGCGAACTCCGTCACCTTGGCAGGACCCAGCAGCTTGGCGATGGTCTGCTTCTCGTCCTTGACGAAGGGCTGGTCGAGGAGCACCCGCTCCTTGTACCAACCACCCAGTCGGCCCTCCACGATCTTCGGCAGGGCTGCCTCGGGCTTCCCTTCGTTGCGGGCGATCTTCTCGACGGTCTCGCGCTCGGCCGCCACCTCGGCTTCGGGTACCTCGTCACGGGAGATGTAGGCCGGCCTGGCGAACGCGATGTGGGCGGCGATGTCGTGGGCCAACTCGGCCGTCCCGCCGGAGACGGCAACGATCACCGCGTTGACGCCGCGACCGGCCTGCAGGTGCAGGTAGGAGTCGACCGCGCCGTCGGCCGGCGCCTCGACACGGACCACCCGGCCGATCGAGATGTTCTCCTTGAGCGTGAGCTTGAGGCGTTCGAGATCCTCGGATCGCTCGTCGATGGCGGCCTCGCCCCTGGCCGCGACCAGGTCGGCCAGCGAAGTGACCAGATCGACGAACTCAGGTGACTTGGCCACGAAGTCGGTCTCCGATCGCAACTGAACGATCGACGCCATGTCGCCCGAGCGCCCGACCGCCACCGCTCCTTCGGAGGCCTCGCGGTCGGCGCGCTTGGCCTGGCTGGCCAGGCCCTGCTCCCGCAGCCACGTCACCGCTCTGTCCATGTCGCCGTCGTTCTCCTCGAGGCCGCGCTTGGCGTCGAGCATGCCCACTCCGGTGAGCTGGCGGAGCTTCTGGACGTCCTTGGCGGAAAAGCCGGGCAAGACTAGACCTCCTCGGTCGGGGCGGCCGGGGCTGTCTGCGTCTGCACGGCGACGTCAGCGCCGGCATCGGTGGCTTCGGTCGCCACCGGCTCGGCGACGGGGGCGGCCGCAGCCTCGGGGGCGGCAACCGGGGCCTCGGCGGCGGGTACGGCAGGCTCAGGGGCCTCGGTAGGCGCAGGGGCCTCGGTAGGCGCAGGGGCCTCGGTAGGCGCAGGGGCCTCGGCGGGCGCAGGGGCCTCGGCGGGCGCAGGCGCAGCTGCCGGTGGGGCAGTTGCCGGCGCAGCGGCAGCTGCAGCGGGTGCCGGGGCAGCTGGTGCCGGAGCGGCCGGCGGCGGAGCGGCGGGTGGCGCAGGCGGAGCGGCGGCTGCAGCGGGTGCCGGGGCAGTTGGTGCCGGAGCGGCCGGCGGCGGAGCGGCGGGTGGCGCAGGCGGAGCGGCGGCTGGGCGCTGCTGGGCGATGAAGCGGCCCTCGACGACGGCATCGGCCACGACCCGGCAGAGCAGGGCACCCGATCGGATGGCGTCGTCGTTCCCCGGGATCACGTGGGTGATCACGTCGGGATCGCAGTTGGTGTCGACCACGGCGACGACCGGAAGCCCGAGCTTGTTGGCTTCGGTGACCGCGATGTGCTCTTTCTTCGTATCGATCACGAAGATGGCATCGGGAAGGTGGTCGAGCCCGCGGATCCCCCCCAGGTTGCGCTGCAGCTTCTCGAGCTCCCGGGTGTGGCGCAGTGCCTCCTTCTTCGGCATGGCCTCGAAGTCGCCGGCCTTCTGCATGGCCTCGAACTCCTTCATCCTCTTGACCCGGGTGGAGACGGTCTGGAAGTTGGTCAGCATCCCGCCCAGCCAACGCTCGTTGACATAGGGCATCCCGCACGCATCGGCATAGATGGCCACCGGGCCCTGGGTCTGCTTCTTCGTGCCGACGAAGAGGATGGTGCCACCACCCGCCACGAGGTCACGGATGTAGCTGTAGGACTCCTCGATCCCCTTCATGGTCTGGCGGAGGTCGATCAGGTAGATGCCGTTGCGTTCACCGAGGATGAACCTGCGCATCTTGGGGTTCCAACGCCGGGTCTGATGCCCGAAATGGACGCCCGCGCCCAGCAATTGCTTCATGGTGACGACGGCCATATGACTGCTCCTTGTGACGGTTGTTCCACCCCGGCCACAACACCCCCGACTTCAGGGCGACCGTGGACGCGGCCGGGTGCGTGATAGATCCCGCTTGTCTGCCTTGCCGGTTGGAAAGGCCCCGCCATAGTAGTGCTTCGATGACCGAACGCTCCACTCGGCAGGTTTCTGGCGTTGCCTCGGGCCTACCTGGACGCGGTGGTGGACACCCGCTTGGTCGCCGGGACCCCGCCTGCGCCATCGGCAGCCACCTTGGCCACTGACTCCTTGGTGCGGCGAACGGTGCCCTCGGGGCGGTCGGCCAACTTGGCCCGGAGCTGCAGCACCGCCTTGGTGTGGATCTGGCAGACACGGCTCTCGGTGACACCGAGGATGTCCCCGATCTCAGCCAGGGTCAGACCTTCGTAGTAGTACAGGGTCAGGACGGTCTTCTCACGCTCGGCCATCTGGCTGACCGCCTGGATGAGGGCCTCCTTGGTCTCTTTGACCTCGAAGGTGTCCCCCGGCCCGGCATGGCTGTCGGGGAGCGTCTCCCCCAGGGTCGAGCGATCCGAACGGTCTCCTCCGCGGAAGACCTCGTCGAGAGCGACCACGCCGACGAAGGAGATCTTGCGGAGTGCGGTCTGGAACTCGGTGTCGGTCATCTCCAGGTCCGCTGCGACCTCGGTGTCGGTGGGCGTCCGGTGCAGAGTCGCCTCCAGCTTGGAGTATGACTGTTCGACGGCACGCGCCTTGGCCCGCACCGACCGCGGGACCCAGTCGATGGAGCGGAGTTCGTCGATGATCGCTCCCTTGATGCGTGGGATCGCATACGTCTCGAACTTGATGTTGCGGAGCGGCTCGAACCGCTCGATGGCGTCGATGAGGCCGATGATCCCGTAGCTGTTCAGGTCCGCCTCGTCCACGTGCCTGGGCAGCCCGACCGACACACGGCCGGCCACATACTTGACGACCGGCGCGTAGTGGAGGATCAGCTGGTCGCGCAGCTCGCGGGCGCCGGTCTTCTTGTACTCGGCCCACAGCCCGTCGACGCCATGTCCCGCCGTGTCCAGTTGCGTAGCCAATATTCCCCTTAGGCCCGTGGATGCGTCCCCGAGTAGACAGCAAGCAGGCGCTCCTTGCTCACATGAGTGTAGACCTGCGTGGTCTGCAAGCTGGCATGACCCAGCAATTCCTGCACCACTCGGAGGTCCGCGCCCCCGTCCAGCAGATGGGTGGCGAAGCTGTGGCGGAGGGCGTGGGGGTGGGTCGGGACCGGCGACCGGCGGTCGAGGATCCGCCGGACGTCACGGGGTCCCAGGCGGTTTCCCCTCCGGTTATAGAAGAGCGCCGCTGCCGGGCCGGCAGGGGTGACCATCGTGGAACGGGGCCCATTCAACCAGGTGCGGAGCACATCGGCGCACCGTTCGTGGATCAGCACCTGCCGCTGCTTGGAGCCCTTGCCGGTCACGGTGACCACCCGCCGGGCCAGGTCCACGTCGTCCACGTCGAGGCCGCACAGCTCGGCAACCCGCATGCCGCTTCCGTAAAGCAGCTCCAGCACGGCGTCGTCACGCCGATCCAGCTCGGACGACGGGCCCGTCGTCGTCCCCGCCGCCGGCTCCAGGAGGCGGTCCAGCTCACCGTGGCCGAGCACCCGGGGCAGCCGGGAATCGGGCGAGGGGGCCGACAGCCTGGCCGCGGGGTCGGTCCCGACGAGGCCTCGCCGGGCGCACCATTGGAAGTAGGAGCGTAGCGAGGCGGCGGTGCGGGAGATGGTGGCCTTCGAATACCGCCGAGTGGCCAGGAAGGCCAAGTACCGTCGCAGCACGATCCGGTCGACGTCCGCCGGTCCTTCTGCGCCGCCTCGGGCGGCCCACCCGGCGAACCGCTCGACGTCGCCGGAGTAGGCGCGCACCGATGCCGGGGACAGGCCTCCGACCGACCGGCGGAACGCTTCGATCTCCCAGGTCACGGGAAAACAGTACCGGCCGGACCGCGCGACGTCCCGGACCCCCGTCGCCCAGCTCCCGTCGGCCGCGGAGGCGATTCCCCACGCCGCCGGCGGGAGGGCTATCGTCGCGGAACAAGGTTGCCGTTGTTGCTTCCAGGAGCGGGTCGCCAGCTACGTCGGCGTTGATCCCATGTGGCCGATGACGAACGTGGTCGGCCGCAGTTCTAAGGAGCGTGCATGTCCGACCGAATCGACCGCCGTTCGTTTCTGGCCAGGGGAGCGGTCGCCGGGGTCGGCCTTGCCGCCGTCGGTACCACCGGCGGGCTGTTGGCCGCCTGCAGTTCGAGCTCGGGATCGAGCTCCACGACCTCGGGCGTCAGCGGTCATCCCGACGGCATCTCCACGGCCACTCCCAAGGCCGGCGGGGCGCTGGTGTTCGGCACCGAGGCCGAGGAACAGGGCTTCGACCCCACCACCGCCACCTTCGACAACACCGGCATCATGTACGCACGCACGGTGTTCGACCCGCTGGCCATCTTGGCCGCCAACGGGTCGGTCCAGCCCTACCTGGCGCAGTCCATCACCGCCAACGCCGACTACACGGTGTGGACCGTCACCATGCGCCCCAATCTGCTCTTCCACGACAACACACCGTGTGACGCCGCCGCGGTGGCCTACAACTTCAACGCCCAGAAGAACTCGCTCCTCACCGGCCAGTCGCTGACCACCATCGACACCATCACGGTGACCAGCCCGCTGGTCGTCACGGTGACCATGAAATCGCCGTGGGTGCCCTTCGACTACTACCTGGCCGGGGGCATCGGCGGGCAGATCGCCTTCATCGCCGCCCCCAGCATGCTCAAGAACCCCCAGGGCACGACCCACCCGGTGGGCACCGGCCCCTTCGTCTTCCAGGAGTGGAACGTCAACGACCACTTCACCGCCACCAAGAACCCCCACTACTGGCGGTCGGGCTACCCCTACCTGGACAGCATCACCTACAAGCCGATCCTCGACGGCAACCAGCTCCTCAACAGCCTCAAGGCGGGCAGCGTGGACATCATCCACTCCTCTCTCTCCGTGGTGACCGCCGGCCTGCGCGGCGACACCTCCCTCGCCTACATCGACGACACCGTCCACGTCGCCGGCGAGCCGGACATGAACTGCATGATGCTCAACCTGGCCAAGCCGCCCTTCGACAACCCCAAGGCCCGCCAGGCGGCAGCCATGGCCATCAACTCCGAGCAGTACACCAAGGTCATCAACCAGGGGATCAATCCGACGTCCAACGGACCCTTCATCCAGAGCTCGCCCTACTACGTCGCCGACAACGGCTATCCGAAGGCCAACCCGGCCAGGGCGAGGCAGCTGGTCCAACAGGTGGCCCAGGAGACGGGCAAGCCGGTGGCCTTGACCCTCCAGCACACCCCCGACGCCAGCACGGTGCTCATCGCCGAGTTCCTCCAACAGCAACTGCAGGTGGTGGGCATGACGGTGACCCTCGACCCCATCCTGCAGAACCAGCAGATCAACAACGCCCTGCTCGGGACGTTCGATGCCACGGTGTGGCGACAGTTCGGCGCCATCGACCCCGACCTGAACTACATCTTCTGGAGCACGACCACCATCAACCCCGGGTTCTCCATCAACATGGCCCGCAACAACGACCCGGCCCTGGAGGCGGCCCTGCTGAAGGGCCGCCAGTCCTCCGTCCAGGCGGACCGAGACGCCGCCTACCAGGAGGTGAACAGGCTCATGGGTGCGGACATCCCCTACGCATGGACGGCCCGGGCCGTGTGGTCGTGCGGCGCCCAGCCCAGCGTGCAGAACTTCAACAATCCGACCACCCCGTCGGGACAGCCGGCTTTCGGATTCGTGACCGGCGCGATCTGGCCCACCCAGATCTGGCTCGGCTCCTGACCGTCCCCTGCCGATCCGCTCGGCACGGCCGGGGCGGGACCGCACCGTTCCCCCCGGCGGACCGGCGATGGACCAGCCGGTATCGGCGCGCGCCCCGACGCATGGGAGCGATGCCGGCCCGGTAGCCGGGGCCCGCGTCCCCTCGGCCGCGGGCAACTCCCGCCACGGCCAATCCCCCGCGACGACGGTCGGAAGGCTAACGTCATCCCGTCGCCGGCGATGCAGGCTTCAGGGGGAACACGCCGACAGCAACGTTCCATGCGTGAGGCCGACGGCGGACGCCGCCGGCCTCTTTCCTGAGGGGGAATATGTCTGACCCAATCGACCGACGCTCGTTTCTGGCGCGGGGGACGGCCACCGGAGTGGGAATCGCCGCCATCGGCGCCTCGGGGGGTCTGCTGGCCGCCTGCAGCTCGGGGTCGGGCTCGAGCTCCACGACCGGAGCGATCGCGACCCACCCCAACGGCGTCTCGACCGCCACACCGAAACCCGGTGGCGCGCTCGTCTTCGGCGTCGACGCCGAGGAGAAGGGCTTCTCCCCGACACAGGGCACGTTCGACGAGGTCGGCATCCTCTACGCCCGCACGGTCTTCGACCCCCTGATGATCCTCGCCGCCGACAGCACCCCACAGCCCTATCTGGCCCAGTCGGTCACCCCGAACGGCGACTACACCGTGTGGACCATCACCATGCGGCCCAACCTGGTCTTCCACAACGGCTCCCCGTGCGACGCCGCCGCGGTGGCCGCCAACTTCGCGGCCCACAAGGCGTCGGCCCTCACCGGCCCGGCCATCACCACCATCGACACCGTCACCGTCACCAGCCCTCTGGTGGTGACCATCATCATGAAGTCGCCGTGGGTGCCCTTCGACTACTACCTGACCGGTGGCATCGGCGGGCAGTTCGCCTTCATCGCCGAGCCCAACTGGCTCAACTCGAACAGCCAGACCAACCCGGTCGGCACCGGCCCGTTCGTCTTCCAGGAGTGGGTCCCGAACGACCACTTCACCGCCACCAAGAACCCTCACTACTGGCGGTCGGGGTACCCCTACCTGGACAGCATCACCTACAAGCCGATTCCCGACCCGGACCAGCTGCTGAGCAGTCTGACCTCCGGATCGGTCGACATCATGCACTCGGACACCCCCAATGCGATCAGTACGCTCCGAAGCGACACGTCACTGGGCTATGTCGACGACTCGACCAACGTGGCCGGAGAATCGGACATGGGCTGCCTCCTGCTCAACCTGGACAAGCCGCCGTTCAACAACCTCAAGGTGCGCCAGGCCACGGCCTACGCCATCAGCTCGGCCCAGTACGTCAAGGTGATCGACCAGGGGATCTTCCCCACCTCGAACGGGCCCTTCTCCAGCAACTCGCCCTACTACGTGGCCGACAACGGCTACCCCGTCTACAACGTGTCGAAGGCCAAGCAGCTCGTCCAGGAGGCGCAGCAGGAGACGGGCCAGCCGGTGTCGGTCACCGTCAACCATGTGCCCGACCCGACCACGACCCGGATCGCCGAGTACCTGCAGCAGGCCCTGCAGACGGCCGGCATCACGGTGACCCTCAGCCCGATCCAGCAGGCCCAGATCATCAACACGGCCCTGCTGGGCACCTTCCAGGCCCAGGTGTGGCGGCAGTTCGGCGCGGTCGACCCGGACATGAATTACATCTTCTGGAGCCCGACCAACGCCAACACGCCGGGGTTCTCGATCAACATGGCCCGCAACACCGACCCGGCCATGCAGACGGCCCTGCTCCAGGGGCGCAAGTCTCCGAACAAGTCGGACCGGATCGCCGCCTACCAGCAAGTCAGCAAGTTGCTGGGCTCCGACATCCCCTACGTCTGGTACGACCGCACCGTTTGGGCCATCGGAGCCCAGCCCACAGTCGAGAACTTCGACAACCCGACGACGCCGACCGGCGCTAAGGCCTTCGGGTTGATCGGCGGGGCGATCTGGCCCACCCAGATCTGGCTGAACTCCTGATCCGCCCCGGCCGACCTGCCCTCCCGGGGACGGCCGGCCGTGTCATGATCGGATCATGAGTCGCATCCTGATCGTCGAGGACGACGAACGGATCCGGTCGTCGATGCGGCTGGCCCTGGAGGACGAGGGCTACACCGTGGAGGATGTGGCCAGCGGCGAGGAGGCAGCAAGCCGCTTCACCGAGGAGCCGGCAGAGCTGGTGCTCATCGACCTGATGCTCCCGGGCATCGACGGTTTCGAGACCTGTCGGACCCTGCGACGCCAGAGCACGGTTCCCATCATCATGGTGACCGCCCGCTCCGACACCCACGACGTCGTCGCCGGCCTCGAGGCGGGCGCCGACGACTACGTCACCAAGCCGTTCGTGGCCAAGGAGCTGGCGGCCCGGATCCGCGCCCTGCTCCGGCGGTCGCGCCCCACCGACGCGGGTGACTCCGCACTCAGCTTCGGCGACGTAGAGATCGAGCGGGACGCCGGCGTGGTGCGCCGCGACGGCCAGGAGGTCCACTGCACCCGCACCGAGTTCCGGCTGCTCTGCGAGTTGGCCGACCACCCGGGCAAGGTGCTCAGCCGCGAGCACCTCCTCGAGCGGGTCTGGGGCTACGACTACTTCGGCGACGGGCGCCTCGTCGACGTGCACGTACGCCGGCTACGCACCAAAGTCGAGCCCGACCCGGCCAATCCCCGCTTCATCCTCACCGTCCGGGGCATGGGCTACAAGCTGGCGGTCTGACCAGTGGCCCAGGCGGTGCACCGGGCCGCGACAGAAGCTCCCACCAACGGTGACGACGCCGGCCGACCCTCCGGCGACTCGGCACAAGGGCCGATCCGAAGAGCCCGCCGCACCCGGCTGTCGGGCGGATTAGGGCTCCGGGCCCGGGTCACTGCGGCATTTGCCATCGGCGCCTTTGCGCTCTCCACCATGATGGCCGGCATCACGTACTTCGCCGCCCGCCAGACCTTTCTCAACGAGCGCCAGACCGCTTCGCAACGCCAGGCCTTCGCCAACGCCTCGTTGATCCAGAATGCGCTCCGCTCGCCCGGTACCCAGGTCGACCAGTTGATCTCGTCGGTGGACACCCTGCCCGGATCACGGTCGGTGCTGCAGGCCGGCGGCCAGTGGTACGCAACGTCGATCTCTGTGGGCCAGAGCGCCGTCCCCGCCCAGGAGCGCGCCCTCGTCCTGGCCGGCACGCCGGCTTCCCAGCTCTTCTCCCTCGGCGGGACTCCCCAACTGGTGATCGGCGTGCCGCTCCCAGCGGTGCACGCCACCTACTTCGAGGTGTTCTCGTTGGACGAGCTGGCCGGCACGCTGCGTGCCCTTGCCTTCGCACTCGCCGCAGCCGCCCTGGTCACCACCCTCGCCGGGGCCGCCGTCGGACGATGGGCCAGCTCTCGTGCACTACGCCCGCTCTCCGACGTGACCGAAGCCGCAGTGGCCATCGCCGGTGGTGAGCTCGACACGCGGATGGAGGTCGGCGACGACGTCGACCTCCAGGAACTGGCCTCCGCGTTCAACCGGATGACCGCGAACCTGCAGGACCGCATCGAACGGGAGGCCAGGTTCACCTCGGACGTCAGCCACGAGCTCCGCTCACCGCTCACCACGCTCACGGCAACCGTGGGCGTGCTCGAGGGCCACCGGGCCGAGTTGGGCCCGCGAGCGCAGAGCGCCCTCGATCTGCTCGACGGGGATCTGAGGCGGTTCACGCGCATGGTGGACGACCTCCTGGAGATCTCGAGGTTCGACGCCGGTTCCGCCGAGCTCTCGCTGGACGAGGTCGACCCCGGGGAGCTGGTCCGCCGGTCGGTCACCGCGTCCGCCCCCGTCGGCGGCGACGGCCACCGGACCGCGGTCACCTTTCCGGTGGAGATCGGTGAGGGCGTCACCGGCCTCCGGCTCCGGGTCGACAAGCGGAGGTTCGAGCGGGTCATGGCCAATCTGGTCGAGAACGCCTCGCTCTACGCCGGAGGAGTCAGCAGGGTCATCGTCGAGCGCCACCCCGGCGTCGCCGGCGCCGAGCCGCCTCGGACCATCCGGGTCATCGTCGAGGATCGGGGACCGGGGATCCCAGAGCACGAGCGCCAGCACCTGTTCGAGCGCTTCTACCGGGGAAGCCGGGCCGGCCAGCGGGCCTCCAGCCAGGGCACCGGTCTCGGGCTGTCCCTGGTGGCCGAGCACGTCCGGCTCCATGGCGGCCGGATGTGGATCGAAGACGCACCGGGCCGCGGGTCGAGGTTCGTCGTCGAGCTCCCCCTCCAACCGGTCGACTCCGAGCCGCTGATCTCGTGACCCGTCCGAGCAGCCGGAGCGGTCAGGGTGGTGGGAGCGCCCGACTCCTTGCCGGTGCGGCCATGCTGGCGCTGGTGGCGTGCGCGGCGTGCGGGATCCCGACCACCGGGGGCCCCACGGCGATCGCCAAGTCGGATGTGCCGTTCCACCTCTTGAATCCGGTCCCTCCGACCACGGTCAACTCGACGCTTCCGCCCGAGGTGGGTGTCTCCGAGCCCATCTTCATGGTCGCCCCCAGCCTGCATCTGGTGGAGGTGTCCCGCGACGTCCAGATCCCTGCCACCCTCAGCGAGATCCTCGGGGCCCTGCTCGAAGGGCCCACCGCCGCCGAGTCGGCGGCAGGCCTCCAGAGCTTCCTGACCGGCAGCCGCACGCAGGTCGTCACCACCGTGGCCGGTGGGATCGCCACCGTCAACTTCACCACCAACCCGATTCAGGTGGTTGGCCCTGATCAGACCCTGGCCATCGCCCAGGTCGTGTTCACGGCCACCCAACAGCCCGGGGTCACCGGGGTCACCTTCCAGATCGCCGGCCAGCCGATCGAGGTTCCCACGGCCAACGGGGTGCAGGTGCCGGGTCCGGTGGATCGCACCTCCTACGTGCCCCAGGCACCGCTCCCGTGACCGGTCGGCGGCCTCAGGACGGGGCGGGCAAGGCCCAGGGGATCCGGGGTGCGTCGAGCCAGAGGTGCTCGAGGTCGTAGAACTCGCGGGCCTCGTCCAGAAAGACGTGCACCAGGAACTCGCCATAGTCCATCAGGACCCAGCGGGCGTCGGTGAGGCCCTCCACCCGAAGCGGCGACTGGCCGCCCGACCCCTTGACCTGCAGCTCCACTTCGTCGACGATGGCTTTGACCTGGCGGGACGTGCGACCGCTGGTGATCACGAAGGCGTCGGTGACCCCCAGCAGCTCACCCATCGCCAGGATGACCGTGTCCTCCCCCGACTTCGCCTCGGCAGCGCGTGCCGCAACGATGCTCACTTCGGGGACGGCGGGGTCATCGTGTTCGACGACGGGCACGGCGCTGGTCGATGTCAAGGGTCGGCTCCTTCTGGCGCTGCTGCGCCGTGGGTTTCGGGGGGCTGCGGGTCGAGCGGGACGAAGCGGGGATGAGTGACGGGGAGGAGCGCGAGCGCGGGTCCGACCCCTTGGGGCCCCGCGGCCCGGTTGCGGGCCAAGTCCACGACCAGGATAGTGAGGGCGAGACACACGGCGACCACCACGGCGCACACCACCGAGGCCCGCCGCCGCTGGCGGCGGGCGTCACGGAGGGCCCGGCGGCTGTCGGTCCGGGGACGATCAGGGGAAGGCCAGGGCCGGTCGGTGCCTCCGGCCCCGGCCGGCCCTGAAGGCGGATCGGTCCCGTTCGGCGGGGATGTCGGTGACTGGCCGACACCTGCCACCTCGGGTGGTGCATCACCCGGTACCGGCGGATGCAGGTCGGGGGGACGTGGGGTGGTGCCTGACTCGGTGGGCGTCGTCCGCACAGTCATCTCCCCGTAGCGTACAGACCTCGTTGCACGATGCAATGGATGACCGGGTCGGGAACCAGCCCCGCCAGCGGCTCCCCCGCCTCGATGCGCCTCCGGAGCTCGGTGCTCGAGACGTCGAAGGGTGCCACCGACACGTCGACGCCATGCCAGCCGGGAGGTGGGGCCACCCTGGGGGCGCCCGGCCGGCCGACCACTGCCAGGGTCACCAGATCGCGCAGTGCGGGCTCGTCCTTCCATGTGGGGAGCTCGGCCACGACGTCGGAGCCGACCACCAGGATCAGCACCGCCTGTGGCTCGAGGCGCCGAAGCTGCTCGACCGTGTCGATCGTGTAGGACGGCCCACCCCGGTCGATCTCCATCCGGCACGGCTCCAGTCCGGGCCGTCCCTCCGCTGCTGCCGCCACCATCGCGTAGCGGTCCTCCGCCGGCGTCACCGGGCGACCCTGCTTCTGCCAGGGCTCGTTGGCCACCACCAGCAGCATGCGGTCGAGCCCCAGGGCCTGGCGCACCGCCTCGGCCACTTCCACATGGGCGCAGTGGATCGGATCGAACGTGCCGCCGAAGATCCCGATCCGGGTGGCCACCCTCGCCGCCTCGGGAACCGCCTCCCTCACCATCTCAGGTACCGGACAACACTGCCACCACCGGCGCGAACGCCTCCATCTCCGCCTCGTGCACCACGATGTAGGAGAAGCCGTACAGCTCACGACGCTGGCGCAGGGTCTCGATGATCTGGTCGGTGGTGCCGACCAGCGCGATCGGCGAGCCGGCCACCTGCTCGGGGGTCACCGCCAGCAGGCCGGCCAGTCGCTCGATGGCCTCGTCCCGATCCGGGACGACCTGGACCAGGAAGGTCAGGACCTGCAGTTCGAGCCGCTCGAACCGGTCGCCGGCGGCCTCTCTGATCCACGCCAACCGCTGGTGGTAGTACTCGGCTGTAGTGGTCTCGAGGACCTCGGACCCGATGTGCCCGGCGGCCAGGCTCGGGTTCACACCGACGATGTCGGCCTCGCGGGCGGCGATGCCCAGTACCCGCCGCCCGCCGCCGCCGATGATGATCCGCGGATGGGGACGCTGGTGGGGCTCGGGTAAGCCTACGGCCCGGGTGATCCGGTAGTGCTCCCCCTCGAAGGTGGCCGTGCCGTCCGACCACAGCGACTTCATCACCGCCAGGCTCTCCGCCATGCGGCTGATCCGCACGCCGGCTGCGTCCTCGGTGATGCCCGCCTGCTCGTAGTCGGCGCGCATCCACCCCGCCCCCAGGCCGAATTCGACCCGGCCCTCGGAGACGAGGTCGAGCGTGGCGATCTCCTTGGCCAGGACCACCGGATGCCGGTAGTCGTTGCCGAAGACCAGGGAGCCCACCCGGAGGGTGGAGGTGGCCTCGGCGGCCACCGTGAGCGCCACCAGGGGGCCGAACTGGTCCTCGAAGTGGTCGGGGATGAACAGGGTCGAGTACCCGAGGCCCTCGATCGTGCGGGCGAGGTCGCGCCAGGCACGGCCAGATGCAGCTCGGGACAGCTGGACTCCGAATCGGAATGGTGCCATGTCCCGAGCCTAGGGCCGGAGGCCTTACGCTGTTGGCCGTGGCCACTCCGCCCCCCACCGCAGCCTGGACGCCCGACTCGTGGAGATCGAAGCGCGCGGCCCAGCAACCCCGCTGGCCCGACGAGCGCGAGCTGAAGCGCGTCCACGCGCAGCTGAACGGGCTGCCGCCCCTGGTCTTCGCCGGTGAGGCCCGGCACCTGACCCGGGCGCTCGGCGAAGCCGCCCAGGGCAAGGCCTTCGTGCTCCAGGCCGGCGACTGCGCCGAGTCGTTCACCGAGTTCAGCGCCGACGGGATCCGCGACAAGCTGAAGGTCATCCTCCAGATGGCGGTCGTCCTCACCTACGGAGCGGGGGTGCCGGTCGTCAAGGTGGGCCGCATCGCCGGCCAGTTCGCCAAGCCGCGCACCTCCCCCACCGAGCAGGTCGGCGACCTCGTGCTGGACTCCTTCCGGGGCCACATGGTCAACGACGACCTCCCCGAGCCGGGCGCCCGCGTCCCGGACCCGGCGCGGTTGGTGGCTGCCTATCAGCAGTCGGTCTCCACCCTCAATCTGCTGCGGGCCTTCACCAAGGGTGGGTTCGCCGATCTGAGCCAGATCCACGCCTGGAACCAGGAGTTCGTGGCCTCCTCGACCGAAGGCCGGCGCTTTGATGACATCGCCGAGGGGATCGACCGCGCCCTGCGGTTCATGGCGGCCTGCGGCATCAATCTCACGGCGGAGGACACCCTGCACCAGGTGAACTTCTGGACCAGCCACGAGGCGCTGATCCTCGACTACGAGGAGGCCTTGACCCGTCGGGACTCGCTCACCGGCGACTGGTACGACTGCTCGGCCCACATGCTCTGGGTGGGCGAGCGGACCCGCCAGCTCGACGGAGCCCACTGCGAGTTCCTCTCCGGCATCCACAACCCGGTGGGATCCAAGGTCGGCCCCTCGGCCACGGCCGACGACGTCGTCGCCCTGTGCGAGCGCCTCAATCCCGGCCGGATCCCGGGCCGACTCACCCTGATCACCCGGTTCGGCGCGGCTGCCGTCGACGCCACCTTGCCTCCGCTCCTGCGCGCCGTCCGTTCCGAGGGCCACCCGGTCGTGTGGATGTGCGACCCGATGCACGGCAACACCTTCACCGCCGAAGGGGGCCGCAAGACCCGGAGGTTCGACGACATCATCGCCGAGCTGAAGGGCTTCTTCCGCGCCCACCGGGAGGTCGGCACCTGGCCCGGGGGCGTGCACGTGGAGCTGACCGGGGACGACGTCACCGAGTGCCTGGGTGGCGTCGAGGAGATCGTGGAAGGACAGCTCGACCAGCGCTACACCACCGCCTGTGACCCCCGGCTCAACGGCCGACAGGCCCTCGACCTGGCCTTCGGCGTGGCCGAACTCCTGCGCAGCTGACCTGCAGCGATCGGCACTTCGATCGCCGCACCTCGGGGGTGTTGTTGACCCGGGCACCGATGGCCACCACAATGGGAGGGTCACCTCCTGGCCCATCCGATCGCGGCGCTCACCCCGACCGTGTCGCGTCTGCCCTATGCGGTGACTACGTCCAAACCACCTGGAGACCCCGTCGCTGATGAACCATGCCCCCGAGCAACAACAGAGTGCCAGGCGATCGATGGCGACCCGAATGACCGGCGGACCGGGCGTGCGGGGGACCCTGACAGCGCTGGCAGCGATCCTGGTGGCCCTTCTCCTGCTGCCCGGCACCGGCGGGGCAGCCACCCCGGCAGCCACACCGGCAGCCACCCCCTCGGCCCAGGTGTCCGCCTACTGGTTGGTGGCCAGTGACGGTGGCGTCTTTTCCTTCGGCGGCCTCCCCAGCTACGGGTCGATGGGTGGGCAGCACCTCAACGAGCCGGTGGTGGGCATGGCTGCCACGCCGGACGCCGGGGGATACTGGCTCGACGCCTCCGACGGGGGGATTTTCGCCTTCGGCAACGCCGCCTTCCACGGGTCGATGGGCGGGCAGCACCTCAACAAGCCCATCGTCGGAATGGCCGCCACGCCGGATGGCAACGGCTACTGGCTGGTCGCCAGCGACGGGGGGATCTTCTCCTTCGGCGACGCCGGTTTCCACGGGTCGACCGGTGCCCTCACCCTCAACATGCCGGTGGTCGGCATGGCTCCGACCGCCGATGGCGGGGGCTACTGGCTGGTGGCCAGCGACGGCGGCATCTTCGCCTTCGGCGACGCCGCCTTCCACGGGTCGACCGGCGCCCTGACGCTGCAGAAGCCGGTGGTCTCGATGGCCGCCACACCGGACGGAGGGGGCTACTGGCTGGTCGCATCCGACGGGGGCGTGTTCGCCTTCGGTGACGCTCCCTTTTTCGGGTCGACCGGGGGTGAGCACCTGTCCCGCCCCATCGTGGCCATGGGGGCCACCCGGTCCGGCAACGGCTACTGGTTCACCGACAGTGCCGGCCTGGTCTTCAACTTCGGCGGTGCCGGTTACTACGGGTCGGCGCCACCCCACCTCAATCAACCGGTCCAGGGCATGGCCATCGCGGTGGCGTCCGGTGCGCCGGCGGCGGACCCCGCCTACCCGTCGGGCTCCACCGGGTACGACATCTCCACTTGGCAGTGCAGCGGCTTGCCACCGGGCCCGTACCAGGTCGGAGTCGTGCAGGTCACCGGAGCGTCAGGCGCGTACGTCAACCCATGCCTGGCTTCCGAGGCGGCCTGGGCCGGGGGCGGTCTCAACCTCTACATCTACCTGACCTTCGATTCGCAGGCGTCGGGGCCGGCCGTCTGCAACGGTGACGACGCCTGCAACGCGGGATACAACGACGCCCAGTTCGCGTTCCAGGCGGCGCAGAACGCCGGAGTGAACACCGCCGTCACCTGGTGGCTCGACGTCGAGGGAGACCCGTCGTGGTCGGGCGACACGTCCCAGAACGCCGCCTTCGTCCAGGGGTCCATCCAGGGCCTGCAGGCCGAGGGCGTCAACAATGTGGGGATCTACTCCCAGGTGTCGCACTGGTCGTCCATCGTGGGGAGCTACTCGCCGTCGGTACCCGAGTGGGTGGCCAACTACGGCACCGACAGCCCACCGTTCAACCCCAGTCAGTACTGCTCGGGCTACAACTTCGCCTCGGGCCCGGTATGGCTGGTCCAGTACACCGATGGACAGACCACCAACGGCTTCGACCACGACTACGCCTGTTGAGAGCCGACTGACCACCGGGGCGTGACAGCAGGCCTGCTACTCGCGGGCCTGCTCGCGCCCCACCTCACCGGCCGGCCAGGTGGGCTGCGTCGTTGTACGCGAGCAGGCGCCACCTGCCCTCGTCGATCTCCCAGGTGGTGAGCGAGGCATGGTGGGTTCGCAGTTGGAGCCGGGCCCCTTCCAGTCCGCCGGCCACCGGCACCTTGGCCAGCATCGACGCCTCGATCACCCCGGCGTGGCAGGCGACCACCACCAGCTGGCCGGAATGGCGCGCCGCCAGGGTGTCGAGGCTCTCGGCCACCCGGTTGACGAAACCGGTCCAACTCTCGCCACCGGGGGCGATCACCCGGCCCGGGTCGCTTCCCCAGTCAAGGTCCCCGAACTCGACGGTGAACTCGGCCCAGGTCATCCCGTCGGCCTTGCCGGGGTGGAGCTCGCACAGGCCACACTCGGTGACCAGCTCGACCACCGACCTTCCGTGCCCGTGGGGCCCGGGACGGGCCAACGCCGGGGACAGCAGCTCGGCGGTCTCGATGGCCCGAGGCAGCACACTGGCGTACAGCGCATCGACCCCGGCCAGCTCGCCGGTCTCGGCCAGGCGGTCGCGGAGCGTCTCCACCTGTCCCCTGCCCCGATCGGTCAGCCCCTCACAGCCGATGTGGCCGCCGCACACCCCGGACACGTTGCACACCGCCTCGCCGTGGCGGACCAGCACCACGCGGGTCGCGGTGTCCGACCGGGGCGGCACCGTGCGGATCCCGGCCGGTGGGGCCGGGGACCCGCCGCCACCGCCTCCGGCCCCCGGGTGCCCGTCGAACCCGCCGGGCCCCCCGGTCATGCCAGCTCCCCCACGAAGCGCTCCAGCTGACGGAGGGTGCGGACCTCGACGACGTCGTCACAGTGGACGGCGTACTCGCCCACGATCGAGTCCCCCGAGTTCCAGTAAGCCCGAGGCTCGGGATTGAGCCAGTAGACGTGGCGGGCCCGGGCGCGCAGCTCCTTGACCACCCATGCCTGGGAGGCGTGGTAGTTGTTGCGGGCGTCCCCCAGCAGCAGCACGCTGGTCCGCGGGGTGATCTCCTCGCCCCACCGCTCCCAGAACACGGTGAAGGCGTGGCCGTAGTCGGAGTGGCCGTCCACCCAGATGACGTCCGCCTCGGTGTTGATCCGGTGCACTGCCTCGGAGGGGTCGTCGGCGCCGTCGAAGAACCGGCTCACCTCGTCGATCCCGTCGATGAACACGAAGCTCCGCACTTTGGAGAACTGCGAGCTGATGGCGTGAACGAGGTGGAGTGTGAAGCGGGCGAAGGAGGCCACCGAGCCCGAGATGTCGGCGATGACCACGATCTCCGGTTTCGAGGGCCTCGGGTAACGGAACTTGGGATCGACCGGGACACCGCCCGTGGACAGCGAGTGGCGGACGGTCGAACGGAAGTCGAGCGCTCCCTTGCGGCCATGGCGCCGTTTGCGGGCGAGCCGGACCGCCAGCTTCCGTGACAGCGGCTGCAGCGACTTGCGCAGCGCGACCAGCTCGTCACGGGTGGCGTGCATCATGTCGATGTCCTCGGGCAGCGGCTTGCGCAGGGACTTGGCCAGGGCCTCGCTCCCCCGGTCGGCGACCAGCCGGCGGCGGATCTCGTTCTCGATCTCCTGGCGGAGCTGATCGATGCGGGACTGGTACTCATCACGGAGCAGTCGTTCTTCCAGCGGGGTGAGGGTGGCCGGCGGGGCACCATCACCCGGCGGCGTGTCCGCATTGAGCGACGAGGTGGCGGCACGGGCCTGGTCGACCAGCTGTTCGAGCACCCGGTCGAGGTCGAGGTTCCGCAGGGTCCGGTAGAGGTAGTAGGTCCCGCCCACCGGCCGCCCGGCCTCCATGCCCGCATAACGCGACACCGCTTGTCTGGCCACTGCGGCCACAATGGCACTGTTGGCGCCGAGCAGCGCCTTGTAGAGCAGTTCGGCCAGCTCCTCGGGGGTCATGCCCTCCTGCCCCCCGCCGCTGCCCCGGCCCTGGCCCTGGCCGCGCCGGCTGCCCTGGCCGGGGATCGACACGTCCTCGCCGTCGTCCCCCCGGTGGCCCTCGCCTTCGGCCCCGTCCTCCTCGATCCGGTAGTCGGGACCCCGCAGGGAGAAGTAGATCTCGAAGGCCGTCTCGTACGCCCGCCAGTGGGTGGAGGACTTCACCAGGCTGGCCCCGAGGGTGTACTTGATGGCCTCGCGGTCCTCCATCGGGACGTGGCGCAGGGTCTCGGCGGCGTCGAGGTGCTCGGTCAGGGACACCGGGATGCCCGCAGCCCGGAGCTCGGCCACAAAGCCGGTGAGCAGGTCGAGCATGGCGGGCGTCCCTCGGACTCAGTCCGGGGATTCCACCCCGGCCAGCTCCTTGGCCGCCCGGTCGATGTCCGACTGGTACTTCAGCAGGATGTGGAGGGTGTCCTTGGCCTGTTCGGCGTCGATCGACTGCACACCCAGCACCACCAGGGTGCGCGCCCAGTCGAGGGTCTCCGACACGGAGGGGGACTTCTTCAGGTCGAGCGTGCGGATCGACCGCACGATGCGCGCCACCTGGTCGGCCAGCGCCTGACCGATGCCCGGCACCCGGGTCTCGATGATGGCGCGCTCGCGGTCGAGCTTGGGGTAGTCGATGTGCAGGTAGAGGCACCGCCTCTTCAGGGCCTCGGACAGTTCGCGGGTGTTGTTCGAGGTGAGGAAGACCAGCGGGATCTGCGAGGCCCGTACCGTGCCGAGCTCGGGGATGGACACCTGGTACTCGGAGAGGATCTCGAGGAGCAGCGCCTCGGTCTCGAGCTCCACCCGGTCGACCTCGTCGATCAGCAACACCACCGGCTCGGTCGACTTGATGGCCTCGAGCAGTGGCCTGGTGAGCAGGAACTCCTCGGAGAAGATGTCCTCTTCGAGCTGCTGCCACGACTGGCCCGAGTCGGCCTGGATCCTGAGCAGCTGCTTCTTGTAGTTCCACTCGTAGAGGGCCTTGGACTCGTCGAGCCCCTCGTAGCACTGGAGCCGGATGAGCCGGCTCCCCGTGAGCCGGGCGACCGACTTGGCCAGTTCGGTCTTGCCGGTCCCCGCCGGTCCCTCCACCAGCACCGGCTTGGCCAGGCGGTCGGCCAGGAACACCACGCCGGAGATCCCCTCGTCGGCCAGGTAGTCCACACCGGCCAGGCCGGTCCGCACCTCGCCGATGGAGTCGAAGCGGGGGGCACCGGCCACCGGGAACCCCGTGGTGATCTCCTCGGCGGCCCGGGCGGCCCGGTCGGGTCCGACCACGCCGCTCACGACCGCACCTGACCGTTCCCCGAGACGACGAACTTGACCGAGGTCAGCTCCCGCAGGCCCATCGGGCCCCGGGCGTGGAGCTTCTGCGTGGAGATGCCGATCTCCGCGCCCAGACCCAGCTCCTCGCCGTCGATGAACCGGGTGGAGGCGTTGACCACGACGGCGGCCGCGTCCACCTCGGTGGTGAAGCGGGTGGCGGCAGCCAGGTCACCGGTGATGATGGCCTCGGAGTGCCCTGAGCCGAACCGGGCGATGTGGTCGATGGCCCCGTCGAGGTCGTCGACTACCGCCACCGACAGCTTCATCCCCAGGAACTCCGTGGCGAAGTCCTCCTCGGTGGCTTCGCCGATATGGGGGAGCACCGCTCGGGTGGCTGCGTCGCCCACCAGGGTCACCTCCGACAGTGCCGCCGACACGCGGGGCAGAAACGCGTCGGCCACCGAGCGGTGCACGAGGAGGGTCTCCGCCGCGTTGCAGACTCCCGGTCGTTGGGTCTTGGCATTGACGACCACGGCCTCGGCCATCGAGAGATCCGCGGCGGAATCCACGTAGACGTGGCAGTTGCCGGCTCCGTCCAGCACATAGGGGACGGTGGCGTGCTCGAGGACCGAGGCCAGCAGGGAGGGTCCCCCGCGCGGGATGAGGCAGTCGATGTATCCGTCCATCTGCATGAACGCCACCGCCGAGGCGCGGCTGGTGTCCTCCACCAGCCCCACGCCCCCGACCGGCAGTCCGGCCTTGGCCAGCCCTTCGCGGAGGACGCCGGCGATCGCGGTATTGGAGGAGATGGCTGACGACGACCCACGCAGGAGCGCTGCGTTGCCCGACTTGAGGCACAACCCGGCGGCGTCACTGGTGACGTTGGGCCGGTTCTCGTAGATGATCCCCACCACCCCGAGCGGCACCCGGACCCGCTCGACCCGCAGGCCGTTGGGGCGGACCCAGCCGTCGACGACCTCGCCCACCGGGTCGGGCAGGCCCGCCACGCTGCGCAGGCCGGTCGCCATGGCTGTCACCCGTTGCCCGTTCAGGCGCAGCCGGTCGAGGGAGGTGACATCGGCGCCGGCCTCCTCGGCCCGCACCACGTCTGCAGCATTGGCCTCGAGGATGTCGCCGGACCGCTGCTCCAGGACGTCGGCCGAGCGGAGCAGGGCCTCGTTGCGGACAGCCGAGGAGGCAACGGCCAGGAGCCGGCTGGCCGCCTTGGCACGCCGGCCGATCTCGACGAGTGACGGAGGGGAGCTGGTTGGCACCGTGCCAGCGTAGTGGCCCGGAATCGCCGCGTGGCCCGTTGCCGGTCGCCGCCGCACCAGGCCGGTTCCGGTCGCCGCCGCACCGGGGGTTCAGGTGTCGAGCACCACCAGGTCGTCGCGGTGCACCACCTCGGTGGAGAGGTCCTCGGGGAGCTCCTCGGAGCGGCGGCCGGCCCACTGGGTCACCACCGCTGCGGGGTGGCGCACCAGGCCCTTGGCGAACACGGCGCCATCCGGATCGGCGATCTCCACGGCGTCGTCGACGCCGAAGTCGCCCCGGGTCGACACGACCCCGGCCAACAGCAGGGACCGGCCGCGTTCGACCAGCGCCTGGCGCGCCCCCTCGTCCACCACGATCGTCCCCGACGCGCCGATGGCGAAGGCGATCCACAACTTGCGGGCCGGGAGCTGCCGCCCCCGTGCCCGGAATCGGGTCCCCACGCCGGGCGTCGACCCGACCACCGCGGCCAGGACACCGGGATGGGACGCATCGGCGATGACGGCCTCGATCCCCGACCAGACCGCGATCTTCGCCGCCGCCAGCTTCGAGGCCATGCCGCCGCTTCCGACCGACGACCCCGCGCCGCCGGCGATGCGCTCGAGCTCGTGGTCGATCTCCACCACCTCCTCGATGAGCGAACCTCCTCCGGCACGGCGTGGATCCTCGGTGAGCAGGCCGGCGGTGTCGGTGAGCAGGACGAGCAGGCCGGCCCCGACCAGATGGGCGACCAGTGCCGCCAGCCGGTCGTTGTCCCCGAACCGGATCTCCTCGTCGGCCACCGCGTCGTTCTCGTTGACGACCGGCACCACCCCGAGGTCGAGCAGCCGGCCCAGGGTCTGGCGAGCATGGAGGTACTGGCTGCGGTGCACGAAGTCGAGGGGTGCCAGCAGCACCTGGCCTGCACTCAGCCCGTGACGCTCCAGGGCGTCGCTCCACACCCGCATCAACCGGTGCTGGCCCACTGCCGCCACCGCCTGGAGAGTGGCCAGGTCGGAAGGGCGCGGCTGGTCGGGGGCCAGGCTCGTCCAGCCGGCGGCGATGGCGCCGGAGGTGACCACCACCACCCGTTTGCCGCCGCTGCGCACCGCGGCCACCTCGGCGGCCAGCTTGTCGATGGCGCCGGTGTCGACCCGGCCCGACGCGGTGGTCACCGACGAGGAGCCGATCTTCACCACCAGGGTGCGCGCCGTCGGGCCGTGCGCACCGGCCGGGCCCGAGCTCACGGCCGGCGGCGCCTGCTGCTCGGGCTCCCGGTGAACTCGGGCTGGTCGCGGTACCAGACGAAGGACAGCTCGGCGATCTCGACCAGGTCGCCGTCCTTGGCCCCGGCGCGGGCCAGGGCCCTGTCCACGCCGAGGCGCCGCAGGCGGCCCTGGATGTAGTCGGCGGCCTCGTCGGAGGTCACGTCGTTGAGGGCGACCGCCCGCTCGGCCACCTTCCCCACCACCCGGAAGACACCGTCGCCGATACGGTCGACGGAGAACCCCTCGGGCAGTGGACGATGGATGACGATGGTCCCGTCGGCCTCCGGCTCGGTCGAGCGGGCTTCGGCCACCAGGGTTGCCAGGCGGCCGACCAGCAGACCGATGCCCAAACCGGTCACCGCCGAGATGACCAGGTCCGGGACCAGGCCGTCGTAGGTGCCCACGGACGTGTCGACCATGTCGGCCTTGGAGCCGACCACCAGGCGCGGGCGGTCGAGCAAGTCCGGCTGGTACCGACCCAACTCGTCCAGGAGGACCCGGTGCTGTTCGGCCGGCGAGACTCCGGTGACCGGATCGAGCTCGACCAGCACCACCAGCACCCGCGAGCGGGTGATGTGGCGCAGGAACCGGTGCCCGAGGCCCTTTCCCTCGGCCGCGCCCTCCACCAGCCCGGGGATGTCGGCCACCGTGAAGTCCGAGTCGTCGGCCCGGACCACCCCGAGGTGGGGCTCCAGGGTCGTGAACGGATAGTCGGCGATCTTGGGCTTGGCCGCCGAGATGCGCGAGATGAGCGTGCTCTTGCCCACGTTGGGGAAACCGACCAGGGCCACGTCGGCCACCAGGGCCAGTTCGAGCTCGTACCACTCCTCGTGGCCCTTCTCACCCTGTTCGGCGAAGGCCGGGGCGCGTCGGTTGTTGGAGAGGAAGCTGGCATTGCCCCTGCCGCCGCGTCCACCCTCGCCGGCCAGCCATCGGTCCCCGGGATTGACCAGGTCGGCCAGGACGGTGCCGTCGTGGCGCCTGGCCCGGGTGCCCACCGGGACGGGGACGTCGAGGTCAGCGCCCCGTGCCCCGTGCTTCTTCTTGCCGCCCCCGTGGCCGCCGTCGCCGCCCCGTCGGTGGGGATGGTCACGGAAGCCCAGCAGGGAGGACTGGTTGGTGGTGGCCACCAGCCAGACGTTGCCCCCACGGCCGCCATCCCCGCCGTCGGGGCCCCCCTTGTCCACATGGGCCTCGCGGCGGAACGCGACCGCGCCCGCTCCCCCGTCGCCGGCCTTCACGTGCAGCTGTGCCTCGTCGACGAAGCCGGACATGGGTCGATCCTACCGATCGACCGTCATGGTCCCGAGAATCGACCCGATGGCCTCAGACCTCCACGAGGACGGTGTGCTCCAGCCGGCCGACCGCCTCGGTGACCCCGAGGGCCTCGGCCAGCGCCGCATAGGTGCCGTACTCCGCCCGGAGGGCGGCGAGGAACTCCTCCATCGTCTCGGGCACCACGTGGAGGATCGCCGGAGCGAACTGCTCCACCGCCTCGACCGAGTCGGGGTACTCCGCCTTCAGGCGGCCGAGGAGGCGTTCCATGGCCAGGGCGCTGAGCGCGTAGTCCTCGACGATCGTCTCGTCGGGGACGCCCAGGAAGGCGAGCACCAGGGCGGAGAACACCCCGGTCCGGTCCTTCCCGGCGCTGCAGTGGACGACCGCCGGCAGCGAGTCGGCCGAGGCCAGGACCTCGATGGCCCGGGTCAGTGCCGCACCACCCTGCGCCACCATCTGTCCGTACCGCAACGCCACATAGGAGGCCTCCCGCCACTCCGGGAGCTCCGCGGTGGAGGGGAGGACGTCGGTGAGGGGAAGGTCGAAGTAGCGAACCGGCACCAGGTCGACCGGGAACCGGCCGCGTTGGTCCGCCTCGTCGACGGTCCGCAGGTCGATCACCGTGGCCAGTCCCATGCTCACCAGCTGGTGGCGGTCGGTCGGGGTCAGCTTGCTGAGCCCGTCGGCGCGGAACAGGCGCCGCCAGCCGATCTGGCGGCCGTCGACGGTACGGTACCCGCCGAGGTCGCGGAAGTTGACGCATCCCTCGAAGTCGAGGGTCCGGCTGGGCAACGGGTGAGACTCAGTCGCCGGCGACGACGTCGACCAGCTTGCGCCCCTTGCGACTGGTGAAGTGCACCGTGCCATCGGCCAGGGCGAAGAGCGTGTCGTCGCCGCCGAGGCCCACGTTGTGACCGGGATGGAACTTGGTGCCCCGCTGGCGGACGATGATCGCCCCGGCGCGCACCGTGGTGCCGCCGAAGGTTTTCACCCCCAGGCGCTGGGCGTTCGAATCGCGTCCGTTGCGGGTGGAGCCGCCACCCTTGGTCTTGGACATTCCGACTACTCCTTGTGCTCTACCGTGCCAGAGGACTCTGGCGATCCGGTGCCTATGACTCCTGCGGGCCGTTCGCAGGTGCGGCCCCCACCTTTCGGACCGGGGACCGGCCGGGGCCGGACCTGTGGTCGTGCCAGCTCAACCGGCGGCGCTGATGCCCGTGATGGCGATGGTCGAGTACCGCTGACGGTGGCCCCACCGGGTGCTCTGGTTCGACTTGCTCTTGTAGGTGAAGCCCCTGATCTTCGGTCCGAGCTCCTCCCCCACCACCGTGGCGGTGACGGTCGAGCCGGCCAGCTGTTCCGGTGTGGCCAGCACAGTGTCGCCGTCCACCACCAGGACCGGGGAGAAGGTGACCTCGGTCCCGGGGCCCTCCCCGAGCAGTTCTACGCGGAGCTGCTGGCCCTCGGCCACTCGCTCCTGCTTGCCTCCGGTCTTGATCACGGCGTACATAGGGATACGAGTCTACAGCTCCGGGTCGCCGAAGACTATTCCACGCCCCTGGCAGACCTCGCAGGTGGTGGACATCGACTCGATGAGGCCCTCCGACACCCGCTTCCGGGTCATCTCCACCAAGCCGAGCTCCGAGATGTCGAAGACCTGGGTACGGGTCTTGTCCCTGGCCAGTGCGGCCCGGAGGGCGCTCCCCACCTTGTCGCGGTTCTCCCGGATCTCCATGTCGATGAAGTCGATCACGATGATCCCCCCGATGTCCCGAAGCCGCAGTTGGCGGGCCACCTCCTCTGCCGCCTCCAGGTTGTTCCGGTAGACCGTCTCCTCCAGGTTGGTGGTTCCCACGTTCTTACCGGTGTTCACGTCGATCACGGTGAGGGCCTCGGTGCGATCGATCACCAAGGAGCCGCCCGAGGGCAGGTAGACCTTGCGGTCGAGCGCCTTGTGGAGCTGCTCGTGCACGTGGAACCGCTCGAAGACCGGAAGCGCCTCGACCTCGGGGTCGAAGTACTCCACCCGGTCGGCCAGCTCGGGGTTGACCGCGCCGACGTACTCGCGAACCTGCTCGTAGAGTGCCCGGTCGTCGATGACCACCGCCCGGTACTCACGGTTCAACTCCTCGCGGATGACCCGGACGGCAATGGCCGGTTCACGGTAGAGGAGGGCGGGACCGTGCCCCCTGAGGGAGTCGGCGGCGATCGCCTCCCACTGGCCCACCAGGCGCTCGACGTCGTGCTCCAGCTCCTCCGCGCTGGCCCCTGCCGCAGCCGTCCGGACGATCACCCCGTGTCCTTGGGGACGGATGGCATCGACGATCCGGCGCAGCCGCTTGCGCTCGGCGTCCTCGAGCCGCTTGGAGATGCCGTAGGCGGTGCTGTTGGGGACCAGGACCACGAAGCGACCGGGGAGGGAGACCTCCTGGGTGAGTCGTGCCCCCTTGGCGCCGATCGGGTTCTTGGTGACCTGGCACAGGATGGTCTGCCCGGGTCGGAGCAGCTGCTCGATCCTCGGTTGGCCCGAGGCGTTGGCGGACTCGATGTCGTCGACGTCGTAGCGGACGTCACCGTGGTAGAGCACGGCGTTCTTGGGTGTGCCGATGTCGATGAAGGCGGCCTCCATGCCCGGCAGGACGTTCTGGACCCGCCCCCGGTAGATGTTGCCGTCGATCTGGGTGGCGTCGTCGGAGGCCCGCGAGATGTAGTGCTCGACCAGCGTGCGGCCTTCGAGCAGCGCGATCTGGGTCATCTCGGGCCGCACATGCACGCAGATCATGTAGCGGCCCACGGCCTTGCCCCGGCGCTCTCGGCCCCCGCGGCGGCCTTCGGCCCGGGCGCCTGCCTCGGGTCGCGGCGTTCCACCCGGAGCCGCCCGGCCCGGAGCATTCGCGCCCTTGGGCGCAGAGGTGCCCGCCTCCCTGGTGCTGCCACTCCCTCTTCCTTCGGCTCCCCCACCCGCGGCGGCCGCGGAGGCACGCCCGTTGGCCGGTGCCGGGCGTTGGCGGGTCCGCGTGCCGCCACCGTTGCCGCTGGTCGATTCCGCCCCCACGCCGGCCACCGTGGGCCGGGCCGGGCGGCTGTCACCGATCTTGGGCCGCTCTGCGGCTACGAGCGGCGGGGCGTCCGGCGTCCGGGGCACAGCCGTGGTCGGTGCCGCTGCCGGGGACTCCGGGGACTCCGGGGACTCCGGGGCGAAAGCGACCGCCGCGCCCTCGGGGCCCTCCTCTCCGGGGGTCTGGCCCTGGGCCCCGGGGGCACCCGACCTGCCGCGGCCCCGTCCGCCCCGCGATCCGCGGCGCCTGCGACTCTGGCCGCCGGGTCCGCCGCCGCCCGGGGTCGGGCCGCTACCGGCCGATCCCTCCACAGTCGCTGCGCTCTTCTGTGACGGGGTCTGCCGGGACGCCGCGGTCGACGACCCTGGCTCTCCGGGGACCCCCACCGGCTGACCGGCTGTTGCATCTGACATCGAATTCCCTTCCAAGACTGCTCAAGACGCACGCTCCAGGGCGTGCACGGCGCGGTGGGTCTCCGCCGGGATCCCCCGTGGTTGGAGGGGCTCCTCACGGATGCCGTCGCGCTCGATCCACTGTTGTGTCCTACAAGCCCGGTCAAGCACCGGGATTCCCACTGGCCTGTCACCGTCGGCGGCCTGCCCTTCCAACGGCCGAAACGCTGGGCCCCCCGAGACTGCGATCAACCCACGCACCAACTCGATGGGGCGGACCCCACGGGGTTGGGTGGCCAGCTCGGCCACCACCCCCACCGATCGGCCGGTGTCGTCCCGACGACCGGCCACCACCGCCCGGTCGTCGGAGACGGCCAGAACCAGGACCGAGGGCCGGAGGTCGTCGTGCACCTGGCGGCCCTTCCGCTCTCGCACGATGGGAACCGAGGGTGCGGAGAGGAGGGACTCCACCTGGTGGCGCAGCTCCTCCTTCGAGACCCCGGTGAAGCGCATGGTCCACGAGCACGACGTCACCAGCTGCTGCAGGGAGCCGGGGCCCTTCTCCACCGGCACCGCCTCTTCGACGTCGATGCCCTCGGGCAGCAGCGGGGTGAGCAGGGCCGGCAGTGACGCCGCCTCGATGCCCGCCGCCCTGGTCGCGTCGAGGGCCACGTCGACGTACTCGGCCAGCGACTCGCACCCGGTGGGCAGGGCCAGGCCGAAGCTGAGCTGGGGCCGGGGGGAGAACCCCTCGGTGTAGGCCAGCGGAAGCTCGGCCCGACGGAGGGCCCGTTCCCACATTCGGGCGACGTCCCGTTGGCTGGTGAAGCGGATCTTGCCGAGTTTGGCGAAGCGGAAACGAATGCGCATCTCAGCCTCTCCCCTCCCCGACCCGCACGGCCGCATGCTCCTCCGGCCCGGTGGCCGAAACGGCGCCGGACGGCGCCGTGCTGAGGAATCGTACCGGCACCTGACCTCCGGTCGAGAGATCCTGGCCGGTGCCCTGGCTGCCGCCTGCCGGAGGCACCGCCGAGGCCACCACGTGCTCGACCCCGAAACCGGTGCACGCCCCGCAGTCGTAGCAGGGGGTCCACCGACAGTCCTCCAGGCCGTGGTTGGCCAGTGCATCGAGCCAGTCCTGCCACAGGAAGTCGCGGTGCAGGCCGGCGGAGAGGTGGTCCCAGGGCAACACCTCGCCCTCGGTCCGGTGGCGGTAAACGGTGCCCTCGAGGGACATCCCGTGCGCGGCCAGGGCATCGGTCCACAGCCGCATGTCGAAGTGCTCGGACCACTCCTGGAAGGTCCCGCCGTTGCGCCACACCTGCTCGATGACCGCTCCCATCCGGCGGTCGCCGCGGCTGACGATGCCCTCTGCCGCCGTGGCCCTGGGGTCGTGCCACCGGATGGTGAGGCCCCGTACCGGGCGGGCGGCATCGCGCAGCAGGTGGATCTTGCGGGTCAGCTCCTCGATCGTGTTCTGCCCGAACCACTGGAACGGGGTCTGGACCTTGGGGACGAAGCCGCCGACCGAGGCGGTGACCGTGACCCCCTTGTGGTATTGGCGGCCGATGGCCACGCACTGCTTGGCCAGCGCCACGATGCCCAGGGTGTCCTCGTCGGTCTCGGTGGGCAGCCCGATCAGGAAGTAGAGCTTGACCCGCTTCCACCCCTGGCTGAAGGCGGCGTCGACCGCGGCGTAGAGATCCTCTTCGCGGATCAGCTTGTTGATCACCTGGCGCATCCGCCAGGTACCGCCCTCGGGAGCGAAGGTCAGTCCGGTCCGCCTCACCCGTTGGATCTGGGCGGCGGTGCCCACGGTGAATGCGTCCACCCGCAGGCTGGGAAGGCTGACCGACACCTGTCCCGAGCAGGACGGGTCGTCGATGATCGAGGTCACCGTCTCCTCGATGCCCGAGTAGTCGGCACTGGACAGCGAGGTCAGGGCCACGTCGTCGTAGCCGGTCCGGGCCAGGCCGGCCTGCACCATGGTGCGGACCTGCTCGGCCGGCCGCTCGCGCACCGGGCGGGTGATCATCCCGGCCTGGCAGAACCTGCACCCCCGGGTGCACCCGCGGAACAGCTCGACGTTCAGACGGTCGTGCACCACCTCGATGAGAGGCACCAGCTGCCGCCTCGGGTACGGCCACTGGCCCAGGTCGGCGATGGTGCGCTTCTCCACCCGTGCGGGGGTCTCGGCGAAGCGGGGGTAGGTGGCCGAAAGACGGCCCGGCCCGGCAGGGGCCGGCGGGGTCGTCGATTCCCCCGATCCGGACTCTGCCGGAGCTGGTCCGTAACGGGCCTCGTAGCACGCCGGCACGTAGACGCCGGGGACCCGTGAAAGGGCGCGCAGCAGCGCATCCCTCGACCGGAGCCCGGCCGGGTGGTCGGTGGAGTGCCGCCCCTTCGAACGGTGCTCGGCCACGACCTCGTTGATCTCGCTGACCACTTCCTCCCCGTCGCCCAGCACGAAGCAGTCCACGAAGTCGGACAGGGGCTCGGGGTTGAACGCGCAGTGACCGCCGGCCAGCACGATGGGGTCGTCCGCCGATCGGTCCGAACCGTGGAGGGGCACCGCGGCCAGGTCGATCAGGTTGAGGACGTTGGTGTACACCAGCTCGGCCGACAGGTTGAAGGCCAGGATGTCGAAGGCGCGAGCCGGAAGGTGGTTCTCGAGCGAGAAGAGCGGCACCTCGGCGGCACGCATGGCCGCCTCCATGTCCACCCACGGGGCGTACGACCGCTCGGCGACCGCGTCGTCACGCTCGTTGAGGATCTCGTAGAGGATCTGCAGGCCCTGATTGGGCAGCCCGATCTCGTAGGTGTCGGGGTAGACGAGCAGCCACGACACCGCCCAGCGCCCATGCTCGGCCGCCTGGGCGCCCAGCTCCCCGCCGATATACCGTGCCGGCTTCGTGACCTGGGCCAACAGCGGCTCGACCTGTGGCCAGAGAGACTCCATCTCCCCTTCATCCTAGGCGGGCCGTCGGGGGGATCGGGACCGGCCCGCTCCCGGGCTCAGCCGGCGGATCCCGCCGGGGAGGCGGTGGCCGCCGCCGTGGTCGTTGTGGTCTTCGTCGCAGCGGGGGCCGTGGGCGCCGCGGGAGCCGTGGTCGGCAGCGGGATCGGGCCCGTGGACTGGACGATCTGCTGCCCGGGGGGGATGCCCGGGGCGGTGACCGGATGGGTGGCCAGGTAGCTGTAGATGTCCCGCACCACCGGTGCTGCCGCGGTGGCGCCGTAACCGGCCTGGTCGATGACGCAGACCACCACGTACTGAGGATTTGCCGTGGGGCCGAACCCGATGAACCAGGCGGTGGGCTCCTTGCCGGGGACGGTGTCGGCGGTGCCGGTCTTGCCGGCCAGGCCGCCGGGGAAGTTGAGGCCCTGGAAGGTCCCGTAAGCCGTCCCCCTCGGGTTCTGGACCACGCCGGTGAACCCGGCCAGCAGGGCCTGGTACGTCGCCGGAGGGAGGTTCACGTGCCCGGTGACCTGTGGGGTGAAGCGCTTCACCACCTGCCCCGAGGGTGAGACGATGGCCGCTGCCACCTGGGGGGCGTAGCGGGTGCCGCCGTTGGCGAAGGTGGAGTAGGCCACGGCCTGCTCGATCGGGGTGATGGCCGTGGCCCCCTGGCCGAAGGCCATCTGCACGTTGTCACCGGTGTACCAGGTGGTGTTGGGGAACCCGGTGGGGCTGAGCGCGTGCAGCTTGAGCCGCTCGGCCTGGCTGTCCACCCGGCCCTGGACCTCGCCGGGAAGGTCGATCCCGGTCAGCTCACCCAGGCTGTACTGGGCCGCCTGGTCCTGGATGGGGGTCTGCCCGTACGTGGCCCGCTGGTCGTAGAAGAGGGCGCCCAGGTTGTAGAAGAAGTCGTCGCTGGACACGGTCAGCGCGGTGGAGATGTCGAGGGAGCCGAGCGCGCCGTCGCCCTCGCTGTTGTGGAGGTTGCACGACGTGCTGTTGTACTGGCAGCCGGGGATCTTGAAGGTCCCCGAGTCGTCATAGAACTCGTTCGGGGTCCACAGCCCCGAGCCGAGGGCGGCGGTGGCGGTGTTGAGCTTGAAGGTGGACCCGGGTGTGTAGACGCCGCCGATGGCCCGGTTGATCAGGGGCTCGTTGTTGGCCGGGTCGGACAGGGCCGCGTACTGGGCGGTGGTGATGCCCCCCACCCAGATCGACGGGTTGTAGGTGGGGTAGGACGACATGGCGTACACGGCGCCGGTCTGGGGGCTCATCACGATCACCGCGCCGCCGGTGGCCGCCGGGTAGCACCCGGTGTTGTTGTTGCACTGCGGATCGAGCCCCTTGCGGAGAGTGAGGATCTGGGTGGCCAGGGCGTTGTCGGCCACCTGCTGGAGGTTGGTGTCGATGTTGGTGACGATGTTGTCGCCCGGCGCGGCCGGCGTCGTCTTCAGCGCGCCCACCACCTGACCCACCGGATTCACCTCGAGCTGCTGCTGGCCCGGCACGCCACGCAGCTCCGACTCGTACTGGTACTCGAGGCCCGACTGGCCGAAGGCGTCCCCGGCCTGGTACCCCTGTGCCGCCCGTGACTTGAGCTCGGCGGCGTTGATGGTCCCCACGTACCCCAGGGTCTGGGCTGCCGGATAGCCGGTCTGCGCTGGGCCGGGCAGCTCCAGCTGGGGATAGTTGCGCTGGGTGGTCTGCACCGACGACACCCCGGGGAACTCGGACTGGTGCTCCCTGATGTAGAGGATGTCGGACAGCGGGGCGTCGGACAGGACCGGCACCGGCTTGTAGAGGCTGTACCGGGTGTCGGCGACGGTGGCGTCGAGCTGCGTCGTGGTCTGGCCGATCAGTGCCGCCAGCCGGCCGACCACCGCCGGATCCTGTTGGGCGGTCACCCGGGACAGGGTGATCTGCTGGGTGACCACGTTGTTCACCAGCGGGTTCCCGTACCGGTCGAGGACGAGCCCCCGGGTGGGGGCGACCGAGACCACACGGATCTGGTTGGCCGTGACGGCCTGGGCGGCCGCCGGCGCCTGCAGTACCGTCAGCGTCCACAATCGCAGCCCGAGCAGGGCGAACAGGCCGACCACCACCAGGCCGGTGATGCGCAGTCGCAGGCCGGGCCGGGAATCGGTGGTGTCCGGCGCGTCGAGCATCGCCTCCACCGAGAAGCGGCTCTGGCGCATCTTCGGCTGCTTGACCTTCTTGCGGTTGGGACGGCGGTCGGACTCCGTGCGGAGGAACCGCCGCGAGCCGCGGAACGGATGGCGAAGTGATCGGCTCACGGGAGACCAGTATCCCAAGCATCTGGCCCGGAGCGGACGCGCCCCTGGAACTGCCTCATCGCAGTACGCCCGAGGCGACGGCCGACGTCGGCATGCCCTCGGTCGAGGCCTCGGGCAGCGCCCAGGACACCAACCGCAGAGCGGGTAGGGCGAGGACGGCATTCACCACCGACACCAGCACCACGATGCGCAGCAGGTCCACGTGGAGCATCTGCGGTTGGCCCAGCACGGATCCGAGCATGGCGTAAGCCATCTCGTAGAGGGCGCTCCCACCCAGCGCGGCCACCGGTGGGAGCCACCATGCCGAACGGTCGAGGGCCAGCGCGGCCCCTCCCACCGCGAAGCCGATCAAGCTCCCCACCAGGGCGGAGAGGCCGAAGGGCGTGGGAAGGAAGAGGTCTGCCACGAGGCCGGCCCCGAAACCCATGGTGGCGCCCCGACTGGGACCGCCGACCACGCCGGCCACGATCGGCAGCAGGATCATGATGTCCGGATGGACGCCTCCGACCCGGAGGTCGAGCACGAGGGTCTGCTGGACGACGACGAAGGCGAACACCACCAGAGCGACGCGGGCAAGGTCGCGTGGGGTCATCGGACCGCCCGCTCCACTGCGGGGCGTCGGCGGTCGACGCCACCGCGGGTCATGCTGCCGGGCCCCACAGCACCACCGACACGTACCGGAGGTGGGCCAGGTCGGCCAGAGGTTGCAGGACGACGGACTCCTGTGTCGCCGTAGCTCCGGTCCTGGCGGTGACCACCGAGGCCACGGGGATGCCCGGCGGGAAGAGGGCCCCCTGAAGCCCACTGGTCGCGAACTGCTCGCCCTTGGTGAGCGGGGTGTTGTTCGGTACCAGGTCGGCGCTGAGCGGCTTGCCCGAGCCCTCGCCGGTGAGCACCGCCAGCGAGCCCGGGGCGGGGCCGTAGCGCACCCCGACCGAGGACTGGCCGTCGGTGATCAGCCGTACCGTCGCCGTGTCGTGGTTGGCCTGGACCACCAGGCCCACCAGTCCGCCGGCCCCGACCACCGGCATGTTCAACTGCACCCCGTCGGCCCGGCCCACACTGATGTCGACGGTGGCGGCAAAGTCACTGATGTCGTAGTCGGTCACCTCGGCCGGCACCGTCTGCAGGTTGGCCAGGAACGGCAGGTTGAGCAGCGCGGTGAGCTGCTGCATGGCCTGGTCGGCGTCGGCCTGCGAGGCGATCTGCTGTTTGAGCTGGCCGATCTCGGCCTGGAGCTTCTGGTTCTGCTGGCGGACCGCTCCGTAGTGGACCGAACCGGCCAGGAAGCTCCCGATCGGCTCGACGATGTCGTCGACACCGGACCGCACCGGGGCGAAGGCGTCGGCGGCCACCGACTTCAGCCCCGAGGTGATGACGTGGAAGCTCCCCCGGGCGTCGAGGGTGATGATGGTGACCGCGACAAGGACCAGTAGCAGCAGGGTGGTGCGAGGGCGGCGGGACCGCCGCGGCATCGCCACAGGAGAGCTGCCTGCCGATCGGTCAGCGGGCCGACGAGGTGATGAGGACCTGCTTGAGGGCGTCGAACTCCTCGAGGCACTGCCCGCTGCCGATGGCGACGCAGTTCAGGGGATCACGGGCCACCACGATCGGCATCCCGGTCTCCTGCATCAGGCGGCTGTCGAGACCGTGCAGCAGTGCGCCGCCACCGGTCAGGACGATGCCCTGCTCCATGATGTCGGCCGCCAGCTCCGGCGGGGTCCGGTCGAGGGTCACCTTGACGGCGTCCACGATGGCGGAGACCGGCTCGTCGATGGCCTTGCGGATCTCCTGGGTTGAGATGACCACCGTCTTGGGCAGCCCGGTGACCAGGTCGCGTCCGCGGATCTCCGCGTGGAGCTCCTCTTCGAGCTCGTAGGCGGAGCCAAGGGCGATCTTGATCTCCTCTGCGGTCCTCTCCCCGAGGGCCAGGCTGTACTCCTTCTTGACGAAGGAGACGATCGCCTCATCGAGCTCGTCGCCGCCGATACGGATCGACTGGCTGGTGACGATGCCGCCCAGCGAAATGACAGCCACCTCGGTGGTGCCACCGCCGATGTCCACCACCATATTGCCGGTCGGCTCGTGCACGGGCAGCCCGGCGCCGATGGCCGCGGCCATGGGCTCCTCGATGATGTAGGCCTTGCGGGCACCGGCGTACTCGGCTGCCTCCATCACCGCACGCTGCTCGACCCCGGTGATCCCCGAGGGGACGCAGATGACCATGCGGGGCTTGGCGAAGCGGCGCTGGTGCACCCGGTGGATGAAGTAGCGCAGCATCTTCTCGCAGATCTCGAAGTCGGCGATGACGCCATCCTTCAGGGGCCGGATCGCCTGGATGTGGCTCGGCGTGCGACCGATCATCCGCTTGGCCTCGGCCCCCACGGCGAGCGGCCGGCCGTCTTTGACGTTGACGGCGACCACCGAGGGCTCGTTCAGGACGATACCCCGGCCGCGGACGTACACCAGGGTGTTGGCGGTGCCAAGGTCGACCGCCATGTCGCGGCCGAGAAGAGAAAATCCATTGTCGCGCATCAGAGATGCACTCCTCCGTCAGTAGTGGGTAGGGACGTCGCGGGTGCGTGTCACCACACCTGGGCTCCGCTGCACTCGTGCTTCGTTGCAAGCGGCATATGGCCCCTCAGGCTACGGGAATCGGCGGGTGCGCACAAGGTCGCCCCTCCGTCCGCTCGGCGCGGAGGGGGTCCGAGTGCAGCTCAGGGATGGTGCAGACCCCGAGAATGGTCCGTCCCGCCGGCAGCCGGCCCGGCCGGCTGCCGAGGGCATGGGCCCGTTCGGGCCAGACTCGATCAGTCCAGGCCCGGGAAGAAGATCTCGATCTCCCGTGCCGCCGACTCCGTGGAGTCCGATCCGTGCACCAGGTTCTCACCCATCTCGAGGGCGAGGTCGCCCCGGATCGTGCCGGGCGCGGCATCCACCGGGTTGGTGGCGCCCATCAGGTTGCGCACCATCTTGTAGGTGTCGTCAGGGCCTTCCACCACCATCACCAGCGCCGGCGACCGGGTGATGAACAGCACCAGCTCGCCGAAGAAGGGCTTGCCCTGGTGCTCTTCGTAGTGCCGGCCCGCCACCTCCTCGGTGATGGTCCGCAGCTCGGCTGCGACCAGGCGCAGGCCCTTGCGCTCGATCCGGCCGATGATCTCCCCGGCAAGGCCGCGTTCGACCGCGTCGGGCTTGGCGATGACAAGTGTTCGTCCCACGAGCGAGGCAGGCTAGCCGACCGCTCGCACCCTGTCAGACCCCGTGACCCGGGCGGAGGTCGACGCGATGGCCCCGACAGCCACGTGGGGCCGACTCACACCGTGTCGTGGACCAACAGGCGCCGCGCATCCGCCACCACGTAGAGGGAACCGCACACGACGATGCGGTCGTCCGGCCCGGCCCGGTCGACCGCCAGGCGCACCGCCTCGGCGGGGGATTCGGACAAGGTGACCCCCATCCCCAGACCGGCAGCGGCCTCGGCCACCACCTCGGCCGGCAGGGCACGCGGGGAGGCCGGGGCGCAGGCCACGATCGACCGGATCCCGGCGGTCAGCAGGGCCTCGAGCATCGCCGCCGGATCGCGGCCTGACAGCATGCCGACGACGGCCACTGCGTCGCCGTCGACGTTGAACTCCTCGACCAGCGAGCGGGCCAGGACCACCATGCCGGCGGCATTGTGGGCGCCGTCCACCACCACCAGCGGATGGCGGCCGATCACCTCGAGGCGACCGGGCACCCGCACCCCTGCCAGGGCCTCGGCGACCACGTCCTCGTGCACCGGGGCACCGAAGAACGCCTCGACGGCAGCCAGGGCGCAGGACGCATTGTCCCCTTGATGGGCGCCATGGAGCGGGAGCAGCAGCTCGCCGTAGGCGGCACGCGGGGTGCGGAGGTCGATCAGGCGCCCACCTACCGCCAGTCGGTTGGCGGTGCAGCCGAACTCCTGCCCCCGGACCCAGACCTCGGACGCCCCGGCCCGGAGCGCTGCCTCCCGGAGCAGCGCTACCAGGGTGGGGTCGGACTCGCCGATGACCACCCTGCTCCCCGGCTTGAAGATCCCCGACTTGTCGCGGGCGATGTCCTCGAGCGTCGGGCCGAGTACCTCGGTGTGGTCGAAGCTGATGTTGGTCACGACGGCCACGTCCCCGTCGACCACGTTGGTGCAGTCCCACCGGCCGCCGAGGCCGACCTCCACGACGGCCACGTCGACGGCTTCGTCGGCGAACCAGGCGAGGGCTGCCGCCGTCAGCAGCTCGAACCGGGTTGGCCGGTCCCCCATCAGCTCCTCCAGCCGGGCCAGCGACTCGAGCACCTCGACAAAGGCGCCGTCGTCAATGGGCACCCCGTTCCGCGAGATCCGCTCGTTCACCCGGGCCAGGTTGGGGCTGGTATAGGTGCCGACCGACAACCCCTGGCCGCCGAGCAGCGCCGTGACCATTGCCGCGGTGGAGCCCTTGCCATTGGTTCCGGTGATGTGCACGGACCGGTAGGCGGTCTGGGGATCTCCCAGCAGGCCCATCAGCTCGCGCATCCGGTCGAGGGTGGGGAGCGACCTGCGTGACGGCATGGCCGACTCGAAGTTGATGTGCGAGTCGAGCCAGTCGAGGGCGACGGGAAGATCGTCGAAGTTCACGATTGCATCTGCAGGATCCAGCAGGCCGGGCCAGCCGTCGGCCCGCGGGCTCGTTCCGGGCGAGGGTCCCTAGGAGGCGGCCCTGCGGCTTCGGGTGGACTTGGCCGGAGGACTGTTCAGCGGCACCAGGGTCGGATGCACCTTGTCGAGCACCACGGCACGGTCCACGACGCACTTGGAGATGTCGGTCCGGCTCGGCAGGTCGTACATGACCTCGAGGAGGACCTCCTCGAGGATGGCGCGCAACCCCCTGGCCCCGGTCCCCCGCAGCAGCGCCTGTTCGGCCACCGCCTCGAGGGCGTCGTCGGTCAGCTCGAGTTCGACCTGGTCGAGTTCGAAGACCCTCTTGTACTGGCGGGTCAGTGCGTTCTTCGGCTCGACCAGGATGCGGATGAGCGCCTCCTTGTAGAGGTGGGAGACCGCCCCCACCACCGGCAGTCGGCCGATGAACTCGGGGATCAGCCCGAACTTCATCAGGTCTTCGGGGAGCACGTGGCGGAGCAGCTCGGAGTCGTCCCGCTCGGACGCCTTGCGCACCTCGGCGCGGAAGCCCATCCCCTTGCGGCCGATACGGCTCTCGATGATCGTGTCGACCCCGGCGAAGGCCCCGCCGCAGATGAA
>PLHF01000080.1:0-40628 GCA_003138855.1 Acidimicrobiaceae bacterium | reverse complement strand
CTCGTCGATGTAGATGATGCCGGTCTCGGCCCGCTTGACGTCGTAGTCCGCGGCCTGGATCAACTTCAACAGGATGTTCTCGACGTCCTCGCCCACATAGCCGGCCTCGGTGAGCGCTGTGGCATCGGCGATGGCGAAGGGCACGTTGAGCATCCGGGCCAGCGTCTGGGCCAGGAGGGTCTTGCCGCAGCCCGTGGGGCCGAGGAGGAGGATGTTCGACTTGGCCAGCTCCACCTCGTTGTCGTTGGTGCCGTTGCTGCCCGCCTGGACCCGCTTGTAGTGGTTGTAGACGGCGACCGAGAGGATCTTCTTTGCGTACTCCTGCCCGATCACGTAGTCGTTGAGGAACTCGTAGATCTCCTTCGGCTTCGGCAGCTCTTCGAAGGTGAGCTCCGTGGTGTCGGCCAACTCCTCGGCGATGATGTCGTTGCACAGCTCGATGCACTCATCGCAGATGTACACGCCGGGCCCGGCGATCAGCTTCTTCACCTGCTTCTGCGACTTGCCGCAGAAGCTGCACTTCACAAGATCGCCCCCGTCTCCGAACTTCGCCACGTCGGTTCCTCTTGTCCTTCTGTCAGTGGTCCCTGTTGCTCATCCGTGCGTGCTGCTCGCTACGGCCCTGCTGCCCGATGCGGCGTCATCCGCCGCATCGCTCGCTGTCCTGCACCTCCGTCCGGGGCAACCCGTGCCCGCGGCACGTCCCCCGACTCCCCAACCCTAGCGGCTGGGCCGGCTCCGACGGGCCTCCGTGCATCGGACTAGGCCGCCCCGACCGCCTCGATGCCGACTGCGTCCCTGGCCGAGATCACTTCGTCGATCAATCCGTAGGCCACTGCTTCCTCCGCCGTCATGATGAAGTCACGGTCTGTGTCCTTGGACACGCGTTCGACAGTCTGGCCGGTGTCGCCGGCCAGCATCCCGTTGAGGAGGTCGCGCATCCGCAGGATCTCCTTGGCTTGGAGCTCGATGTCGCTGGCCTGGCCCTCCACGCCACCGAACGGCTGGTGCAACAGGATGCGGGCATGGGGCAAGGCGAAGCGCTTTCCCCTGGTGCCCGCTCCGAGGAGGACCGCAGCAGCCGAGGCCGCCTGTCCGAAGCAGAAGGTGGACATGTCCGGCTTGATGTACTTCATCGTGTCGTAGATGGCGAACAGCGCCGTGATGTCGCCGCCGGGCGAATTGATGTAGAGGTGGATGTCCTTGTCCGCCTCTTCCGACTCCAGGAAGAGGAGCTGGGCGCAGACCAGGTTGGCCACCGTGTCGTTGATCGGTGTGCCGAGGAAGATGATCCGCTCCCGCAGGAGGCGCGAGTACAGGTCGTAGTTGCGCTCTCCCCTGCTGGTGGACTCGACCACCCACGGCACGCTGTACGCCTGTGCATCCATCGTCCTGGTTGCCTCCGTGAAGCTCATTCCGAGTCCTCCTCGCCCTGGTTCACCTTCAGGTCGTCCCGCGACACGGGCCTCCCCTCCTCATCGACCAGATCGACATTGTCGATCAGCCAGCGCATGGCCTTGGCCTTGCGCCGGTCCGAGCGTACCGCCGCAAGCCGGCCGGCCCGGTCCAGTTGCTCCCGAACCTGGTCGACGTCCATCTCCAGGCGCTCGCCCATGGCGGCCAGCTCCTCGTCGAGCTCCCCGTCGGTCAGCTCGATGGACTCCACCTCCGCGAGAGCACGGAGCGCCAGGTCGGCCTTGACGCTCTGGAGGGCGCCCGTCCGCAGCTCCTCGAGGAACTCCTCCTCGCTGCGACCGGTGGCGCCGAGGAATTGGCCCAGGTTCATCCCCTGGCCCTCGAGGCGGTGGTTCAGGTCGTGGACCCTCTCGCGCAGCTCCTCGACGACGAGCTGCTCGGGGATCTCCTCGGTCACCAGTTCGACCAGGGCCTCGACGGTCTTCTGCTGGAGGGCCAGCTGCGCCTGGACGATGCGGCGCTGCCGGAGGCGCTCCGTGATGTCGGCGGTCAGCTCCTCGACCGTGTCGAACTCGGAGGCCTCGGCGGCCCACTCGTCGTCGAGTCCGGGAAGGACCAGCTCCTTCACGTCCTTGACCAGTACACGGAACGAGACCGTGTGGCCGAGCGCCTCGATGGTCGAGTCGAACTCGAAGATGTCGCCGACCTTCGCCCCTCGCAGCTGGTCGTCGAGCTCGGGGACCACACCGCCGCTCCCCACCTCGTAGAGGAGGTCCTCGGCATCGAGGTCACCGTCGTCAGCGGCCCCCTCCGCTCCCTCGCGGGTGCCGTGGATGTCGATGGTGACCTGGTCGCCGTCGCGGGCCGGACGCGTCACTTCCGCCAACTCGCCCGAGGTGGCCCGTAGGCGATCGATCTGGGCGGTGATCTCGTCGTCGGGGACGTCCAGGCCCGGGAGGGTCACCACCAGCCCCCCGTATCCGGGGATGGCCACTGTCGGCCGCACCATCACGACGGCGTCGAACGACACGGCCCCCGATTCGTCGCCGGAGGTGATGTCGATCTCCGGCTGGTCGATCGGGTCGAGCTCGGCGTCGGTCACCGCGCGGGCGTAGAAGTCGGGGAGCGCCTCGCGGATCGCCTCGACCCGCAGGGCCGCCGGCCCTCCCATCCGGGCCTCGAGGACCCGGCGGGGCACCTTCCCGGGGCGGAATCCGGGCACCCGCACCTCACGGGACAGCCGCCTCATGACCCCGTCGAGGGCCTCGTCCATCTCCGTTTCGTCGATCTCGACGGACAGACGGACCTTGTTGCCCTCCTCGGGCGCTGCTGTGGCACGCATACGAATAGGTGAGTGTACTGGCACCCGGGCTCACCTCTTTCCGCCCCGTCGGGTGCCTGCAGGCCGGCGGCTCCGGGCTGGGTCCCCGGGGGTATCAGGAGGGACCGGTCCCCACCTCAGATCATGAAGGCCATGGACGCCAGCACCTTGTGACCGATGGCCGCGTCCCCGTCGACCCGGACCTGACCGGACGCCAGTACCCGGGCCGGCTCCACCCGGCCCAATCCGAGCCGCCAGAACGTCTCCTGGTCCATGGTCAGCACCACCGAAGGAGCGAGAGTGGAGGGCGTCCCCCGTGGCGAGGCGCGACCGGCGTCCATCGCAATCAGGATCTGGCGTCCCATGACCCCGGTGACGCTGAACAGCACCGAGCTGCCGTCCTGCGGGGCCACGCGCTTGCCCACCACATAGACCATGGCCTTCTCGCACCGATCGAGGACGGCTGCCTCGCCGACGCCGTTGCGCCCGCCGGGCCGGCCGACCGAACGCCTGACGTCCTGTTCGTGGGCCCAGCTGTCGAGGATGCGGATCTGCATGAACTCGCGGTACGGAACCTCGCCGATCGGGCTCCAGCCGACCACGTCGAATTCGTCTGCCGGCTTGGCCCGCAGTGCGGCAAGTCGCCGTTGGGTGACGTCGACGAACTCGGCCAGCACCTCGGTCCCGGGCACCAGCCGCCTGGCCTCCACCCAGGCCTCGTTCATCTCGCCGAACGGGTTGGCGACATGGGCCGGAACGTCGGTCAGCGGAGGGGGCGGCGTGTCCCCGAGCAGCAGGCGCTCGATGCCGACGAGATGCGAGAACTGATCCTTGACCGTCCACCCGGGGCAGTCGGTGGAGAGCACCCACTGTCTGGTGCCGATTGCCCGCCCCACGTCGGCCATGGACGTCCACACCTGGGCCAGGTGGCCGACCACAGGTTCGCGATTTGCCGGACCGCTCATTCGTCCCCTTCCGCCCACCGAGCCGACCGGGCTCAGGCCGGCAGGTTCGCCTCGATGGCGTCGATCACCTCGGGTGCTTCGGGGTCCACCAGCGGCCTGAACCGTTGCACGATCTCACCGGTCGGGGACACGAGGAACTTCTCGAAGTTCCACTGGATGTCGCCGGCCTCGCCGCCTGCGTCGGGGAACGACACCAGCTCGTCGTAGACCGGGTGGCGGCCCTCGCCATTGACCTCGATCTTCTCGAACAGAGGGAAGGTGACGCCATAGGTGGTGGAACAGAACGAGGCGATCTCCTCGGAGGTCCCGGGCTCCTGGCCCCCGAACTGGTCACAAGGGAACCCCAGCACGGTGAACCCCTTGTCGCCGTACGTCTCCTGCAGGCGCTCCAGTCCTTCATACTGAGGGGTGAGGCCGCATTTGGAGGCCACGTTGACCAACAGCAGCGCCCGGCCGCGATAGTCGCCGACCGAGGCGGGGGTGCCGTCGAGGGAGTGCAGGGTGGGGTCGAAGATACTCATGGGGTGCAGTGTAGGTGGCCCGGACGGAGGCCCACCTGACCAGGGGACGGTACGTCGGGTTCGGCCGGAGCCCGCCAGGTCGACCGGACCCCGGGGGCCACGCCGACCCTGCCGACCGGGGGGCCCGATCGCCCCGGGCGGTAAAGAATCGGTGTCCGCCGGTCGAAGAGAGAAGTGACCATACTGTCGATTGCGGGTCGGCCCGGGTGCCGAAGGGTTGGATGACTAGCCACGTCGAGGTTGAACAGCCGAAACAGACCGAGGAGGCCGGAAGGCCTCGCGACGTCTCCGGAGGGGTCGTCCACGTCCTGATCAACCTGGTCCGCACGGGGGCCGGCGACGCCGGGGTGGCCCAGGCACTCGCTCTCGCCGGGGAGCAGCGCCCCTTCTCCGCCCTCGGGGACGTCGCCTGCTGGAGCTCGCTCGCCGAGACCGTGGCGCTCTTCAACGCGGTGGCGCTGGTGACCGGTGACGATGCCATCGGTTTCCACGTGGGCCAGGAGCTCCTGTCCGCCCCCGACGGGACCGATTTCGTCGATCGCCTCCGGGCCCTGGGCTCACCGGAGGCCGCCCTCAAACAGGTGACGCCATTGCTCGACCACTTCGAGACGACCTCGGAGGCGGTGGCACTGGAGGTTGCTGCCGATCACGCGCTGATCCAGGTGTCTCCCCTGCACTCGGACAGCCGGCACGCCCACCTGTGCGAGTTGACCAGGGGACTGCTCTCCGAGATCCCCGGGCTCTACGGGTTGGAACCGGCGCTGATCACCGAGCACGAATGCAGTGCCAGGGGCGGCCGGTACTGCCTGTACGCCCTGAGTTGGGACGACGGAGGGACCGGACCCGGCCCGGATGCCGGGGCGGACTCTCCGACTGATGGCCGGGACGAGGCCCACGAGGACGACGCTGTCGGCCGGGGCCCGGGGGACCGCCCGACGTGGGCACCCGTGGAGGTCGTCGAGCAGCTCGAGGCGGAAGCCGTCGCCGAGCGGACGGCGGCCGAGCACACCGTCGCCCGGCTGAACTCCGAGGTCGACCAGATGGGCACCCTGTTGGAAGGGGCGTTCTCCACGATCCTCGAACTGCTCGACGACGACGCCGACTCACTGCTCTCCCAGATCGCCGCCCGGGCCGACGCGGTGATCGCCGCCCCCAACTACCTGCTGATGATCAGGGTCGGTCCCGGCGCACCCATCCAACTCCACCACCGAGGGCTCGAACCCGACGAGGCCCAGTTGCTCGCGACAGAGCTGTGGCGGGAGCACCCCGACGATGCCGGCGGCAGGCGTCTCATCGTCGACATCGCCTCACCAGGGCGCCGGTACGGCCGACTGGCCGAGTTCCTCCCGCCAGGCGCCACCCGCTCCCCGTCAGAGGAGCGGGTGCTGCACCTCTATGCCAAGTACGCCGCCAACGCACTGGACGTCTTCGGCGAGGTCACCAACGCCAGGCGCAGCGATGCCACGGCACGGACACTGCTTTCGTTCTCCGAGGCCCTCTCCCAGGTCACTCACCTGGCCGAGTCGGTGCAGCTGTTGGCGGACACCGTGCCGTCGGTGACGGGCTGCGACCAGTGCACCGTCTACCTGTGGGACAGCGAGCACGGGCAGATGGTCCCGCGGGCCCGTACCGCAGGCCTGGAGGATCCCCATGCCTACCTGGGCCCCGTCGTGCCCCTTACCGGATCCGGGCGACCCGCCATCAGGCGGACGACCACGCCGGGAGGGAATGACGAACGCCCTGTCGGCGCAGTACACGAGCCGCCAGAGTCCGGGGTCGTCACCATCCGCATCGACACCCCCGAGATCGAGCGGTTGTTCGTTCACCACGAGGTCATCGTCCTCGACGCGTCGACCGAGGATCCCTCCCTGCGGGAGCTGCTGCATCGCTCCCGCACCACCGCATCGGTGGTGGCCCCGCTCTTCGCCGCCGGCGAATTCCTCGGAGTGATCGCCGCCAACTTTGGTTCGGTCGGCTCGACTAGGTCCGCCCACGCCCCTGACCTCCACGAGCGGCTGGCCGGCCTGGCCGACCTGGCCGCCACGGCCCTCCAGAACCTCGAGCTGCTCGAACGGGTCTCCCACATGGCGTGGCACGATGCCCTGACCGGGCTGCCCAATCGCCGCCTATTCGAGGATCGGGTCGAGCAGGAACTGGTCCGGTCCCGACGGGTCGGCGAGCCGGTCTGCATGTTCTTCGTCGACCTCGACCACTTCAAGGAGGTGAACGACACGCTGGGCCACGGGGCCGGGGACGACCTGATCCGACAGGTGGGCGAGCGCCTGGTGGAGACCGTACGCAGCCAAGACACGGTGGCCCGGGTGGGTGGTGACGAGTTCGCCATCCTCCTGCCCGGACTGGCAGACCAGTCGGCCATCGACCAGCTCGCCCAGCGCACCCTCGATGCGATCGGCGCCCCGCTCATCGTGTTCGGCGAACAGGTCGAGAACACTGCGTCCATCGGCATCGCCATCGCCCCCGAGCACGGCGACTGTTACGACGACCTCCTCAATCGGGCCGACGCGGCCATGTACCGCGCCAAGTCCCTCGGTCGGAACGCCTTCCAGATGTACATGGCCGAACCCTGGCCGGCCGCGTCCGGCCGAACGGCGTTCGACGACCGCACACTGCTTGCCGAGCTGTCCCGTGCGCTCGAGCGCGGCGAGTTCTTCATCCTCTACCAGCCCTACATCGACCTCCACTCCGCCCAGGTGGTCGGCGTCGAGGCCCTCGTCCGATGGAACCACCCGACCATCGGGGTGCTGGAGCCGTCCTCGTTCATCGCCCTGGCCGAAAAGAGCGACATCATCGTCGCCCTGGACAGATGGGTGCTCGACCAGACCTGCCGGCAGGCCCGGGCCTGGCTCGACCGCGGGCTGGATCCGCTGCGGCTCTCGGTGAACCTCGCCTCCCGCGACCTCTCGCATCCGGACTTCTTCGACAGCGTCGAGCGCACCCTCGAGATGACACACATCGATCCCGCGTCACTCGAGCTCGAGATCACCGAGCGGGTGGTCCTCGACAAGTCGGGACCGGCCCGGGAGAACATCGAGCGACTGCGGCAGCTCGGGGTGAAGTTCACCATCGACGATTTCGGAAGCGGGAACTCCTCGTTGAGCCGCATCGGCACCTTTCCGGTCAGCACACTCAAGATCGACCGGACCTTCGTGCAGGTGCTCGGCCCCGACGGCGAGAACAACGCGTTGGTGGCCGCGATCATCTCGATGGCCGACCGGCTGGGACTGGCCTGTGTAGCCGTGGGCGTCGAAACCTCGCTCCAGAACCAGGTTCTCCTCCAGCGCGGCTGCACCACCGCCCAGGGGTACTTCTTCAGCCCACCGCTCCCGCCCGAGGACATCGAACAGGTGATGGCCACGATCGCCTCGACCGATGGACCAGCGGACCGACGCCCGACGACCGACGACCTCCGACCGGCCTGACGCCGGCGGGCGTCTCCGGGGAAGCGCTCCACTGCCAACTGCAGCTGGCAGTGGAGCGTCCCATCCCCCCGTTCGTCAGCGCAGGCCGGTACCTTCGAACCATCCGATCAACGGATGGCACCGTTCGAAGCACGAGGAGGAACCATGGCGTCGTACGAGGGATACTGCGTGAAGTGTCGTGAGAAACGGCAGTTCGAAGGCGAAGAGGTCGAGATGGCCAACGGCCGGCGGTCCGCCAAGGGCAAGTGCCCGACGTGCGGCACCGGGATGAACAGGATCCTCGGCAAAAAGGCCTGAACACCCCGGGACGGGTTAGGACCCCGTCCCGCCCCGGGCTCCGTGGCGGTGATCCGCCGGCAGGGACAGACCGTCGATCACGGCGCCCTCCCGGAGCCCCCATTCGCTGACCACCAGGCCCTGCAGGCCCAGGTGCTCCACCAGTGTGGAGAGCACCACTGCGCCGATGGGAAGCAGCGGTGCCCGGCGGGCCTGGATCCCGGGCAGGGCCAGGCGGCCTCCGAGATCGAGAGCGGCCAGCCGCTCGGCCAGTTCGTCGAGCTGCCCCGCAGGCAGCTCGACCTGGTTGACCTGGAGCGATGACGTGGAAGCGGGCGGTGGTCGGTGCAGGCCCATGGCCAAACGGGCCAGGGCGCGTACGGTCCCCCCGCTGGCGATCACCCGCCCGGTTGCCGAAGGATGACGGCGGAGCATCTCGAGGATGGGCTCGGCCCGGGCCGTCGTCGCCTCCCTGATGGCCACGCGGTCATCGGGGGTCAGCACTTCGCCGGTCTCCATCTCCCCTTGGATCCGGGCCGTCCCGAGGGCGACGCTGGCGACCGCACACACCTGGTCGACCGTCCCGATGCCCGCCTCGAGGCTCCCGCCTCCGAGGTCCAGCCCCAGCACCGGGTCGTGGCCCACCCAGACCCCGGCGCGCTGCCCCAAGAAGCACAGGCGCGCCTCCTCCTCGCCGCTCAGCAGCGTGACCCGGTGACCCAGGACCCGCTCGAGCCGGTCGAGCAGCCTCCCTCCGTTGCCGGCGTCCCTCAGTGCGGCCGTGGCCATCGCCACCACCACGTCGGCACCGGCGTCGTCGGCCGCCACCCGCAATCTGCGGACCGTCCGTACCGCTGCCGCCGCCCGGTCGGCGGGGACGTCCCCCGTCCGGGCCACCTCGGTGCCCAGGTGGAGGAACGAACGCCTGCGCAGCACCGGATCCAGCCGGCCGTCGCGGGAGGCGTCCACCACCATCAGGTGGAACGAATTGCTGCCCAGGTCGAATACGGCTACTCGCACGGTGGGCATCGGCGTGACGCTATCCCGTACGGCGGGGTCGGGGGAACGCCGCCTGTCCGGTGGCCTACGCTGTGACCCGGAGGCGCGGGATGGCGTCGCAACGGGAAGTAGCGCAGCTTGGCAGCGCGCCTGCTTTGGGAGCAGGAGGTCGCGGGTTCAAATCCCGTCTTCCCGACAGAGTGGGTGGCGCTCGCGGCGAACGGCCGCTGGTCTCAGGCGCTGACCTGCAGACCGAAGGCGGCGATGAGGTCCGCGGCCGGGAGCGGCCTCGAGAAGAGGAACCCCTGGGCGAAGTCGCAGCCGAGGGACCGGAGCGCGTCCAACTGCTGCTCGGTCTCCACGCCCTCGGCCACCACCTTGAGACCCAGCGCATGGGCGAGGTTGATCACTGCTGACACGATCTCCTCGCCCTCGCCGCCGGCACCGGCACCGAGGTCCTCGACGAAATTGCTGTCCACCTTCAGGATGTCCAAGGGGAAGCGCTGCAGGTAGCTGAGCGACGAGTAGCCGGTACCGAAATCGTCGATGGCCAGCAGCACCCCGATGTCCTTCAGGGCGCGCAGGACCAGCAGGGCCGAAGCCGCGTCCGCCATCAGGGCGGTCTCGGTGATCTCCAGGGTCAGGTGCCGGGGGGGCAGACCTGTGCGGCTGAGGATCCCCTCGACCGTGCGCACGATGTGCGGGTCGTCGATCTGGCGGGCCGAGATGTTCACCTCCACCATGCCTCGCGGTCCGGTGCGGCCCTCGCGCTGCCAGTCGCGGAGCTGATGACAGGCCTCCTCGAGCACCCATGCCCCGATCGGGATGATCAGCCCGCTCTCCTCGGCCACCGGGATGAAACGACAGGGGGGGACCAGGCCCTGGGAAGGATGTTGCCATCGGACGAGCGCCTCCATTCCCACCGTGGTGAGCTCCCCGAGCTCCACCACCGGCTGGTAGTGGAGCATCAGCTCGCTGCGCTCGAGGGCCCGGTGCAGCGAGTGCTCGGTGGTCATCCGATCGACGACCTCGATCCGCATGGACTCGCCGAAGGTCTCGACCCTCGATCCTCCCCGCTGCTTGGCCCGGTACATGGCGGCCTCGGCATTGGACAACAGCGTTGACGGGTCGTCGACTCCGAACGTGTTGAGGGCGACGCCGACCGACGCGTCGAGGAACACCTCGGACCCTGCGACCTCGAACGGCTCGGCCAGCGCCAGGCGCGCCCGCTCGATGAAGGCCGACGCGACGTCCCCGACCGGACCGTCTCCGCTCCGGAAGAGGGCGAGGAATTCATCTCCGCCGAACCGGGCGAAGAGCTCGGCGTCGCCGGCGGCCCGCCGCAGGCGCCCGGCGACCGCAGCCAGCACCCGGTCACCGGTCTCGTGGCCCACGGAGTTGTTGATGGCCTGGAAGCGGTCGAGATCGAGCAGCACCACCGCAACCGCACCGGGGATGCTGCCCGCCGTGGCCACCGCACGGGCCAGCCGCGACTCGAAGAGCACTCGATTCGGCAGCCCGGTCAGCCTGTCGTGCAGGTCAGCGTGGGACAGCGGCCCACCAGGCGATGCACTCCCCCGGCCGTCGTAGAGGAAACCGGCGATGCCGCCGGACGCCCCACTCCCGACGGTGAACAGCAGCCCGTCGGCGACGATCCGGTGCCCCTGCTTGTGCAACAGCTCGACCTTCCGCCGGACACCTTCGCCCGAGCGCACTCCCCGCCACCCGAGTTCGGCGACCTCGGTGTCGAGCGCTCCTTTTCGCGCCCGGACGAACGGAGACGGTCCGATGCACTCGGGGAGGGCGGTCTCGGTGATTTCCCTGCCGATCACCTCGTGGCGCCTCCAGCCGAGCACCTGCTCGGCACGCGGGTTCCACTGGGTGACCACGCCGGCACGGTCCACCTCGAGGTAGGCGTCGCGGCAGAAGGCGACCAGCTGGGCAAAGCCATCGGGCCCGGCCGGCAACCGGGGCGATGGCCCCCGTTTCGGCTTGCTCACTCTTGCCCGCGCTGGGTCACGGCGGACCGCCACCATCCGAGATGATCGATCATCATGTACCGTCCCACCCGGTTTCCGCTGCACACGACCCCGCAGGGAGGGCCGTGTCGTTGGGGAGTCATGGTAGGCACTTGCCGGCCCCACTTCAAGGATTTGCGGTCAGCGGCACCGCCTGGTGGAAGTCGTCGACACACCGCGGCGACCGCGGTGTCGCCGCGGACCACCCCACGGGCAGCAGCCCGCGCCATCTCGTTCGACCTTCCGTGTACCGTGCCTGTCGTGGTCGTGGTCACCGGCAAACTGCAAAAGGAGGCATGGGACAACAAGGTGCTGCCACCGGTGGAGAAGGTCCGTCCGGGGCTGTGGTCGATACCGGTGCCGATTCCGGACAACCCGCTCCGTTACGTGCTCGTCTACGGCCTCGAACTCGATGGCGGCGGCATGGCCCTGGTCGACGCCGGATGGGACACCGACGAGGCGTGGCTCGCGCTGGGCGACGGTCTGTCCGCGGCAGGCGGGAGCATCTCCGACGTCCGCGCCGTGCTGGTCACCCACATCCACCCCGACCACTACGGGCTGGCCGGCAGGGTTCGCGAAGCGTCCGGCGCCTGGATCGGGCTGCACCCGGATGACGCCGTGATGCTCGAGGCCCGCTACGGCGACACCGATGAGCTCCTCTCGGACATGTCGCACTTTCTGGCTGACTCCGGCGTTCCGGCGGACAGGCTGCCCGACCTGGCCTTCGCCTCGATGGTGTTGAAGTCGATGGTGACCATGGCTGTTCCCGACGTCCTGTTCGAGGACGGGAAGGAGATCGAGCTCCCGGGTTGGTCGTTGCGCACGATCTGGACGCCGGGCCACTCCCCCGGGCATGTCTGCTTCTACAGCGACGACCGCAAGCTGCTCCTCTCGGGTGACCACGTCCTCCCGCGCATCACCCCGAACATCTCGGTGCACACCCAGCAGTTCCCCAACCCGTTGGGCGATTATCTCGAGTCATTGCTGAAGGTCCAGAACCTCGGGGCCGAAGAGGTCCTGCCGGGCCACGAGTACCGCTTCGCCGATCTGCAGGGTCGGCTCGAGGAGATCATCGCCCACCACGCAGAGCGGCTCGAGGAGATCGAGCAGGTGCTGGCCGAGCACCCAGGCTCGACGGCCTGGGACATCACCCTCAGGCTGCACTGGTCGCGTCCCTGGGACGAGATCCAGCCGTTCATGCAACGCCAGGCCAACGGCGAGACCCTGGCCCACTGCGCGCTCCTCGAGCTGCACGACCGCATCCGTCGTGAAGGGAGCGAGCCCGCACTATTCTTCACGGTCGACCGCTGACCCAGGCCCTGGGTCGGCGCACCGGGGAGCTTTTCCAGACCGTCGCCCGCCTGACCCCCCGTGGCTGCAGATGCCCCAGGGCCCGCCGCACCGACACCGAAGCGCACAGACGAGGACACCGTGGAACGCCAGTCACAGAGGGCACGCCGTATACGCCGACAGCGCCAACGGGCGATCGCCATCGCCGCCCTGGCCGTCCTCCTCGTCGGCGGCATCGCATTCGCGTCGTGCTCGGGTGGGCCGTCCACCTCGTCGGCCACCACCACCTCGCCGGCACCGGCCCAGGCGACCTCCGATCACAAGGCCTCCACCGCGGGCGGCCCGGCCTCGATCGAAGCCGGTGTCGAGCCCTGGCAGCTGGGCGCACCCCTGTCACGCGAATCGGTGGTGGCCAACGGGACCGGGCTGTCCGTTCTCGGCGGCATCACCCCCTCGGGTACCTCGCTAGCCACCGTCTCCACGATCAGCCCCGCCGGCGGGGCCGTCGCCACGGCGACGGCTCTGGCCACGCCGGTGCACGATGCCGCCGCCGTGGCCCTCGGGCGCACCACCTACGTGGTCGGCGGCGGTTCGCCAGACACCGTGGCCACCGTGCAGTCCCTGCCCACGCCGGCCATCCCGCCCGCGACGGCAGGCACGGGGACGGTGGCGGGCCAGCTCCCCCAGCCCCGCTCGGACCTTGCCATCGCCACCATCCCGGCCCGGGCCGGGGGACGCACGGCGACCACCGCCTACGTCGTCGGTGGCTACGACGGCACCACCTATCTGCCGGGTGTCCTGTCCACGACCGACGGCACCCACTTCGCCACGGTGGCCACCCTGCCCGTTGCCGTCCGCTACCCCGCCGTGGTGGCCGCCGGCGGGTTGATCTACGCATTCGGGGGCCAGACGGCGTCGGCCGGGTCCGCCACCACCGCCACCGACGACATCCAGGTGGTCGATCCGGTGACCCACAGGGCCAGCGTCGTCGGCCACCTTCCCCAGGCGCTCTACGGTGCCGCTGCCTTCCTCATCGGCGGCACCATCTACGTGGCCGGGGGCCAGGTCCCCGCAGGTCCAACCCTGACCCAGATCACCGCGTTCGTACCATCGTCGCACAAGGTCCTGAACGCAGGCCTCCTGCCCCAGGCAGACGCCTTCGCCGGATACGCCACGGTGGGATCCTCCGGCAGCGCCGTCGGCTACATGGTGGGGGGCGAGGTCACCGGCCAGTCCGGCAACGACCAGGCCGGCGTGGCCTCCGGTTCACTCCGGACGGTGATCTCCCTCCGTCGCAGCCGATACGGGGGGCCGGCGGGCAGCCCGGGGGCCGGTGCGCCTTTCGCGGGCACACTGCTCATCGCCGACCGGGGCAACGACCGCCTGCTGGCCCTCGACCCTGCCCGGAACATCACCTGGCAGTACCCCTCGGCCACCATGCCTCCGCCGCCCGGTGGCTTCTACTTCCCCGACGACGCGTTCTTCATCAAGGGCGGGACCGGGATCATCTCCAACCAGGAGGACAACCACACCATCGTGGAGATCGGCTATCCGTCAGGGAAGATCCTGTGGCAGTACGGGCATCCCGGTCAGTCCGGCTCGGCACCCGGCTACCTCAATCAACCCGACGACGCCTACCTGCTCAAATCCGGCACCATCACCGTCGCCGACGCGTCGAACAACCGCATCCTGTTCATCTCACCGCAGGGACAGGTCACCGGTCAGATCGGCAACGGGGCGGACGCCCACAACCCACCGACGTCGATCGCCTACCCCAACGGTGACACCCCGCTTGCAAACGGTGATGTGCTGGTGTCGGAGATCAACGGCTCGTGGATCGACGAGTACACCCCAACGGGAACACTGGTGTGGACGGTGCACATACCCACCGTCAACTACCCCTCGGACCCCCAACAGCTGGCCTCCGACCTCTACCTCATGACCGACTACGACCCCCCGGCAGAGGGCCGGATCCTCGAATTCACCCGGGGCGGCCAGGTGACCTGGCTCTACGACGCGACGTCAGGCGACGCCATGCTGAAGAAGCCCTCGCTGGCCGAGCGGCTGCCCAACGGCCTGATCATGGTCAACGACGACTACCGCAACCGGGTGGTGGTCATCGACCCGACCACCTACTCCATCGTCTGGCAGTACGGCATCACCGACGTGTCGGGCACGGCTCCTGGACTGGTGTCGATCCCGGACGGCTTCGACCTGCTCGAGGCGAACGGCACCACTCCCACGCACCCCCAGACCGGCTAGTCCCCGGACTCGGGGTCAGACGGGCGTTGTTCCGCCGGGCGGCTCTCTTCGGGCAGCCACCCGGGGTCGGGGGACGGCCGGGCCATGTCGGCGAACTCGGTTGCCAACCGCCGCCGCTCCCGCCGCTTCACGGTCACGCGGATCACGATCGCCACCACGACGACGACACCGACCACCGCCAGCGACCACAGGCCCACCGACTTGAGGATGTGCTCGAAGGAGACCCCGACGACGTATCCGAGCAGGGTATAGCCCACGCCCCAGACCAACCCGCCGGCGGCGTTGTAGGCGAGGAACACCCGGTAGCGCAGGCCGCTCATGCCGGCCAGCCCGGGGATGACGGCCCGGGCAAAGGCCACGAAGCGACCGAGGAACACTGCGGGGCCCCCGTAGCGCTCGAGCATGGCAATGGACTGCCTGACGCCGGCGTTGCCCTTGAGCGGCCGCCGTGCGAGCAGCCACGGCCCGGACTTCTTGCCGATCTCGAATCCGGCCGAGTCGCCGGCGATGGCGCACACCACGACCACCGCCATCATCACCCCGAGGTTGACGCGGCCGAGCCCGGCCAGCACCCCCCCGATGACCACCGCCGTCTCCCCCGGGATGAAGAACCCGATCATCATGCCGGCCTCGGCGAAGGCCAGGAACCCGACCGCCGCATAGGCGGCGGGCCCGTGGAAGTGGAGCAGCCATCCGGTCACCCCCCCGGGGTTGGTCTGGTTGGACGCCGCCGCCAGCAGTGGACCCACACCGAGCCGGGTCATGATCGGCACCATCAGGCCCACGTCGCACGCTGGAGCCGCCCACCCGATCGACTGTGCACCGGGATCCCGGGCTTCACCTCGACAGGGTCACGCTTGTCCACGCTCGGCGGCGACACGCCGGACAGGTCATCCGTCGGTCGAAGGTGCGCCCGGGCAGCCAGAGGCCGACGGGCAACTGAAGCACCGCGAATTCGAAGAGGCCCACCCGGCTGACCGAGCCACAGGTGGAACATGCCACGGTCAGGATCCCCCGATGCGGAAGTGGCTCGGCTGCGGTGGCCGTCGACGTGGACCGCTCCTTCTCGTCGGCCGGGGTCGCCGCCGAATACAGGGCGTGCTTACCGGCGGGGCGGGCATGACGGGTTGCGCCACTCGACCGGGGGTGGGCCTGCGCCGCTGTCCGCCCGACGGGGGGAGCGTCGTCCTCGCCTCCAGCCGCCTGGGCCTCGACGGGCATCCAGAACAGCGCCCGCTTGCCGAGCGGGTCGGGTCCGTCGGCCACTAACCGACGGTGCCGGCGACCGCGCTCATCTCGAGCAGGGTCCGGGCCAATTGGCGATAGGCGTTCGCCCCTGGCGAGGTGGGGGCATGCTGGAGGATCGACTTGCCCCGGGCCGGGGCCTCGGCGAATCGGATCGACTTGCGCACCGGCGGCTGCAGCACCGGGATCCCATACCTGGCCTCGACCTCTTCCATGATGTGTCGGGAGTGCCTGGTCCGTTCGTCGTACATGGTGGCGATGATCCCCCTCACCGTGAGGTCGCTGTTGGCGAAGGCCCGCACGTCCTCGATGGTCTCGAGCAGTTGACCGACCCCACGGTGGGACAAGGCCTCGCACTGCAGGGGGATCAGCACCGAATTGGCGGCGGTCAGCCCGTTGATGGTCAGCACGCCGAGCGAAGGCGGGCAGTCGATGAGGACGAGGTCGTACCGGTCCAGCACGGGCTGCAGCGCCCGCTCGAGGACGTGCTCACGGCCGGTGCGGGTGAGCAGATGCACTTCCGAGCCGGCCAGGTCGATGGTGGCTGGCAGCAGGTCGAGCCCGGGGACGCCCGGCACCGGGCAGGCGACGTCGGAGACACTTTCCCGACGGACGAAGACGTCGTGCAGGGAGTGGTCGAGCGCGTCGGGGTCGAACCCGAGGGAGAAGGTCAGACAGGCCTGGGGGTCGAGGTCGACCACCAGGACCCTCCGGCCGAGCTCCGCCGAAGCCACGCCGAGCGAGTGGACGGTGGTGGTCTTGGCCACGCCGCCCTTCTGGTTGGCCACGGCCAGTACGTCGGTCACGTGCGGAGTCTACGCCCGGCGAAGGCGATCACAATTGGGGTCAGAACCCGGCCATGCCCACGATCGGCCGGTTGAGGGGCGAGCCACCCATCGAGCCCAGGAACGGTGCGTCGAAACTGAAGATCCCCCCGTCGGAGGCGGCGAACCGATAGCCGCTGCCGTTGGCCGTCTCCGCCATGCTGACGACGGGCGCAGCCAGGGGTCGGCCGCCGGTCGAGCCGAAGAACGGTGCGCCGCCGAAGGAGAAGACGCCGCCGTCGGAGGCCACCTCCCAGTACCCGCCGGTATTGGTGTCGTTGGCCGTGCTCACCACCGGCTTGTTCAGGACGCGATCGCCCATCGATCCGGCGAACGGCGCATCGCCGAACGAGAAGATCCCCCCGTCGGACGCGACCAGGCGGTAGCCGGTCCCATCGGTGGAGGTCGAGATGCCCACCACCGGCTTGTTCAGGTGGTGGCTGCCCATCGACCCGTAGAAGCCGGCGTCGCCGAAGGCGAAGATACCGCCGTCGGAGGCGACCTCCCAGTAGCCCTTGCCGTCCGGCGTCGCCGCCATGCCCACGATCGGCTGGTTGAGATGCTGGCCGCCCATCGACCCGTAGAAGCCGGCGTCGCCGAAGGCGAAGANNCCCGCCGCTACTCGGCGCCATGGCGATGCCCACGACGGGGGCGTTGAGGTGGATGTTGCCGGTGGAGCCGCAGAAGGGGGCCCCGCCGAAGGAGAAGACGCCCCCATCGGAGGCGGCCAGTTCGTAACCGGTGCCGGCCGCGGCCGGCACCGAGCAGGCCGGGACCGACCCTGGGGCCGGGGTCCCGCCGGCGTCACCGGTGAGCTGGGGATCGTGGTGGAACATGGGCCAGGCGCTCCCCCCGACGGCTTCGGTGGGGTTCAGGCCCGAGATCTCGTAGTGGTCGATCCTCCCCACGGCGGGCGAGTTGGCGCCGCCCGAGGGGATGTAGCCGGCCAGGGTGATCCCGATCGTCCCGTTCGGGTCCGCGGTGATCAAGGGCGAGTTCTGCAGGCCGAGGTCCTGGCTCAGATAGGCGATCTGGGTTTCGGTCCTGGCATCGAACACGTAGGCGCCGTTGGTGGTGGGGACGATGATGTCGTCGTACCCGGCGCCGGTGAGATCTGCGGTCACCACCGAGCCGATCACCCGCCCCAAGCCTGTGGCCTTCCACAGTGTCGCTCCGGTGGCGGCGTCGAGGACCCAGACCGACCCCGATCCGCCCGGGCCCTGATCGGTGCCCTCCACCACCTGGAGCGACCCGTTGCCCAGCACGTCCGACAGCGCCGGCGACGAGGAGGTGCTGCCGTCGAGTTGGGCCGACCACTTCAGCTGGCAGTGGGTGTCGTACGCCTTCACGGCATCGGTGTCCGAAGCGCCCGGGAAGTAGGCGCCGGTGCCCACCACGATGCCCGTCGCACCGCCGGGGAGGAAACCGCCCACTGCCGGCGAGGAGTCCACCGTCTGGTTGGTGTCGGCCCGGCAGATCTGGTTGCCCTGGGCGCTGAGGATCCGAAAATGGCCCCCGTCAGTATAGGACTGGCCCTGGCCGGTGCCGGCGGTCTGGTCCCCGCCGACGGCGATCTCGGTCTGGCCGGTGCCGTACAGGTCGGCGACGGCCGCGGTGGAGTGGGTGCTGTCGGAGTTGAAGAACGGCCAGCCGGTCAGCGTGGCACCGCTCTGGCCGGACAGTGCGTAGGCATTCTGGCCCAGGGATCCGGCAACGATGTCCGGACCACCGGCCTGCAGGTTCCCCACGGTCAGGCCGGCCTGCACCCCGGTGTCCGGCGCGGCATCGCTCGGCGGATCGACCGCCGGGGTAAACCACTGCTGCGAGCCGCTCGGGCCGAACGCCTGGTAGCCGCCCGTGGTCGGGTCGGCATCGTTCCCCGATCCGACGAACACCGACGTTGCGCCGCCTGCGGACGGAGCGACGGAAGGGGTCGAGTCGATGGGGCCGCTCCCGTCAGTGGTCGGCCACCCGGCCACCGGGGTCGGAGCAGCCAGGTCGTAGGCGTAGAGGTAGCCCCGCCGGTCCCCCACGACGACCGATGGCTGGCCCTCGAGGGTGGCCGGTATCGGCGACGACTCGGCAATGGATGCGCCAACGTCCGGTAGCGGACCGGTCGACCAGGTTTCATTCCAGGTCGAAGGCTCGAAATTGTGGCTCGACACGGGCTGGGAGTGGCTCGCCGGGGCGGCTGCGGCCGGGGCAGCCGGGCTCACGGCGCCCACCAGGCACGACGCTGCTACGACGAGGCCGGCCAGCGCTGTGGCAACTCGGGCCGCCGATCGGCGGTGCCGACGCACCGGTCCCTGCGCCCCGAGCGCAGCCCCTGTCCCGAGGGGTTTCGTTCCGCACAGTTCGATCCGCTCACACTATGCGCTCCCCAGGTGCGGACCAACCCGCCCCAACGGCTCCGCCCATCAACTCGCCCACCGGGGCCGGTCCGGTCGCCGACCGAGGCCCGTACCGGGGTCGGGCGGGCCGTCGGCCGGCCTGTCAGCGACCCGGCGGTCTCGATGCGACCGGGCCCGCCCCGGGCGGGGGCGCAGAGGCAGCCGCCAGCCGACGGCCGGTGACGACGTCGGTCCGGATCCGCACGATCCGGTGGCCGGGCTCCGTCACGGCGGGCTGCGGGAAGTGCTCCGGCAGGTGCCCGCCATGGTCCCCGTCGTCCTCGATGGCCAGGCCACGAACCAGCACGCTCCAGGCACGCCCGGCATCGACCCCGTCCACCTGGAGGGCGATCAGCCGGGCTCCTTCCACCCGCTCGAAGAGGCCCTCGCCGATCCGGATCACCACGTCGGAGCCGTCCGCCGCATAGTTCACCGGCAGCACCAGGGGAGCTCCGTCCGAGGCGATGCCGATGTGGCCATGGAGCCCCTGTTTCGCGCCCAGCGCCAGGAGGCGGTGACACTCGGCCGGGTCCAGGACCTCTGATCCTCGCTCATCGATCCACATGAACACCATTGTCGACCAGGCCATCCACCGACGCCAGAGCCGAAATCCCCAATCTGCCGGCAGCCGGCGGCCGAATGCCGGGCGGGCAATTGGGACTTTCGGCCCTAGACATAGTCAGGACGCCTTCGTACTTTCCAGAAAGGGAGACGATGAGACCGAGCGTGTCTCATGGGTTCGCTCGCTAGCAGACGGGGCTACACCATGGCACTTGGTCTGGATCTCGACTACCTCGAGCGATCGGCCAGGGGGGAGTTCGACCTGGGTTGGCTCCGCGACACCAGCTCGGAATGGGGGGTCCGGGCCAAGCCGGGCAAGACGGGCCTCACGTTGAGCGACATCGCCATCGGCTCCTACGGCGAGGTTCCCGACCACGCTCCTCTGCGGACGATGGCCCCCCGGGGCTCCGACGTCGATACCGACGTGCCGGACATGGGGTACACCATCAACGACAAGTCCGAGGTGTGGTCGGACAACCTCCTCGACCTCTACGAGGAGGCGGTGAGCCGCCAGTGGAGCGCCACTCGGGACATCCCGCGGGGCGACCTGCCCGAGCTCGACCCGGACATCGAGCACGCCATGTGCTAGTTGGCGACCGTGCTCTCCGAGGTCGAGATGGTGGCGTCCGACTTCCCCGCCAAGTGGCTGTGGCGCATCAACCACGACTACGTGGAAGCCAAGATGTTCCTCTGCACCCAGGTGATGGACGAGGCCCGCCACACCGAGGTGTTTCGCAAGCGTGCGCTGGCCAACGGTGGCGGGCTCGGGCGGGCGTCGGCGGTCGTCGAGCGCTTCTTGCAGCTCATCCTCGACGCGAAGAGCTACGACGAAGGCTCGGCACTGATGCACCTGCTCGGCGAGGCCATCGTGCTCTCGCTGTTCCGCGCCGGCGAGGCCATCGCACCCTCCCCGGTGGAGCAGCAGATCTTCCGGCTCTGCATGCAGGACGAGGCGAGGCACGTGGCCTACGGCACCATGCACCTGCGGTACCGCATGGAGCGGGACCCGCTGATGGCGGAGGACTTCCACGCCTACCTCGACAAGGGCGAGGAGATCATCGCCATGATCTTCGCAACGCCCGAGATCGCGGAGCCGACCGCCATCCTGGCTGCCGGCGGGATCGAGCAGCCTGCCGCGGTCGGCGCCGTGGCGGGCAACGTGATGCGCAACCAGGTCATCGGCGAGTACCTCAAGCGGTGTCAGCACGCCGGCCTCGACCGCCGTGGGCGGCTCCATCTTCCCGACATCCTCCTCGAAGGCATCCCCGGTGCCAAGGTCGAGGCAGTGGCGTGACGGCCCCGATCGACGCGCCCTTCCCGTCGGATGCCTGGTTCTCCGAGCTGGTCCTCAGGGCCGTCGCCGACCAGGCCGCCGTCAAGCGGCTCGGGATCGCCGAGCTCCGCTTCGGAATCGAGATCGTCGATGCCGGTGAGCACACCCGGCTGTTCGGTCTCGTGCTCGACGGCTACGAGGTCGACTCCGTCGGCGAGGTGGCAGAAGCCGAGTTCGCCCCCGAGGTGGTGGTCAGCGGATCGATCGACAGCTGGCGCCAGATGGTCGCCGCCATCGAGGAGCACGGAGGGGCCGATACGGCTCACACGTTGAACAGCCTCTCGATCTTCGGGGAGCCGCTGGTGGTGCGGGCCGACGACGCCATGGGCCATGACAAGTTCTTCCGCTTCATGGGAACCCTCCAGGCCGTCTTCGACGCCGCCGGATCGCCTGCGACGGTGCTGGCCCCGTCATGACCCTTGAGGTCGACGACCAGGAGCGCCTCGGCTGCGGGGCCTGTGAGTCTGCCTGCCCGGTCGGAGCGATCTCCCAGGCGACGGGCTTCCCCGTCGCCTACGAGGTCGATCCCCTGCTCCGCAACGACTGCAGCCGCTGCCTGGCGGTCTGTCCCGTCGACGGACTGGTGGTCGATCCCTCGTAGGCGGTCTGCCACGGACGGGGCTGCCCCCTGTCGTCCAAGCGGTACGCGGGTTGGGAGTGCTCGGGGGGCCAGGAGCGCTGCGAGGCCTGCGGCTCGATGCTCTGGCGGGAGCCGGGTGGCGAATGGGGCTGCAGCTCGTGCCGGACGACCGTTGACGAGGGCGCCCGTCACGCTTCGTGTCCCAAGGTGCGCAAGGCGGCCCGGCTCGCCGCCGCGCCTGCCTGAGGAGTCAGGGAACCGATCCTTCGGGCCCGGCGGGCCTGCCGGACGCCCGCCGCAGCCGCCGGTCGTCGGATCGCGCCGATGGCACGGCCTCAGGCCACCGCCCCATGGTGCGCGCCGATGAGGGTGACGGCGACGACCGCGGGCACATCTCCGGCATTCGACCAGCGGTGGCGCGTGCCGTTCTGGATGTAGGTGTCACCCGGATTCAGCGCGACCTTCGCCCCGTCGTCGAGCTCGAGGGTGGCCTGTCCTGACAGCACGACGCCGTAGTCGACCGTGGCCGTGGTGTGCATGCCAGGGTCGTCGCGATCGAAGTGGCCCGCCGCTCCCGGGAGCTTCTGCTCGATCTCCGCGACGGCCGCCTCCACATCGATGTCCGCCGGGACGCTGCTCCCCCCGTCGGGAGGGATGGTGAAGAACCCAAATCGGAATCCGCCCAGCGGTGGGAAGTACGTCCTCGCCTCCGGCCTCGAACCGTCGTCGGGGAAGGTGCGGGTCGAATCCGCCCCCCAGACCTGGTGGAACTCACTGCCGGGCATCAGGGCCAGTGTCACCGGCGCCACCCAATCGTCACTGACGAAGACCGAATTGCCGTCGGTACCGTGCCCGGTGGCCACTCGCCGAATGTCCATGCTGCCTCCTCGGGTCAGCTGCCCCTTCGCCCCGAACGGGCAGCCGAGCAGTAGCCACCCCACTCGGCGAACGAACGGCATGCCGTCCGGGGGCCGTGCTGATGTCCGGGACGCTACACCGCCGGGGGAATCCGCGGCTCAGCGAACGTCCGCCTGTTGCGCCAGGTGCAGGGGGCGATGCTGCCGACCCATCACCGCCGGCTCCAGGTGTCCGCCCGGACGGGCGAGGTCGGTCGGAGCAGCTCGACTGGTTCGGTCAGGCGTCCGGGTTCTCGAGCATGGACACGATGGTGCGGAACCGCCTGATCGTCTCGTCGAGCCCCTCGACGGCGCCCTCGATCCGCAGCTCGGCAACCGGGTCGCAGACATAGTGGAGCGCTCCGTTGATCGCGAGGGTGGCCTCGAAAATCCCGTGACTGACCACCCTGTTCAGCTCGCGGCCGATCTGCGCCTGCAGGTCGATCCGATGCGTCCCATCCACACCGTCCGGGCGGAGGCGCCGGTCGGACTCGACGCACCCCAGAGCGACCGTGGCCCGGTGCAGGGAGCGGCTGGCCTCCGCCAGACACGACGCGAGGTCGCTGTCGACCTCGCCGACATCCTCCACCGACACCTCGACCGCGAGCGCCGTCCTGAGATCCATGTCACCCCGCCCATTTCGATGCCACACGCCGCCCGTGTCGACTACACCCATTCGATCATGGCCGGTCACCGACCGACACCGGGCCGGCAATCGAGGTAGGCGGGGGCATGCCCTCCCTGGTCAGCGAGGGGGCTCCGAGGGAAATGGCCCCTCCGCCATGCGGGGTCGACCCACGTTCCGTCATCCGTGTGGCCGGAGCCCAACAATCGGCACCCATCCTGCCACTGTGGCGCACCATGGGGGGGTAGGCTGCCCCTTGCACCTTTGACCTGACCGGCGATTGCTACGGGCCCTGGGGCCCAGTTGCAACCGGCCATCTCAGAGATCCCCGGCGGAAGGGTGCGAGGGGTTCGCTCATGTCACACAACCAAGGTCCGATCAGAATAGTGCTGGCCACCGACAGCTTCCTCATCGGGGACGGCCTGGCATCGTTGCTCGTCGGCATCGCCGATATCGAGGTGGTCGGGCGGGCGCGTGACCTGGACGAGCTCCTCAAGCTCGTCCAGCGACTCACCCCCGAGGCGGTGATCGTCTCCATCCGCACCCCGGTGGTCACCACCATGCCCACGATCCTCGCCGCCCGCCACCTGCGCGACGAGTTCCCCAAGATGGGGATCGTGATCATCTCCGACCGCGGCAGCGGTTTCGCCCTCGAACTGCTCCGCGGCGGCGCCGCGAGGATCGCCTACCTCTTGGACGAGCGCCTCCCGAATATGGCCGCCGTGCTCGCGGCCCTGCAGGAGGTGCGCGCCGGGCAGACCGTCCTCGACCCGGGCATCGTGGACTCCCTGATGCGGCGCCGCGAGGGAATCACCATCGACGACCTCACCTTGCGAGAGATCGACGTCCTCGAGCAGCTCGCCCACGGGATGTCCAACCGAAGGATCGGCACCGAGCTCACCCTGTCGGTCAAGTCCGTCGAGAAGCACGTCTCCACGATCTTCCGCAAGCTCGGGCTGATCGACCAAGCCCTCGTCGACCGCCGGGTGACGGCCGCCCTCATCTTCCTGCGAGCCCAGACGGATCCGTTCGGGCTGCAAGTTCGCGCCGCGCTCGACCAGCGAAAGGCCGAACGCGTCGACGTGCCGCGGCACGTCGACCAACCACTCGCGGAACTCCCCGAACCGCACCCCGTCGGCGCATTGAGCGAACGCCCTCGTCACAAGAGCCCGCCGCGGACGCTGACCGCCGCGGACGCTGACCGCCGCGGACGCTGACCAGCACTTCGGTGCCCCCGGCAGGAGTCGAACTCGCAACCTCATCCCGTGGACAGGAAGCACTAGTCACTGCCTGGGCGAACTTCCGATACCCCTCTTGAACAGGTGCCTGCGGTTTCGATCGCCCCGACGCCGCTGACCTCAGGGACAACGACCTTCGACCGGGACGCGGGTAGCGTCCGGTCATGGGACGAGAACTGGCAAGGGGCTTCGCACTCTCCACGGCCTGGGTGAACGGCGACGTGGCATCATGGACCGCTCTGGCCACCGAGGGGATCGAGCGCGATGCTCTCGACCTGGTAGGTGAACTGTCCCACATCGTCGGCCAGATGGCCGAGGCGCTGGCGGAGATCGAGGGGCCGGACTGCACTCCGGAGATCGTGCTCCAGCAGATTGCCCTGGATGGCGAGGCGAGTTCCGAGGCGTGAGGGTGGTCCACGGATTGAAAGGGACAGGAGGCGGGTAATGGTTCAAGGGGATGCAAGAGAGCGGGCAAATGCGGCAGCCCTGCGAGCGGCGAGAGGTTGGCTACTCGGAATAGGCCTCGCTGGTCAGGTCGAAGAACTGCGGTTCGAGGGTGAAGACGACCCGGTCCCTGCCCCCGGCCTTCCGAAGCTGCTTGATCGATTGGAGAAGGACTTTCATGATGTGTGCGACCTATCGGATCGGGTTGCCATTCTTCTCCGTGATCCCGAGCAGACGCCGGAACGCGTGGCCAGGATCGCCGTAGAGGTAGATGCGACTGAAGAGGGGGCCGATGAAACCGAACGGGTCGCTCGCCGCATCGCACAGCTTGCCTTCGGGGTGTCCTCAGGTCTCCGACCAAGTGAGCGTGTGCAACGACTCGATCGTGCAGCAGTGGCCGTGCTGCATCCGCCCCGGGGGATCGGCAGGCCCGTGGGCCTTGTCAACGACGGCATCGAACTATTCACTCGCCATGCTCCTCAACTTCCGGTGGAACTGGGCGGCATCATCTGCCGGATGCTGATCGACCGTAACGTGAACGTGCGATTCGGCGGAGTCACTCTTCGTGTCGGCCGAGGCGCAACCCTCCACCTCATCACCGGCGAGGGCGCCACAGCCTGGGAATCACCGGTTCAGGTCTCAGATCCGGCCAATGCAACAGCAACGGCACTCAAGTTGGCGGGGAAGTCGCTCAAGCACATTCGAGCTACTGCTGTCGCTGAGTGGGGGGATTCCAGGACGTAGGTGGAGTTCCGAAATCCGCACTGCAGTCCCAGCAGAGGACCTGGCTGGCCCACCGGCAGTGCAGATCCCGTAGCCTCTGGCCGGTCAACGGTCAGACCAACGAGAGGAACGGCACGAGGAGGGTAGGGAAGACGACTTCCCCGGTGATCTCGATCCGAAAGAGTGGAGCGCTCCAGACGGCGTTCCCAAGGCGCTCGAGCACTCGTTGCTGTCCCTCGGGAAAGATGACCACGCTCCAGGGGACGCCACTGCCTCCACTAGCGCCCGTTCTCACCGATATGGCCGCCACTTCCCTTCGGCTCCCCACAGCCGGTCCCTTTCCGGCAACACCCGGCGTATGCTGTCGAGCGAGGGATTCCGACCTCCGAGTGTCAAGATCCCCTCGATCTGATCCGTCTTCCATAGGTGGTCGAGCACCTCATCCACCGTGGTCGAGTCCAACCCCGTCTCATGGTCGATGAGGGCGTTGTTGCAGTCTTCATCTGCGTCCTCGTGCAGACCAATGACAGCGAGGACGTCCTTCGCATCTTCGGAGTCGACCATGACCTCGACGATACCTTCGAGGCGACACCGGTACGGTGATCACGCCTCCTCGCACCGTCACTGCATGGACCACCAGGCCAACGCCGTCCGTGCCGAGCCTGGGGTCCACTGGTCGCGGGATTGACCAAAGACGTGATCGACACAGCCGACCGTGACGAACACCATTGCTCAGTCGTCATCTCATCTCCCCAGTGAGAGCATCGGCCCACTCCAAGATGGTGTCGGCTGTGATCTGATCGAAGATCACGCGCAGGTGCCCGACGTTCGGCACCTCCACGAAAGTGTGAGGCCTGTTCGGTCGTGTAGCACTCTTCGGTACCAACCTGTCTCTCGCCGCTGTGATCACCAGGATCGGTGGGCGTGGGCCAGGGATAGCTTCCACGCTCCTCAGGTAGGCGCTGTTCGTCCCCATCTCCCTCATGACCGGTACCGGGCCGAAGCCTGAAAGGAAGTGGCCCTGGTGCGGTGTGCCGATGGTTACCAGTGCATCGATCGGCGCTCCAAGTGCTGCTGCGTGCTCAGCGACCAGGCCTCCCATCGAGTGCCCGATGACCACGATGGTGTCGTGGATTCGATGTAGCTCGTCGATCAGGTTGACCAGGCGCTCCGCTGAGGTGGTGATTGGTCCGAAGGCCAGTCGCTCGTTGAAGTACTTGGTCCGCCAGCCCTGTTCACGAGCGCTGCGCCGGATCGGGGTCAGCGGCCATTCATTACCGGGAGCAGCGAAACCTCCTACGAAGACGAGGGCCCTACTCATCGTTCAGCACTCGAAACAGCAGGGCGGCGTGCTCATCGTTCAAGTGCTTCACTGCACTGATGTAGGTATCACTGCCATGCCCCATTGCTCAGTCCGCGGTCGCCAACCTGGAGGAAATGCTGACACAGTCACAACCGGCTTGCCATCGCCATAGTTGACGGCGCCGACAGACGCGAAGGACCCCCGGGCCGAGGCCGAGGTCTATTGCCATGTGATCGAGTGATCCGGCGCCGCCCTACCAGGTGAAGCGGGTGGTCGACCTGACCGAAGCTCATGGGCGGATGCTCGGAGAGGGCTGACCAGAAAGCCCGCCGGAGTCCCAAGCCCAACCAGGAACGTTGATGATGGGAGAGGTCATAGATGACCATCACGAAGTGGCCAGCTATAGGGAACTGTCATCGCAGGATCAGGCCGGCACCTGCAGTTCCGCCGCAAGACAGTTGCGTCCGATTGGCGTGGCAAAGCAACGTAAGGGGTAGGACTGATCCCAGGCGAGGGAAGGCAGGCACGCCGATGACGACCCTGAGGGTCCCGGGAGCGAGGTGCAACAACGACTGGACGGCGTGGATGAAGTGGGCATCCTCTCGAACTGACAGCCTCAGACGTCGGTTCCCGGCGGCCGTAACCGAGAAGCACTTCGGACCCACCAGCAAGTCGACTACCCGAACGGGTAGATCTGTCCATCCCGGATGCCCTCCCGTGCACCGGACGCGATGGTGTCCCTCATCTGCCAAGAGCGCTGGCGCCAGCATTGGGAAGGCACGGACCGCCCGTGGACTGTCTCGAGTGCATTTCCACGACCTCCGACACTTCTCACTGACCATGGCGGTGGCGACAGGAGCGAGCACAGGAGAATTGATGGACCGGAGAGGCCACTCCTCACCATCGGCTGCTCTGGGGAACCAATACGCAACCGAGGACAGGGACCGGGCGATCGCCGAGGCCCTGAGCGGAGTTGTCCCGAAGGCTGACCTGGTCCCGAGCGAGAGCGCAGGCGCTAGTCCTTGGCGCCAGCAGCGCCAGCAGCGCCACCGCCCCGGCCGTGGTAGTGGGTCGCACCCCGTCTGAACTGCACTTCGGCGCCCCCGGCAGGAGTCGAACCCGCAACCTGATGGGTAGAAACCACCTGCTCTATCCAGTTGAGCTACAGGGGCCGTTCCGGGAAGGTCGCTCCGGCTGCTCGGACCTCCATCGGTCTGTGCCACACTAGAGGCTCCTTGGTGGCCGTAGCTCAGTTGGTCAGAGCGCCGGGATGTGGCCCCGGAGGTCGCGGGTTCGAACCCCGTCGGTCACCCTGCTGTCCCCGGCGACGCGAGCGCATCGCTTGCGGTGCCAGGGGCAGGGATTCTTGCATGCAGGCGCCTCTAGCTCAACGGCAGAGCAACGGACTCTTAATCCGCAGGTTCTGGGTTCGAATCCCAGGGGGCGCACCAGGTCAGAAGGGGTTTCCGGGGCAGGGACCGGAAGGGGAAACCCATAAAAAACCCAGAATACGGTAGACTGGCCACATGCAGGGATCCAAGCGACTGATCAGTGGACGCGGCAAGTCCGCCGTCTACGAACTGCGCGTGGCGACCGGACGTGACCCGGTCACCGGCAAGTACGGCCAGGTCAGTCGGCGATGGCCGGGGTACGCCGTCGATGACCCCGAGGTCACCACCGCTGACAAGGCCCTGGCGAAGCTGGTCAAGGAGTTGGAGGGCAACCTAAGCGGTAGGACGGCCGGAGCCGGCATCACGGTCGACCAGCTGCTCGTCAAGTGGCTGAAGCAGATCACAAGCGAGGGTCGCTCCCCCACCACCCTGCGGGAGTACAGGCGCCTCATTGACCAACGCATCAGCCCGACCCTCGGGCACGTGCCGGCCCGGAAAGTCACCGCCCTCGAGCTGGACGAGTTCTACCAGGGCCTCACCGACGAGGGACTTGCCCCAGCATCGGTGCGACAGGTACACGCCATCCTGCGGGCCGGCTTCCGGCAGGCCGTCAAGTGGAAGTTCCTCGCGTCCAACCCGGCCACAGATGCCAGCCCGCCAAAGCTGGTCTCGAAGACCGTCGGGGCTCCCACGGTGGCCGAGGTGCAGGCCATGATCCAGGCCGCCGATGCAGACGACCCGGATATGGCCACGCTCATCGCCCTGGCTGCGGTGACCGGAGCCCGACGCGGTGAGTTGTGCGGGCTCCGGTGGCGTGACGTGGACTGGACTTGCCACACCCTGACCATCGAGCGATCGGTCGCCACGATGGGCCGGGGGCAGCTCATCACGAAGGACACGAAGACCCACGCCGCCAGGCGTCTGGCCCTCGACACCTTCGGGGAAGAAACCCTAAAGCGTCACCTGAGGGTTACCGCGGACCGGGCCGCTGACCTGGGAATCTCCGTGACGCCTGACTCCCCCATCTTCACCTACGACCTTGTACGCCCGATTGCTCCCGACACCGTGAGCCACTACGTAAGGTCAATCGCCACGAAGGTCGGGGTGGACACTCACCTGCACGCGCTGCGTCACTTCGCCGCCACGGAGCTCATCGGAGCCGGCCATGATGTGCGTACCGTCGCCGGGCGGCTGGGCCACCGGGACGCCTCGGTGACGCTGAAGGTCTACTCCCACGCTCTGCCAGAACGGGACCGAGATGCGGCCACAGCCCTCGGGAAGGCACTGACTCCCGGATGAAAAGTGCCATCCGCACTGCGACTGAATGAGGCGATTCCCGCCCCGCCGATGGAACGTGCTGACGGATGCCGCCTCAAGCGCGTGCATGCCAAACGGATCATCGAGAATGGGATTTGAACCCACGACCTTCGGGTTATGAGACCTATTTCGACGGTCTGACGGGTAGTCGACAGTAGACTGGCGTGGTCCAGATTTAGCTTCTGACCTGGCCGGATGTGCGACACACGGCCTTGGGGCAGGAGAGATGTTCCGGGCAATCTCCGGAGCGTTCATGGGATTTCCATGGGATGCCAGGGAGGCTTCAAGATTTTCTCTGGCAGTCACGAGAGCTTGGCGTCGAGGTAGTTGAGGAGGGTCGTCCCGACGTTGATGATGAGCCGAGCCTCCGGCTCTCCGAGCAGCTCGGCGTTCGGGTGGGCCATGCTCCCCTGGTTCCGAACCGGAAGAAGGGCGTCAAGGATGCTGGCGCTGGCGTTCAGGACGGTCTTGATGTCCTGGGAGCGAGGACCCAAGTCGGCAAGGCTTGGATGTTCCGCCTCCAGCTTCCGGAGGAGGGCGACCATGGTCTGCCGCTCCCCGTAGGCGATCCCGGCCCCATCGCAGACGGCGATGAGGTAGCCGTGGAGCACAGTGTGGACCCGGTCCACGGCACTCGTGGGACCGGAACCTTGGGTCGAGATGAGGTTCTCGGCATCAGGACGACGTCGCTCGTGATCTGCGGGATTTGGCTGGTGATGAGGGGTCCGGACTCCAGCCGCTCGATGTACGCCGTCAGCACGGCATGGGTCGCCGGACGGCTGGCTGGGGCTCCTGGTTCGTCGGGCGGGAATCGCTCGATGACGCCCCGGAGCACCTTCGCTTGGTCCCTGGGAGACAAGGATGCAAGGGCTGCCATGAACGTTTGCCGAGTCGTCCCCTCGAACGGGCTCAAGTCAACGGACAGATCGCAGTACTCCGCATAGAAATCGGCGTGGGTCCGAACCGTGAAGCGGTCCGGTAGGCCCAGGTACCCGCCGGATACCCCGATGTAGCGGTTGACGATGCGCACGATCTCGGGGTCTGTGAGTCCGCTCACGACTCCGTCTTGCAGGTCATAAGTCTCCTCTGGGCTCTCCATTTAACCGGAGTAACCCCTACATCTTGTGGTCGCGACCCGAGGGGCTTCACCGGGCAGATGAACGAGGTTCTGTGCAAGGTGATCTGCCACAACCTGTACGTGCTGATCGCCTGCATCCACGAGATCGGCTTGGATGTGCCGACGTTACAATTAGCAGAACGGCCATCACCCGATCATCACGTTGCTGCTCGACCCACCGCGATACCAGACACGGTTAGCGATCGTGTTCCCCATATCGTCGGTGACTACTCCCGGACCCATCTTGACGACTTCAAAATCGGGTGGAACAAGAGTTCCCTTGTCAGTTTCAGCGAATACGGGCCGAGTCCCAACCACATGAGTGCCGCCATCCACGATTGCAGACCATCCCCGAGGGACAAGAATCCCGTGGCGAGCGGTGCGTCGATACTGAATCGCAGCAAAAACAAGTGAGACCAAAATGATGAAAACTGCTGCCAGGCCGAGGGCCATGAAGAAAACCGTTATGGGCGATCCCCGATGAGTTGGGATTTTCATATCTGCAAAGTCCGTTAGGGCGGCAAGTACCACGGCTAGACCCATCGGCCATCTGACACGATGTTCTGCAGCCTTCGACCATGTCCATCGAAATAGCCCCTGACTGGTTTTTCGTCCCATAGTTCGAGCCTACGAGTCGGACGCAACATCTTGTGCCCACTCCGGTTAAATGGAGAGCCCAGAGTCTCCTCATGGTCAGGTCGTGGCGTCTGACCCGTGGGGCCGGTGACAAACGTCGCTGATGCAGCGTACGTCGGCCTCGATGGCACCTCACCAGCTTCGTGTGGCTCCACTCCTGTACCTGTACCACCCCCTCCGGTAGTGCTCCGGCCTCAAGACGTGCTCAGGATGCTCGCTCTGCTCGTGTCCTTCGGGCGCTCTGCTCCGTCCGTGGGTGGGTCCGTCCTCTCCATGAATCCACTCTCACTGGAGGGCACCACGATGGTCCCGACTACTTTTATCCGCATCCGCTCGTTGTTCCGACCCCGTCGGGTCAGAATCAACAGCCACCCCGACGCTGTCTCTGAGGCATCCCTCAACCTGCCACGCCGGATCGACGATCCGACGTCAGCAGCCCAGCTCACCCGGGACCTGCTCCGCAACCATCGGGAGGACATCACGATGGCGTTGTACCTGGACGACCGGCACCGCCTCGTCGGTACGGCCATCCTCACTATTGGCTGGGTACAAGCGGCTCACCTGTCCGCTCGCCCGATCCTCTTCGGGACGCAAGCGTGCCGGTCCAGCACCTGCATCCTCGTCCGCTACCGTCGCTACGGCGCTTCGAGCGCCACCGAAGGCGAGGAGCGCTCCTTCCGTACCATCGCCGCAGCGTGCAGCCGGTACGGCGTTGTCGTGGCCGATCACGTGATCGTGGTCGGCTGACGGCGGCATCACTCGGCACTCCTCGGAATGCCGTCAGCTGGGCCTCAAGACCCAGCTAGAGGACACACCCGTCCCGTATCATCGTTTCATCAGGACATCCCGGACTCACCTCCGGGATGGCTGCAGCACAACGGGAGCCCGAGAAGAGACCATGAGCCATAGAGCAGCGGTGTACACAGTCAAGGTGCGTCAAAAGCGCGACACCTCGGGCGAATTCAGACTCCTCGGTGACTTCGACGAACAGGGGACGAGTCTGACGACCGTCCTGCAGGGCTACCTCGACGACTTCGAGTCCATCAGCGGTGACGAGTCAAAGGTAGTGAAGTGCACCGAGTCCAAGATAGAGAATGACGAACTGCTCGTCATCATGCAGAACGGACAGAGTGGAGTCGCTGCTGACATTGTGAATCCGGATGGCGATCTTCTTCATCGTCAGGAGCCTGAACATACCCAGTTACTTCGATGCGGGGGTCTCTTCCGACTTCCACCTGCACAAAAATTGGGTTGGCTGGCGATCCATGTCAACAACGGCCGAGGGTCCAAGGGATTATTGGAAAAGGGTATCCGTGAGCAGTTTGGTCACGAATACCCAGACCTTGTGTTGGAACTGACGCCATATGTCCAGGGCTCAGTCCTCAAGGAAGCCGTAGATCAGGGTCGTATCGATAAGGTGAAGCTCGTCAAAACGGAACGGCCAAACGACCGGGCCTCTGCTGCGACCGACCGCTGGGTACCAGCTGGTGCCATCGGTCGCTTGGAGTTGGATATCTCAACTCCCGGTAAGGCTGCACGGGTTCTCTCTACGCTCGTGCAGCGATTCTTGGGTGGTGACCACTCAGCGTTCGATGAGATTGTCGAGTTCGAAGGGATCACCTTCGATACAGCGAAAGTGGAGGTTGTGCTCGACGGTGAGACTCGTCGCACCTTCAATATCGAAAAGCCTGATGCAGGTCACCCCTTCACCGAAGACATGCAAAACCTAACCATCGAGAATGGCGAGCCGACTTCTGCAAGTCTCTTCGATGGTCTGCGCTCTGCTCTCGGCAGAGTAAGCACCTAGTCGAGGAATCGGCATGTCTCGGAACAACATGAAGTCCGATCCCCGTGGAATTATCACGGCTCATCGTCGCACGTACATTGATATCCGCACCGGAACTCGGCGCATCCAGGATGTGCTTGTTCTCGAAGTGCTTCCAATACTCCTCGGCGTAGCGTCGTTCTTTCTCAAGTTGAAACTACCCACTGGTGCGAGTGTTGGGCTCCTGACGGTTGCCGGTCTCCTCAGCGCCTTCCTCTTCGGTGTCATGTTGCAGGTTTCCGAACGGGCAATGGACTGGGCAGATTCATCGCCCGCACCGGGTCCCGATACCTCCTCACACGCCACGTATTTGCAAGAGCTGGCTGCAAATTCAGGGTATGCGTCTCTGGTCTGCATCGTCACCTCCGCCGTGTTCGTCGTCGCAAGTGTCAGCTCGCACTTAGCCCTCAGGATCAGTACGGCCATTGGCTTAGCGCTTGCACTCCATATGGCCCTCATCCTTCTCATGGTCATGAAACGGGTGTATGCGCTCACCGTCGAGCGGCTCAACCGAGCCCGCTCCGGAGCTGATCGGGATCGATCGTCGCCCTCGAATCGCAGGGCGTCCTGACGGAACTCGTCGCCTAAGAGACAGCGGATATATGACGGCAGGACTTCCCAAGAGGCGACGTTGGTGGTCCCGTCACCGATAACAACAGCTCGACCCATTGAGAAGGGGACAGTGTCGGCTTCGTGACCGCTCTGACCTGCCCAAAGGGCGCTCGACGGACGGACTGTGTCGTACCATACGAGCATGCCTCGACGACTTGGCTCTCAACTCTCGCCTACCCGGAACTTGGGAGGTAACCACGTCCAGGTCACCCAAAGTGCCGGTGAGCTGGTGGTTCACGCTCGGCCGGGTGCTGTTGTGGGGCCAGACCAGACCTGTCGGTTCGGACAGGAGCTGGGATGAGCAAGAAGGACCTCAGCGAGGCCGACATCTGCGCCAAGTTCATTACTCCGGCAGTCCTTGCCTCCGGGTGGCAAGAGCAGACCCAGATCGCACGGGAGGTTCACTTCACCAAGGGACAGATCCACGTCCGAGGAAAGATGGTCACCCGAGGGAAGTCGAAATTTGCGGACTACGTCCTGTACTACAAGCCCAACATCCCCATCGCCATCATCGAGGCGAAGGACAACAACCACTCCATCGGCGACGGCATGCAACAAGCCCTGGGGTACTCCGACATCCTCAACATCCCGTTCGTCTTCTCGTCGAACGGAGACGGCTTCGTCTTTCACGATCGGACTGGGACCAGCCCAGAGCTGGAGTCAACCCTGGCGCTCAATGCCTTCCCGAGCCCTGAACAACTTTGGCAAAGGTACCGGCAGTGGAAGGGTTTGTCTCCCGAGGTTGAAGAGGCCATCCTCCAGGACTACTTCGATGACGGCGGTGGCCGGGAGCCCCGGTACTACCAACGCAACGCAATCAACGCAGCGACCGAAGCCATCGCCAAGGGCCAAGACCGTGTGCTCCTCGTCATGGCGACTGGCACCGGCAAAACCTACACGGCGTTCCAGATTATCTGGAGGCTCTGGAAGGGCGGACGCAAGAAGCGGGTCCTCTACCTCGCAGACCGCAACGTCCTGATCGATCAGACGATGGTCAACGACTTCCGTCCATTCAAGGGAGCGATGGCGAAGCTCAGCACGGGCTCAAAGACAATCGAGGCCGAAGGCGGGTCAACCACCACCATCGCTACGGCCATTGACAAGAAGCGCCGCATCGACTCCTCGTACGAAATCTACCTTGGCCTGTATCAAGCGCTCACCGGTCCAGACGAACGGCAGAAGCTCTTCCGTGAGTTCTCGCCTGGATTCTTCGACCTCATCGTGGTGGATGAGTGCCACCGTGGAAGCGCCGACGAAGATGCTGCCTGGCGAGAGATTCTTGAGTACTTCTCCGGTGCCACGCAGATCGGCCTGACGGCGACGCCCAAGGAGACGAAGTACGTCTCCAACATCCACTACTTCGGCCCACCCGTCTACACGTACTCGCTCAAGCAAGGCATCCAGGACGGCTTTCTCGCTCCGTACAAAGTCATCAACGTCCACATCGATGTCGATGTGGAGGGATACCGCCCCATCAAGGGAAAGACGGATCGTGAGGGCGAGGAGATTCCGGATCGGATCTACAACCAGAAGGACTTCGACCGGAACCTCGTGATCGACGACCGTACGAAGCTGGTCGCAAAGCGTGTGACCGAGTTCCTCAAGGAGAGCGGTGACCGGTTCCAGAAGACGATCCTCTTCTGCGTCGATCAGGAGCACGCAGCTCGGATGCGCCAAGCGCTCATCAACGAGAACCCCGACCTCGTCGGCGAGAATCGCCGGTACGTCATGCGCATAACCGGCAACGATCCAGAGGGCCAGGATCAGCTCGGCAACTTCATCGATCCTGAAGCCAAGTTCCCAGTGCTCGTGACAACGTCCCGGCTGCTGTCCACTGGGGTCGATGCACAGACGTGTCGGCTCATCGTGCTCGACAGGCCAGTTGGTTCCATGACCGAGTTCAAGCAGATTCTCGGGCGGGGAACACGTGTCCACGAGGACACCCACAAGTACTACTTCACCCTCATGGACTTCCGAGGTGCGACCCACCATTTCGCCGACCCAGACTTCGATGGAGAGCCCGTTCAGATTTACGAGCCGGATGACGACGAGTCCATCGTTCCGCCAGACGACGCCACCGTTGAGATCGGCGAAGATGAGGTTGTTGTCGATGCTGGAAACGACATCTCACTCAAGCCAGACGAGCCGGACAGCCGGAAGATTTACGTCAACGGCGTGCTCGTCACGATCATCGCCGAGCGGGTGAAGTATCTCGATGCCGACGGCAAGCTCATCACCGAGAGCCTTCGGGACTACTCGAAGCGAGCGGTCACCAACCAGTTCGCATCGCTCGACACCTTTCTCAAGCGGTGGAACGAGTCCGACCGGAAACAAGCCATCATCGACGAGCTAGAAGACGAGGGCTTACGCCTCGAACCGCTTGCCGACGAAGTCAACCCCGACCTCGATGCGTTCGACCTCATCTGCCACGTGGCGTATGGGCGCCCGCCGCTAACCCGGCGTGAGCGGGCTGAGAACGTGCGAAAGCGGGACGTCTTCGCAAAGTACGGCCCACAGGCTCGTGCCGTCCTCGATGCCCTGCTGCAGAAGTACCAAGACGAAGGGGTCGTAGACCTCGGCGATCCACGGATTCTGCAGATTCCGCCGATCGACAGTATCGGCACACCAGTGGAACTCATCCGACAGTTCGGCTCCAAGGCCGGATTCGAACAGGCAGTGCACGAACTCCAAGATGCTCTGTATGAGGTGGCGTAATTGATGTCAGTACGAACCGTAGTCAAGTCAATCCAGGACATCATGCGCCAAGACGCAGGTGTCGATGGAGATGCCCAACGCATCTCCCAGCTCTGCTGGATGTTCTTCCTGAAGATTCTCGATGACCAGGATGCCCAACTGGAACTGATGGAGTCCAGCTACTCCTCGCCGCTGCCCGATGCGTTGCGCTGGGGGACGTGGGCAGCCGACCCGGAGGGCATGACCGGTGATGAACTACTCGTCTTTATCAACGGAACGCTCTTCCCAAAGCTGAAGGAATTGACTCCCGCTGGCCCCCAAGCCCATCGGCAGCGGGTTGTCCGTTCGGTGTTCGAGGATGCCTACAATTATATGAAGTCCGGGCAACTGCTTCGCCAAGTGATCAACAAGATCAACGAGGTGGACTTCAATAACCTGGCCGACAGGCAGCACTTCGGCGATGTGTACGAGCAGCTACTCAACGATCTGCAGAGTGCTGGCAACGCAGGCGAGTACTACACCCCACGAGCAGTGACGACGTTCATGTCCGAGCGCATTGACCCGAAGCCCGGAGAGATTGTTCTCGACCCTGCATGCGGTACCGGAGGCTTTCTCACCTGCTCCATTCGCTACATGCGAGAGAAGTACATCAAGACGCCGAAGGATGAGCAACTGATGCAGCAGACCCTTCGAGCAGTCGAGAAGAAGCCGCTGCCACACATGCTTTGCACAACGAACATGCTCCTTCACGGAATCGAAGACCCAAGTTTTGTCCGACACGACAACACGCTTGCCCGTCCGTACGTAAGCTATGGATCGGAAGATCGGGTTGACATCGTTCTGACGAATCCTCCCTTCGGCGGGAAAGAAGAGCCCGGAATCGAGTCCAACTTTCCATCACATCTGCAAACACGGGAGACGGCCGACCTTTTTCTCGCTTTGATCATTCGACTCCTGAAGCCTGGCGGACGGGCTGCAGTCGTTCTGCCTGACGGATCACTCTTCGGTGAAGGCGTGAAGACTCGGCTCAAGGAGATGCTGATGGAGGAGTGCAACCTCCACACCATTGTCCGACTCCCGAACTCTGTCTTCAAGCCGTACGCATCCATCGGGACGAATCTCCTTTTCTTCGAGAAGGGCGAGCCAACCGCCGAAACCTGGTACTACGAGCATCGGGTTCCTCAAGGCCAGAAGGCGTACTCGATGACAAAGCCGATCCGGGTTGAGCACCTGCAGGAGTGCGTTGACTGGTGGGGCGGCAACGAACGGAAGAACCGAGTCGAGACCGAAGTCGCATGGAAGGTCTCGATGGATGAGGTCAAGGAGCGTGGTTACAACCTCGACATCAAAAATCCACACTTTGTGGCGGACGATCACGGCGATCCAGTTGAACTATTGGCAAAGCTGGATGCCGCAGAAGCCCAGGCAGCATCGCTGCGGGATCAGCTCAAGTCGATCCTTGAGGATGCGTTGCTTCGATGAGCGCAAAGAGGTTGCTTCAGACATTCGACCGAGTCTCGAATACTCCAGGTGCGACCAGTCGGTTGCGACGCTTTGTCCTCGACATGGCTGTCAGGGGGCTGCTCGTGGAGCAAGATTCAGGCGACGGCGATGCTGCAGCGATTCTTGAACAAGCCACTGTCCCCCAGCTTGACCGTTCCCGGCGAACCGCCTTATCCGCCGAGTTCCCCGACCTCAGCGAGGTACCCTACGAAGTTCCAGATAGTTGGGTCTGGTGTCGGTTGAATCAAATCGGGCTCATCATCGGGGGAGGAACTCCTCCCAGCGAGGACGCCGACAATTTCACTGCAGGCGGAAGTGGCATTGCCTGGCTGACACCGGCTGACATGGCAGGCCAAGCTGAGTTGGAGGTACAGCACGGGGCAAGAGACCTCACGGAAAGAGGGCTTCACTCCTCCTCGGCGACGCTAATGCCCAAGGGGACTGTGCTCTTCACTAGCCGAGCACCCATTGGTTATGTCGGCGTCGCCGCACAGGACATCACCACTAATCAGGGCTTCAAATCCCTAGTGCCTTCGAATGCGGTCGACCCCCGTTATGCAGCCATCTTCTTCCGTGCCTTCGCCCCTGCAATCGATGCTGCTGCTCCCGGCACAACATTTAAGGAGGTCTCGGGCAAAATTGTATCAAGGCTGCCATTCCCGCTTCCGCCGCTCTGCGAGCAACAACGCATCGTTGCCAGGGTAGATGAGTTGATGGCGTTATGCGATCAGCTGGAGCTTGCGCAGAGGGAGCGGGAGCTGCAGCGGGGTGCATTGAGGGCGGCGTCTCTACATCGCCTGACCTCGGGCGATCCTGAAGCAGACAAGACAATGGACGTTCGGTTTTTTCTTGACACATCGTCACGGCTTTTTACCAATTCAGACCATGTCGCTCCCCTTCGACAAACGCTGGTCGATCTCGCTGTTAATGGATTGTTAGGCACACACGATCCGGCTGAGGGTGCTGGGAGCGCCGGTTGGATTACTGCGGAGCTGCGGGGACTCTTGTCCCGTCTCCAGACGGGGCCATTTGGCACCGCTCTTCACAAGTCAGATTATGTATTGGGAGGTACTCCCGTTGTTAATCCAGCATCAATGATCGATGGCCGCATTGTGCCATCTCCAAAGATGACGATAGGCCCTCGGACGCTTGATCGTCTGTCATCATTCAAAATGCGAGAGAACGACATCGTTATGGCTCGACGGGGGGAGATGGGTAGATGTGCGGTCGTCACTGCGGTCGAAGAGGGATGGCTGTGCGGAACTGGAAGTTTGTTGCTTCGGTTCCCCTCCACCATCTCGGCCCACTTCTTGGCCCTTCTAATTGGATCGCCTTCTGTGCGCCAGTATCTTGGCGGGTCTGCGGTTGGTTCAACAATGCAGAACCTCAATCAGTCCATTCTCTTATCTCTGCAGGTCAACCTACCTCCCTTACCCGAACAACAACGAATCGTCGCTAGGGTTCAGGAGTTAATGACTCTGTGTCAGCAGTTGGAGATCGCATTAGAGTCATCACAGGAGGAGCGTGCCCGACTGTTGGAGGCGCTTCTGCACGAATCCTTAGTCAACAGTTGAACTGTGAGCATCCCCCCACTGGCCGGACACCTCGAATAGGAGGTAGTCATGCCAGTAGTGACCGAAGACAGACCGACGCCGGGCCGGCGGCGAGGGAGATACCCGAAGGAGTTCCGCACCGACGCGGCAGCCCTGGTCATTGACCAGAAGCGCACCGTCGCCGACGTGGCCCGGGAGCTCGGCCTGGTCGAGCAGACCCTCGGCAACTGGGTCCGCCAGGAGCGGATCGACCGGGGCGAACGAGAGGGGCTCTCGACCGAGGAACGCGAGGAGATGGCCAGACTCCGCCGGGAGGTGAAGCGCCTGACCATGGAGCGCGACCTGCTCAAACGAAGTGTGGCCTTCTGGGTGAAGGAGTTGGACCGGTGAGCCGCTACCGGCACGTCTCCGCCATGAAGGCCGAAGGATTCCCTGTTGCCGCGGCATGTGAGGCGGCCGAGATCTCGTCCTCAGCCTACTACGACTGGCTGGCCCGGGAGGCCGACGGCCCGACCTGGGCCGAGTGGGACGAGGGCCATCTGATCAACCACATCCACGACATCCACGCCGAGTCGGACTCGACCTATGGCAGCCCGAGGGTGACCAACGAGCTCCGTCGCCGGGGCTACTGCGTCAACCACAAGCGCACCGAGCGGATCATGCGTGACCACGACCTGGTCGGCGTCATGGAGCGCAAGCGGATCCGGACCACGCTCTGGTCCGAGGACAACCCGCCCCTGCCCGACCTGGTCAACCAAGACTTCGCACCGGGCGAGCCCGATGTGGCCTGGTGCGGCGACATCACCTACATCCCGACCGACGAGGGCTGGCTGTACCTGGCCAGCGTGCTCGACCTCGGCAGCCGTCGGCTGCTGGGGTGGGCTATGGAGGAACAGATGCCGACGGCCCTGGTGGCCGGTGCCCTCGACATGGCCGTCGACCAGCGTGGCAGCAGGGTCGCCGGTGTGATCTTCCACTCCGACCGCGGGAGCCAGTATCTGTCGGAGAAGTTCCGTGTCCTCTGCGACGGCTACGGCATCCGACAGTCGGCCGGACGGGTGGCCACATGCTTCGACAACTCGGTGGCCGAATCGTTCTGGTCGAGCCTCAAGCGGGAGCTGGTCCACCGCTACCGGTTCGCCACCCGAGCCGACGCCAAGGCCGCCATCACCGCGTGGATCAAGCGCTACAACGTCGTCCGGCTGCACTCGACCCTCGGCTACGTGCCGCCGGTCGAGTGGGAGCTCCACTACCGTCTCACCCAGCAGCAAGCCGCATAGCCAAGTGTCCGGCTGGCGGGGGGAAGCTCA
>PLHF01000122.1 GCA_003138855.1 Acidimicrobiaceae bacterium | reverse complement strand
CGGATCACCCGTGTAAGTGCCGGTCTGTGGCAGTTCGCGGGCTGCAGGCACGTCTCGGCCGACAACGCGCCTAGAGCCGGCGATTGGGGACAACCCCTTTCGCATTCCTGGTCGACGCGCACGAGTGGAGTGTCCTCGGCTCTCCCGCTGGTAGTCGGACCTCGCCTGTCGCAGATGAGGTGGTCGCCAACCTTGTGGAGGCATTCCTATGACATCCCCGAGCCAGAACTCCTTCGACTTGAGTGACTTCGCTGGCAACTGGGAGCTTGATAGTGATGGGACATCGATCGAGTTCCACACCAAGGCTCTGTGGGCCCAGTTCCGCAAGGGTTAAGGGCGGAAGCTACCCGTCCGACTCCCGTCCCACCGACCCGGCATGAAGGTAGGTGGCAGTCAAGTCGTTCATCATTGCGGACAGTCGTCCTACAGTGGCTCATGCGTTGGTGGCTTGCAGCAGGGACGCTTGGACTCGCAGTATTCCTCGGCGGGTGCTCGACGGCCACACAGTCCAGTTCCTCCACATCAACTTCCCCCTCGCTCAACCGAACAAATGCCAAAGCATGTAGCTACGTGCAGTCATGGGCCAAAGACCCTATGACGTTTGAGCTGTTCAGCGCCCTCGCTGCATCCGCTAGTTCCGCCAAGAATCCCGAGATTCACAATGAAGGCAAAGGCCTCAGCGCTGCGATCCCAACCCACAGCGCTGAGACGATTGGCAATGTGCTCGACGAGATGGTCCATACCTGCATCAAACTGGGTCTCTTNNTCTTCAAAGCATCCACGGTGGGCGCGGCGACAGCTAGTCCATCTCAAGTACCTTCGTAGGGGTATCCCAGATGTGCCTGGTCGGTCAGGAGCACTCGATAACCGCCTCACACCCTGCGCTCGGGGACACCCTCGGTTCTGGCCTTAGGCGATGAACGCTTTCGCGTGAGGGGCGACCAACCTCCGAGGGCTTCCACTCACTGCTTGGGTGGCCCCGCACCAACATCACCTGTACCGTCAAGAGGGTGAGCTTTGACGGGCGTCCTGGTGCGGAAGAGCGTGGCTCGTCTGGGGTCGACATCTACACGGAGCCGGATGGCGACCCGGACACACTGGCCAACCTGGGTCCACTGGGCCCGATGGCCGGCATCTGGGAGGGCGTGCGGGGTACCGACCAGCACCCGGTGGCTGAAGGCGCCGGACGGGACGCCTTCACCGAGCGATACGAGCTCCAGCCCATCGACCGCCAGACCAACGGTCCCCAGCTGTTGTACGGCCTTCGCTACCACACCCACATCGTCAAGCCCGGTGAGGTCGAGACCTTCCACGACCAGGTCGGCTACTGGCTGTGGGAACCGGCCACCGAGGAGGTCACCTTCACTCTCGGCATCCCCCGCGGCCAAGTGCTCCTGGCCAACGGTCCGGCGGCTCCGGACGCCACCGAGTTCGAACTGCACGCCACGCTCGGCACCGAGGTCTTCGGGATCCTCTCCAACCCGTTCCTCCAGGCCAACTTCCGGACCATCAACTACCGGATCCACGTCACCGTCAACGACGACGGCACCTGGTCTTACGAGGAGGAGGGGATGCTCGACATCCCCGGTCGGGACGAGCTCTTTTCCCACCACGACGGCAATACCCTCACCCGTATCGCTCCACCGACCCCCAACCCCCTCGCCGTAGCCGCAGCAGGTTCGGACCACAGCCTCGGGATCGGCGACCTACGACAGGAAGGCAGGACACGGACATGAACCACCTGATGCGGGAGCTGGCTCCCGTCAACGATGCGGCGTGGGCGCAGATCGACGAGGAGGCCACACGCTCGCTCAAGCACTTCTTGGCCGCTCGCCGGCTGGTCGACTTCGCCGGCCCGCTCGGCTGGCACCACTCCGCAGTCGCCACGGGTCGAATCGAGCCCGTCGACGGCACGCCCCTCGGCTCCGTCGAGGCGGTCCGTCGCCGGGTGCTGCCACTGGTCGAACTGCGGGCGCCCTTCACCCTCGCCCGTGAAGAGCTCGACACCGTAGAGCGCGGCGGCAACGACCCCGATCTCCAAGCCGTCATCGACGCCGGGCGGGCGGCCGCCCTTGCCGAGGACCACCTGGTCTTCCACGGAGACCCTGCGGCCGGCATCACCGGGATCATCGCCGCCTCGCCCCACGAGGCCGTCGCCATCGGGGACGACTACAGCGACTACCCCGAGCGGGTGGCGAAGGCGGTCACAGTCTTGCGCTCGGCAGACATCGCCGGGCCCTATGCCATCGCTCTCGGCACCTGTTGCTACACGGGGGTCACCGAGACCATCGAGAACGGCGGCTACCCGGTACTCGAGCACCTGCGCCAACTGCTGGGCGGCCCGGTCATCTGGGCCCCCGCCATCGAGGGGGCGGTCGTGCTCTCGCAGCGTGGCGGCGACTACGTTCTCACCGTCGGTCAAGACTTCTCGATCGGCTACCGAGATGCCACTGGGGACAGCGTCGACCTCTACATCGAGGAGAGCGTCGCCTTCCAGGTGAACACCCCCGAGGCCGCCGCCCACCTCGCCCATTCCTGACCTGGCTGGTCACGCCATGACCTGCGCCGGTCCTACGCAACAGTCCCCGTAAGCCCGCTCGGCGCCGTCGTGCGTGGGGCCGTCGCAGGGGCCGTCGGGACGCTGGTCATGGACCTGGCGCCCGATCACCAGCGGGACTTGCATCCCTGAAGTGCCGGTCGGTGACAGCTCGCGGTGGGCAAGCACCCATCCGTCGATAACGCGCCCGCAGCCGGCGGTATGGGACATAGTCCGGCCGCTGAGTTGCAGGTTGTTCGGGGACAGTTCCCCGCACCGATTGCCGGAGGAGTCCCGATCAATGGGTGGACGATGTCGACAGCGCTGGGTGTTGGTGTGGGGGTACTCCTCGCCGGGGTCGGGGTCCGGGGCGTCCATCCCGACGGAGATGCCGTACGGTACAACGTCTCCCACCGCGCCGTGCTCGGCCCAGTCCGGCACCGGGTTGCTGAAGTCCTTGCCTACCACCCCCTCGAACGACTCGACTTCCCCGGGGGTGTATAGGCACCCGAGCAGATTGTCGAACGATCGGTTCTCGAAGAGCACCAGCACCACGTGGTCCATCGCATTCGCTCGAACCGGGGGCATGGGTCCTCTCTGCACGGAGGTGGCGGGCGACCGTACACTATCGCCGTGCTGGGCGGGCGCTCATGCGGGGTGGATGTTCGAGCGGTGGATACAAGCCATAGCGGCGCCTGGCCCGTCTCCGGGTTCGAACCGTCACACCTTCCCG
>PLHF01000055.1 GCA_003138855.1 Acidimicrobiaceae bacterium | reverse complement strand
GGTGCCGCTGCCTTCTTGGCCGCGTGGGCGGTCCTCTTCGCCGTGGGTGCCGCCTTCTTCGGCGCGGCCTTCTTCGGTGCCGCCGCCTTCTTTGCTGCCGTCACATCGACCTCCTTCAGGGTTCCACCCGTGTCTACGTCGCTTCGTCGCTTCCGACCGGATGCCGCGGAACCGGGCTCTCCCCGACCAAGTGACGAGCGGGTGACCCTATCGTGCCGGGCGTCGTGCGGCAATCCATATGCCGGCAACGTGCCCCAGGGACCATACCGGCGCGATGACCGGCACCAAGCAGCCGAGCGACCAGGTGAGGAGGCGTGGGAGGGAGCCGACGGGGCCCCACGGGGGGTTCGGCCTGCTACAGCGGAAGCGGCGAATTCGTGGTGGCCGGGCGGGTCACGACCCCGGTGGGCCGCATCTGGGTCACGTCGCCGCTCGGTCCGGTACCTGTCGTCCGGGGCGACTTGGAGGCCTGTGGATGCCCGGCAACCGGCCTGTTGCCCTCGGACGGCGAGGAGACCGGTACCTTTCCTCCGCTCGGTCCAGGCCCTGCATCCTCTTCGTGCTCCCCGCCCGCGTCAGAATCCGACTGGGGCGCCAGCGGGTGGACATTGTCGTCGACCCACTTCAAGATTTCGCCCAGGATGTTGCGCAGGCGCTGGCGCTCGCTCTCGAGGTGACTGGACATTCCCTCCACCTCGTGGGTGAGCCTGCTCCGTGCCTCCTCGAGGCGCTCGATCTCCCCTCGGAGGCGCTCCTCCGACTCTGCGGCGATCTTCGATGCCAGGCCCTGGGCATCGTCGGTCAACAGCCGGGCCTTGGCATCGGCCTCCGCGATGATCCGAGCGGCCTGGGCCTCCGAGTCGGCCTTGGTCTCGTCGACGAACTTCTGGGCAAGCAGCAGCGTCCGCTGCAGGGTGTCGTCGGGGACCGCCGGCTCGACCCGCTCGGGCTCGGGCTCGGGCTTCCGCTCGAGTTCGGCCTCCAGTTGGGAGATGCGCTCGGCCGCCTGTCGGAGCCGCTCTCCGTTCTGGCGGAGTTGCTCCTGGAGCCCTTCGGCCTCGACCGCAGCTTTCTCGAGGTATTCGTCGACATCGTCCCGGTGGTAACCCTTGAGCGTCTCACGGAACTCGACGGTGCGAAGGGAGTCGAGGGCAGATTGGGAAGCATCCATGTCGACCATGCTAGCGGCGAAACCAAGACGATCACGGGATCAAACCGGGAGGTCCGCGAGAAGGGGCGAGCCCGTCCCCTCCGGCCCGGGACTGCTCAGCGCAGGAAGACGGAGATGACCACGTCGATCACCAGGAAGACGACCAGCACCGAGAGGTCCAGGCCTACCCCGCCCACCCGGACCGGCGGCATGATCCGGCGGACGGGTCGCAGTACCGGCTCGCAGATGGCCGCGAGGACCCGCTGGATCTTGAAGACGGGCGAGTCATAGGCGAGGCGTCCCGATACCGTCACCCAGCTGAGGATCGAGTAGGCGATCAGGACCAGGAGGAAGAGGTAGAGCAGGTCGACGATGAGCCCTATCACGTCGGATCACTCCCGTTTGGCGCGAGGCAGGAGGCAGGAGAAGGGGTCAGGGATTGACCAATCCACGGTCGGCGAGCCGCTGGCGCTCCTCGTCCGATACCTTCACGTTCGACGGGGTGAGCAGGAACACCTCGTCGGCGACCCGCTCCATTCCGCCCGACAGCGCATAGGTCACGCCGCTGCAGAAATCGATCATCCGCCGCTGCAGATCGCGATCCGCACTCTGCATGTTGACGATGACCGGCTGGTTGTTCATGAGCCGGTTGGCGATCTCCTGGGCGTCGGCGAACCGTCCGGGGGCCACGATGTGCACGCGGGCGCCAGCAGCATCCTGGGAGATCGGCCGCACCGACGACGTTCCCACCGTCGTCCGCGTCCCCACCGGCGTGGGCGTCAGCGTCGTTGATGGCGCCACCCCATTGGCCTCGTCCCTGTTCAGCGTGCGGATACGCGACTTGGGGGCCGCAAGCGGCGACTCGTCAGCGTCGTCCATTCCGACGGACCGCTGGGTCGCCCGACCGACAGCCGTCGGTGACCTCGAGTCGTAGTCGTCGTAGTCGTCGTAGTCGTCGTCGACAAGGCCCAGATATGCCATGGTCTTTTTCATAAACGAAGCTGCCATCGGTTCCTCCCGTTCACAGCGTAGTGCGTGGCATCGCCAGCGGGTGGAGCGCGGGATCCGGCCCCCAGAACGCCTGGACGCTCCCCCAGCCGGCCCGGTGCGCCCCGGCAGCCGTCATCGGGGTCCGGGGGGGCCCGGGGGGCGTCTCCGCGTGCCCCGGCCTGGGGGGCCGTTGGCCGAACAGGGCACGGCCGAGCCGGACCATGGTCGAGCCCTCGGACACCGCCACTTCGAGATCGTCCGACATGCCCATGGACCGAACGGCAAGATCGAGCCGGTCCGCCAGGATGGAGACCAGCCGGAACCCGGCTCGCGCCTGCTCCGGCGGTCCGGGGGGTCCCACTGCCATCAGGCCGGCGACGTCGAGATCCTCGTCCCTCAGCGCCGCCACCAACCCCTCGACCTGGTCGGGCGGAGTTCCGCCCCGGCCTGCCAGCCCGGCCACGTCGACCTGGACGAGAACCATGGCACCGGGCCGGCGCTTGGCGATGGCCCGACCCTCCTCCACACGAGAGACCGCCTGCCAGCAGGACACCACCGGGGCGAGCCGGGCGACCTTGTTGCGCTGGATGGCCCCGAGGAAGTGCCACACCGGTTCCGGCCGCCCCCCAGTTGCCGGCACGACGGCCTGGCCTGCGGCTTCCGCTGCGATCTCGCCCACCACCTCGCCGGCACCGGCCTCCGGGCCCGCCGCCAGTTCGCGGACCTTTGCAACCAGTTCGTCCGCATAGTTCTCGCCGATGTCGGTCAGCCCGGCATCAAGGGCGGTCCGGACAGCGTCCACGCCGAACCCCTTGGTCACCGCCACCAGCCGGACCGAGGCGGGGTCATCCGACGCCGAGGCGATCCGGCGTCGGATGCCGTCGAGTCGCTCGGTGAACCCGATCGGCTCGATCCCACCAGGCGCCGGCGTCATCCGACGGGCGTCCCGTCGGACGTCCACACGAGCAGAGCCTGGCGCCCGGCGTCGCCCCTGGCCCGGTGCGAGAAGTACCCCGGTGAGCATGCGGTGCAGGCTCCCATCCCCGGGATCTCCCTCGCCCCGCTGGCGGCCAAGGCTGCCGAAACCGTGGCGGGGAGGTCGAGTCCCGGCCGGCCGGCCGCCGTGCCGCCACGGACGCCCGACCCGTAGCGCCCGACCACCCGGGCCAAGTCGTCCTCGCCGAACTCGTAGCACCCGGGGTGGATGCACGGGCCGAGCGCACCGACCACATCGGTGGCTCCCATCGCCCGCATTGCGCCTACGGCCTCTTGCACGACCCCCTCCATCAACCCCCGCCATCCTGCGTGGACGGCGGCGAAGACCCCTTCCCCGCTCCCTAGCGCGACCGGGGCGCAGTCGGCGGTGAGCACCGCCAGGCAGGCCGCCGGCGCCGACGACACCAGGGCGTCGCCCTGCCCGGCGAAAGCAGCGGTGATCGTCCGGGCCGCCCCGTCGGCCGGTCTGGCCGCCCGGGTGTCGGAGCCGGCCCGGACCACCGTGGCCCCGTGCACCTGCTGCAGCCAGTGGACCTCGTCGATCAGCGCGGGGTGCGCTCCCCGATGGGTCACCTCGAAGGCCAACCGGGCCAGCCCGCTCCCCCCGACCGGTTCGACAGCCGTTGGCCGGAGATCACCCCACGACCCGTCACTCCACGCCGCATGGATGCCCCCGGTCAGCCGGATCGAGGCGACGCCCGGGGTCAGCGAAGGAACGAGGGCACGTCGAATTCGTCGTCACCCAGGTCGAGGTCCTCCTCCTTCGGCGCGGCGAAGATGTCCTCGTGCGCGGTCTCCACCCCGAGTACACGGCTCCGGGTCTCCTCGCGTCCGGTGGACTCCACATGCGCGGCGCCGCCGCGGGCCGGCGCCTCCCACCGTTCGAATCCGGCGGCAATGACGGTGACCCTGACCTCTTCCCCCATGGCTTCGTCGATCACACTGCCGAAGATGATATTGGCATCGGGATGGGCCACCCCGTGAATGATCTCCGCTGCCTCGTTGACCTCGAACAGGCCCAGGTCTGGACCGCCTGCGATGTTGAGCAGGATGCCGCGTGCCCCCTCGATGGAGGCCTCGAGCAGTGGGCTGGTGATCGCCGCCCGAGCCGCATTGACCGACCGACCCTCCCCGGTGGCCGAGCCGATCCCCATGATGGCCGTGCCTGCGTTGGCCATGATCATCTTCACGTCGGCGAAGTCGGTGTTGATGAGGCCGGGCACGTTGATGAGGTCGGTGATGCCCGAGACGCCGTGCAGCAGCACCTCGTCGGCCATCGAGAACGCCTCGACCATCGACGTGTGCTCGTTCGAGATCGAGAGCAGGCGCTCGTTGGGGATGACGATGAGGGTGTCCACCTTCTCGCGCANNCGTCGGCGAAGTCGGTGTTGATCAGTCCGGGCACGGTGATCAGGCTGGTGATCCCCTGGACGCCCTGCATGAGCACCTCGTCGGCCATCTTGAACGCATTGACCATGGACGTCTTCTCGTTGGAGACGGTGAGCAGACGGTCGTTGGGGATGATGATGAGGGTGTCGACCTTCTCCTTCAGGTTCTGAATGCCCTGTTCGGCCTGGACGGAGCGACGCCTTCCCTCGAAGGTGAAGGGGCGGGTGACCACGCCGATGGTGAGTGCCCCGAGACCCTTGGCGATCTCCGCCACCACCGGGGCCGCGCCCGTTCCGGTCCCACCGCCCTTGCCGGCGGTGATGAAGACCATGTCGGCGCCCTTCAGCGCCTCTTCGATCTCCGATCGGTGCTCCTCGGCGGCCAGGCGCCCGACCTCGGGATCGCTCCCCGCTCCCAACCCCCGGGTCAGCTGGCGTCCGATGTCCAGCTTGAGATCGGCATCGCTCATCAGCAGGGCCTGGGCATCGGTGTTCGTGGCGATGAACTCGACCCCGCGAAGGCCCGCATCGATCATGCGGTTGACGGCGTTGACGCCACCTCCACCCACTCCCACCACTTTGATGACGGCGAAATAGTTGTTCTGCGCCGGAACGGTCATGGAATCCCTTACCCTCGACCAAAGGTTGAAACCGTTCCAACCTGCGAGTTCGTGACAACGATACGGTCAGCCGAGTATCCGGTCAAGCACCGACGACACGCAGGGGACGCCTCGAAGGGTCCGGTGGGCCCGGCCGGGGCGTCGGCCCGGCCCCTTCAGCCGCCCACCGTCGGCGATTGGGGCACGGTGACGTCGATGGTGGTGGCGCCACGCAGGGAGGCGTGGGCGATGATGGCGGCCACGTCTTCGTACTTGCTCGGGAGGTCGCTGGCCGTCCCCATCTGGACGGTGATCCCCGAGGTGAGGGCAAGGGAGACGGTCTGATCCGGCGCTTCCGTCACCGACACCACCTGGGCCGCGAAGGCCGGCGGCAGCGTGCGGGACACGGCCAGGCCGGCCGATGCGGTAGTGGGGAGCGCGTCGCCGACAGGTGACGGGGGCACCCCCCCGTCGGAGGTGTGCACGATGAGCACGATCGGGCCCGTCGTCCGTCCCGGTTGGACCTGCAGAGTCCGGCCGTTGCCGTCCAACGTGGACCATGACGTACCCGGGCCGGCCATCTGCACCACCGGCACCCGCTCGGTGACCTGGATCTCCACCCCGTCGGGCCAGTGCCGGTGCACCTTGGCCGTGGCGATGTACGGCAGCGCCTCCACCCGGCCGGCGGTGGTCCCCGGGTCCACTCCGATCAGCGGCGGGTGACGGTCCAGGCCGGCCGCAGCCACGACGGCGGCATCGCTGGTGTGTGGATGCGTGCCCGTCACCGTGATGACGCGGGCGCTGAACCACCGGGTGTGCAACAGGGTCACGGCACCGACCACCAAGGCCAGCGCCACGACCACCACCACGATCCGTCGCATGCGGCGACGGCCCCGGCTGCGCTCGATCTCCTGGCGCCGCTGGCGGATCCTCGGGTCGATCGACCGGGGAGCGTCCATCGCAGAGCGTGCGGGGGGCGTCACCTGACACGCTCCGCGAGGTCGTCGAAGCCGACCATCTGCACCTCGGTGTGCAACGTCACTCCCGTGGCGGCGGCAACGGTGGCCCGCACGTGGTCGATCAGCCGCCTCACGTCGTCGGCGGAGCCGCCCTGGTCGGCCTGGATGAAGTTGGCGTGCTTGGTCGACACCTCGGCCGTGCCCATGCGGGTGCCCTTCAGCCCGCAGGCCTCGATGAGCCTTCCCGCCGAGTCTCCGGGCGGATTGGTGAACACCGATCCGGCGTTGCTGCCCCCGGGTTGGTTGGCCCGGCGCCACCGCACGATCTCGTCGATGGTGGCCCGGGCGGTGGCCGGGTCACCGGCCTCGAGGCGGAAGGTGCCCTCGGTGACCATCTCGGTGGGGGCTACGGAGGTGTGCCGGTAGCCGGCACCGAGGCGCTCGGCCGGCGCCCCGTGGGCCGTCCCCGTGGCCAGATCCACCCATCGGTAGCGGACCAGGGTGGCGGCGGTGTCCGAACCGTGCCCCCCCGCGTTCATCCGGATCGCCCCGCCGACCGACCCGGGAACCCCGACCGCCCACTCCAGCCCGTGGAGCCCGGCTGCTGCGGTCCGCCGGGCCAGCACCGGCAGGCTGAGAGCGGCGCCGGCACGAACGTGGGTCCCCTCGATGGACAGGGTCTCGAATCCGGCTCCGAGGGAGACCGCCAGGCCGTCGAAGCCGCGGTCGGCGACGAGGAGGTTTGAGCCGCGCCCCACCACCAGCACCGGCACGTTCCGGCCGGCCAGCGCGTGCCCCACGGCCACCAGTCGGGCCTCGTCATCGGCTTCCACGAACAGGGCGGCGCTACCTCCCACCCGATAGGTGGTCAGGGCACCCAGCGGGTGGTGGCGGCGGGCCAGGGGTCCCAGGGCCTGCCCGACGGCATCCAGGTCGCCCGGTGTCGTGGTCATCCCCCGCTCGCCCACACCGGTGCGGACAGCAGCTCGTCCGGGAGCGAAGTGAGGTCGCCGGCTCCGAGGGTGCAGCACAGGTCCCCGGGCTCCAGGAGCGCGCCGACCGTCCGACCCAGGTCCCCGCGACCGGCCACGTAGTACACGGGCATCTGGGGCACTGAACGGCGGACGGCGTCGGCCACCAGCCGGCCGGAGACTCCGGGCACCGGCGCTTCACCGGCACCATAGACGTCGGCCACCACGACCACGTCGGCGTCCCCGAACGCGGTGCCGAACTCGGCCCACAGCTCGGCGGTCCGGCTGTAGCGGTGGGGTTGGAACACGGCGACCACCCTCCGCCAGTCGCCGTTGCGGGCAGCGGCCAGAGCTGCCTGCACCTCGCTCGGCAGGTGTGCGTAGTCGTCGACGAAGGTGACCCCGCCGACCGAGCCCCGGAACTCGAAGCGGCGGGCCACGCCGGCGAAACGGGCCAGGGCCCTCGCCGCTGCGTCGAACGGGACCCCGGCGGCCAGGGCGGCCACTGCCGCCACCGCTGCGTTCTTGGCGTTGTGGAGCCCGGGGACCGGCACGACCAGCCGTCCCAGGTCGGTGCCGCCCGGTGCCCACAGCTCGAACGACAACGAGCTGCGGGCCAGATCGAGGTCGATCATCCGGAAGGCGCTCTCCGCCGTGGTGCCGACCACGTCGGCGCCGGTTGCCCGCCCGATCTCCGCAGCCACCGGGTCGTCCCCGCCCACCACCCGGCGGGAGCGGGCGGATGCCACGAACTCCTCGAACGCGGCCCGCATCGCGGCGAATGTCCCGTAGTGGTCGAGATGGTCCGCTTCGACATTGGTGACGATGGCGATGTCAGGAACCAGCGACAGGAAGGTGCCGTCGCTCTCGTCGGCCTCGACCACGATCCACTCGCCGCTGTCCCACACCGCGTTGGTGCCGATCTCGTTGACCTCCCCTCCGATGAGGAACGAGGGCCGCAACCCGGCCTCCACCAGGATCAGGGCCAGCATCGATGCGGTGGTGGTCTTCCCGTGCGTCCCGGCCACGGCGATGCATCGGCGCAGCGCGGTGATGGCGGCCAGGGTCTGTGCCCGGGGCAGCACCGGCACGCCGCGGCGACGGGCCTCCATCACCTCGGGGTTGTCCTCGGCAACCGCCGAGGACAACGTCAGCGCATCAGCTGTCCCGACGTTGCCCGCCTGGTGGCCGATGGCCACGTTGATGCCGGAGCGCCTCAGCCGGTCGGTGACGGCGGAGTCCTTCAGGTCGCTGCCGGTGACCGTGTGACCCATGGCCTGCAGCACGGTGGCGATGGCGCTCATGCCGGCGCCCCCGATGCCCACCACATGCACGTGGATGGGCTCCGACAGGTCTCCAAGCGTCCCGGTCCCTGGACCAGCGGCGCTCACGCCGCACCCTCCCCGGGGACAGACCGGGCACAGGCTTCGACCACCCTTGCCCCGGCGGCGGCGGCATCCCTGCGCCCGAGGGACGCCGCCGCACGACCCATGGCATCGAGAGCGCAGGGGTCGGCGAGCAGCAGGTCGAGCTCCTCGGCCAGCGCGTCCCCGTGGCAGTCGGCGTCCGCCAAGACCACGGTCGCCCCCGCCGCCTCGAGCACCCGGGCATTGGCGGTCTGGTGATCGCCAGGAGCTCCGGGGAGCGGCACCAGGATCGACGGGACGCCGGCCACCGCCAACTCGGCCACGGTCATCGCCCCGGACCGGCACACCACCACATCGGCCGCCGAGTAGACGGCGGCCATCCGCTCCTCGTAGGGCACCCGCGTCACGGACAGGACCCCGTTCGCCGACCCGCCCCTGCCCCCTGCGCCGGCGGCCCGGCCTTCGTACCGCTCCCAGTCGCGCCGGCCCACGATGTGGTAGATCGACCGGTCGCCGCGCCCGCTCCAACGCTCGGCCAACGCGGCTGCTGCGTCGTTGATGCTGCGTGCCCCGAGGGAACCGCCGAACACGGCCACCGTGGGACGGTCCTCCGGCAGCCCCAGCAGGCGACGGGCGGACCGGCGGTCCTCCGGCCCCCGCCGCACGGCGGCGATCTCCGGTCGCACCGGCGTGCCGGTGACCACCGCCCGTGGGAGTGGGGTCCCCTCCCACCCAGTCGCACTGGCCCGAGCGAAGCGGCCGAACAGCCGGTTGGTCGCCCCGGGCACCGCATCGACGTTCACCAGCACCAGGGGCACCCGCCGTAGCACCGCGGCCAGCGAGGCGGCCAGGCTGGCATAGCCACCGACGGACACCACCACCCGGGGTCGGGCTCGGGCCATGACGCGGAACCCCCCCACCACGGCGATGCCCAGCTCCCAGAGCGAGCCGAGATTGCGCAGGAGATCCCGGAGGCTCAGGCTGCGGACGATGCCCCGACCGGGCAGGAGGGTGAACGGGAACCCCCGGCCCTCCAGCGTGGCACGGTCCTGCCCCCGTTCGGATCCCACGAACTCGATGGTGCCCCGATCGTGCCCTGCATCGACCAGCGCCTCGGCGATGGCAAGTGCCGGCTGGAGGTGGCCTGCGGTCCCACCTCCGGCCACCAGAGCGAACCGCGCACCGCTCACGTGTGGGAGGCCCGCCGCCGGAGGTGCGGAACCGTGTGTGCCGAGCGATCCTGGGCGGCGATGTTGAGCAGGATCCCGACGGCAGCCATGGTGACCACCAGCGACGATCCGCCGAAGGAGATGAACGGCAGGGGGATACCGGTGACCGGCAGCACCCCGACCACCGCCCCGATGTTGATGACGGCCTGGCTGGTGATCCAGATGGTCACCCCGACCGCAAGGAGGCTTCCGAAGCGGTCCGGGGCACTTGTGGCAGCCCGGAAACCGAACCAGGCCACGGCGAAGAACAGGGCCAGGACGAGGACGGCCCCGATCAACCCGAGCTCTTCGCCCACCACGGAGAAGATGAAGTCGGTGTGGGCGTTGGGCAACAGGCCCCACTTCTGGCGCCCCCCGCCCAGTCCGAGGCCGAACAGATGTCCCGACCCCAGGCCGATCAGCGACTGCCACACCTGGTAGCCGGAACCCGACTTGTTGGCGCCGGGGTTGAGGAAGGACAGGATGCGGTCGCGCCGATACGGATCGGCGAGGCCGACCACGACGGCCAGTGCACCGAAGCCGAGCAGGACCTTCACGATGGGGCCCATGGGCACGCCGCCCATGAAGAGGATGCCGAATGCGATGCAGCACAGGACGAGGGCGGTCCCCATGTCCGGTTGCTTCAGGATCAGGACCGAGGAGATCCCCAGCACGGCCAGGACCGGCACGAGGACCATCTTCGGATCCGCGGTCCGATCGGCCCGGCGGGCGAGGAGGTCGGCGGCGAACACGGCCATGGCCAGCTTCATCAGCTCCGAGGGCTGCAGGCGGAGCTCGCCGAAACCGATCCACCGGGACGACCCACCGGCAGCGACCCCCAGATGGGGCACGAGCACGAGGACCAGCAGTCCGAGAGTGACGATCACCAGCGGACCCCGGATGGAGCGCCATCTGCGGTAGTCCACCCGCGAGCAGGCCAGCAACGCCCCGAGGCCCACACCCATCCACATCGCCTGGCGGATCAGGATGGCCCAGGGCGAGCCGTACAGTCCGAGAGAGATGATCGGTGACGCCGAGCCCACCATGATCAGGCCGAATGCGCACAGGATCCCCACCAGGACGGCCAGTGAGGTGGCGGTGTGCAGACGGGCCAGCCGGTGCACCGCAGCAGGCCGCGGCGTCGGCTTCGGGCCGGCCGACCTCCGCCCGGCCGCTGGGGCCCGCCGGTTCGCCGGCCGCGGCGGGGCGCCGGGTGCAGGACTCGAGGGATGGCGCCCCCGGGTCATGGTCCGCGGCGACGCGGATCGCTCAGCCACGGCGCACTCCTCGGGCGGCCGACGCGACGGTGGCCGCCGGTTTCGACCGCGGTTCTGCCCGTTCCATCCCCATAGCCTCCACCACCAGAGCCCTCCAGTGGTGGAGGCTGGGCACCGGCACGACTCGGGCCGCCCGCCTCATGCGACCTTCGCCACCGACAGGAAGTCCCCGTAGAAGATGCCGAGGCCCAGGGCGGAGAACAGGCCGGCCAGGATCCAGAAGCGCACGATGACCGTGGTCTCGGGCCATCCCAGCAGTTCGAAGTGGTGGTGGAGCGGTGCCATGAGGAACACCCGCCTGTGGAAGACCCGGAAGCTGATCACCTGGATCACCACCGACAGCGTGACGATGACGAACAGTCCGCCGATGATGGGCAGCAGCAGGTCCAGGTTCATCAGGAGGCAGAGCGCGGCCAGGCCCGACCCGATCGACAGCGAGCCCGTGTCCCCCATGAAGATCCTGGCCGGGGCGGCGTTCCACCAGAGGAACCCGATGCAGGCACCGGCCAGCGCCACGGAGGCGAGAGCCAGGTCGAGGGCATCGCCCACGTGGTAGATGGGGAAGTGCCGGTACTGCCAGTACCCGATGATGGCCAGGCAGGCGAAGCAGAAGGTGGACGACCCGGCGGCCAGTCCGTCGAGGCCGTCGGTGAGGTTCACCGCATTGGCGGCTGCCGCGATGATCACGGTGGCCCACACCACCCACACCGCGGTACCCAGGTGGAGGCCGATCGAGTTGTAGCGGGTGAACGACAGGGTGGTCGCCGCATGGGCCCAGTACACGGCCAACAGGGAGAAGGTCAGCCCGAGCCCGATCTGCGCCCCGAACTTGGTCCGCTTGTTCAGCCCCAGGCTCCGACGGTGCCGCACCTTGATCCAATCGTCGGCGAAGCCGATCAGCGCGGCGCCGAGCACGGTCATCATGATCAGGGCGCCCGAGGGCGAGAAGGTCACGTCCGGGATGGCGTGGGCGGCCAGATAGCCCACGATCACGGCGGCCACGATCGCGATGCCGCCCATGGTGGGGGTGCCGGCCTTGGCGATGTGCACCTGGGGGCCGTCTTCACGTATCTGCTGGCCGATGTTGTTCTTCACCAGCCAACGGATGAGCAGCGGGGTGGAGAGGACGGCCACCCACAACGCGATGCCGCCCGAGGTCATCAGGGAGATCATCGGACCCCACCGCCGAATCGGCCGTCGAGCGCCCGCCGTGCCTCGGCCCGGTCGTCGAACGGCAGGAGCTGCCCCCCCACCGTCTGGGTGGTCTCGTGACCCTTGCCGGCCAGGACCACCACGTCCCCGGCCCGGGCCAGGCCCACCGCCACCACGATCGCGTGGCCGCGGTCGGGATCGACCACGAGGTCCACCCCGGCGCCGATGCCGGCCCGCACCTGGTCGATGATGGCCGCCGGGTCCTCGGATCGCGGATTGTCGGAGGTCAGGACGACCACGTCGGACCACCGGGCGGCTGCGGCACCCATCTCCGGGCGCTTGCCCCGGTCGCGGTCGCCGCCACACCCGAACAGGGAGATCACCCGCCCGGATCCGGCCAGCCCGCGGGCAGCGCGCAGCGCCTCTTCGAGCCCGGCAGGCGTGTGCGCATAGTCGACGATCACCACGAACGGCGCTCCGGCCGAAACCACCTCCATGCGCCCGGGAAGGACCGGCGCAACGCCGAGGCCCTCGGCCACCTGCTCGTCATCGACCCCGAGGGCGGTGGCGATGGCTGCTGCCAGCAGTGCATTGTCGACGTTGAAGATCCCCGAGAGCGGCAGCGTCACCGGGACCCCCCGCCAGCGGAACGAGGAGGACCCCACCGAGAGCACGACATCCTCGGCGTCCGACCGGCGCACCGGGACGACGTCCGCTCCCGCCAACTCCCCGGCGAGCCGCAGGCCCCAGCGATCGTCCACGTTGACGACCGCCAGCTTGGACCTCGACCGGTCGAAGAGGCCGGCCTTGGCCTCGAAATACTCCTCCATCGTGCGGTGGTGGTCGAGGTGCTCGCGGCTGAGGTTGGTGAAGGCGGCTACGTCGAAGACGATGCCGTCGACCCGGTGTTGTGTCAACGCGTGCGAGGACACCTCCATGGCGACGGCGGTGCGACCCTCATCGCGGAGCTCGCCCAGCAGTCGCTGGAGCACCGGCGCCTCCGGCGTGGTCCGTTCGCCCTCGAGCGTGCCGATCACGCCGGTCGGCCTCCCGGCGCAGTCGAGGACCGAGCGGACCAGCTGGGTCACTGTGGTCTTGCCGTTGGTGCCGGTGACGCCCACCGTGGCCAAGGCCCGGGACGGGTGGTCGTAGAACGCCGAGGCCACTTCTGCCATGGCCGGCCGGACCGCACCCGGGGCCACTCTCACCTGGGTCACCTCGAGATCGAGGAACCGGTCGCAGAGGAGGGAGGTCGCGCCGTTCTCGACTGCGTCGGCGGCATGGAGGTGGCCGTCGGTCCGCTCCCCCGGCACGCAGCAGAAGAGCGCACCGGGCGCCACCCGGCGGCTGTCGAACTCGATCGAGGACACGTCGGTGGTGGCTGGTTCGCCGCGCACGCCGACCACGTCGATGTCCTTGATCAACTTGGTCATCAGCACAGGTGGGTGTTCCAGGGGTTCCGAGGGCTGGGAGGTGTCGGCCGGCTCCCGTCCGAGGCCACCTACGGCCCTTCCGTGACAGCTCCGGCCGGCACGGTGATGGTACCCGTGCTGCCGACGGCCGTACTTGATGCCGAGGTCGTGGCGGCTGCAGTGGTCGGGATGCCGTAATGGTGCAGGGCGTAGGCCATGATCGTCGAGAAGACCGGAGCCGCCACGGCCCCACCGTAGATGGGGGTGGGATGGTCGAGGACCACGATCGCCGAGAGGACCGGGTGCTCGGCCGGGGCGAAGCCGGCGAACGACCCGACGTACGCGCCGGGGATGTACCCCAGGTGATTGGGATCGGGGATCTGGGCGGTACCGGTCTTGCCGGCCACGGTGTACCCGTCGATGGCTGCGCTGGTGCCCGTGCCGGTCGAGACCACCGCCTCGAGCATCGACACCAGCTCGGCGTTGGTGGTCGGGTCGATCACCCGGCGGGTCGGCGAGGGTGGTGCAGCGGTGACCGAACCCGACGGGCTGACCGCGCCCCGGACCAGCCGGGGAGCGACGTAGACGCCGCTGTTGGCCACCGCGTTGTAGGCATCGAGGATTTGCTGGGCGGTCACCGCGTCATCCTGGCCGATCGGGGTGGAGCCGATCGAGGTGCCGGTCCACGCAGCCGGGCCCGGGACCAGCCCCTCCGATTCACCGGGGAAGTCCAGGCCGGTCGGCTTCCCGAATCCGAGGTTGCCGATCTGCGCGAGGAGACGACTCTCCCCGAGCCCCTCGGCCACCTCGATGGTCCCGATGTTGGAGGACTGGGCCAGGATGGAGGTCGCCGTCAGACTTTCCGTCCCGTGAGCTTCGGCATCGTGGAACGTATACTGCCCCATCGGGAGTGAGCCGGGGACCTGCACCACCTGGTTCGGGGTGATGTGGCCTGAGGCGAGCGCCGCCGAGAAGGTAACCAGCTTGAACACGGATCCGGGCTCGTAGACCTTGGTCACCGCCGTGTTGGAGGGAGCCTGCTCCACGCCTGGGGGGAGGGTGGTCGCCGAGGAGACCAGCGTCGGGCCCGACGTGTCCGCGGCCGACGTGCCGCTTCCGGCGGCTCCCGAAGATGATCCCGATGTGCTCGACGTTGCCTGGAGGTCGGCCATGGCCAGGATGTCCCCCGTCTTGACATCCATCACCACTGCCGTGCCGCCCTGGGCATGGGAGGCGACGATCTCGGCCCCGAGCGCCTGTTCGGCGATGTACTGGACCGACTCGTCGAGGGTCAGCTCCAGCCCGCTGCCCGGCACGGCGGCCACGGCGGCGCCGGTGCTACCCGGAAGGGTGACCCCATCGGGCGCCTCCAGCAGGCTCTTGGTTCCGGCCTTGCCAGCCAGGAGCGACTGGTACTGGTACTCCAGGCCCCCGGATCCGTTGCCGTCATACCCCACCGACCCGATCACCGGTTGGGCCAGCAGCCCGTCGGGCTCGACCCGCTGGGTCTCCGGAATCAGGTTGATGCCCGTCAGGTTGAGTGAGGTCACCTTGGCGGCGACCGCGTCGGACACCCGATGGGCCAGGTAGACGAAGCCTGAGTTCTCGGTGAGCTCGGCGCGCAGCTGGTCGGTGGGCACCCCGAGCACCGGTGACAAGGCGGCGGCGATGGGTGCCGGGTGGGTGATCAGGAGGGGGTCGGCCACCACGGTCTGCTTGGTCACCGTCTCGGCCAGCACCTCGCCGTTCCGGTCGTAGACGCCTCCACGGACGGCCGGAACCGTCACCGTCTGGGTCAGCTCGGATGCCGACAACGCTGCGTAGTGCTGGTGCGAGAACTCCTGGACGGCGACGAGGCGGAGGACCAGGGCCGCGAAGACCAGGACCAGCACCAGGCGCATGGCGCGTGCGCGCCGACCCAGGAGCACCGAGGGGCTCACCGCGTGGCCGGGGTGGTGGTGGTCGAACCGGCGGTGCCGGTGGATGCCGGCGTCGTGGCACCGGCTGCGGCAGCCGCCCCGGCCGGGGCAGCCCCGGGGAGCGGCGCCGTCTGCGGGGTCGGTAGGGGCACATCGAGCGGTACCTCGGGGAGATCGACCACCTGCGCCGGTGCCACCATGCCCAGCTGGTTCTCCGCCTGGAAGACGACCCGGGTCGGGGCGGACATCTCGGCCACCGCGCTCTGCAGTGTCTTCTGGGCGGTGACCGCTGCCGTCACCTCGGCCTGGGTGGTGGACAGCCGGACTTGCCCCTGGGCCACCATGGCGTCACCGGCCACGACGGCCAGGAGGCTCCCGACCACGAGGATGCCGGAGATCCACATCGTCGGCCGGCGGACCAGGCGGATCCCGGGTCGCCGACGCGGCGCCGGCTCGAAGATCCGCAGCGGTGGCCGCCTCGGGCCCGACGGCGCCGGGCGGGGTTGGGTCCGGGCGGTGGAGCGCCGGGCGGCGGCAGTGGCCGGCGGCGCCATCACGCCACCTCGCCACTGGACTCCGAGGGGCTTGACGTTGCGGACAGCCGCTCGATCACCCGTAATCGGGCGGCATCGGCGCGCCGGTTCCGCTCGATCTCGTCGCTCGTGGGACGCCGCGAACCCCTTACCACCAGGCGGAACTGCGGATCGGCACCGCACACGCAAGGGAGACCGGGTGGGCACTGGCAGTTGTCGGTGGCGGCCCGGGTGAACGCGGTCTTCACCAGGCGGTCCTCTCCGGAGTGGTAGGCGATCACCACGCACCGACCACCGGGCCGGAGCAGGGCCAGCGCATCGTCGAGAGCGCTGCCCAGTTGGTCCAGCTCTTCGTTGACGGCGATCCGGATGGCCTGGAACACACGACGCGCCGGGTGGCCCCCGGTTCGCCGGGTGGCTGCCGGGATCGCCGCTCGGACCACATCGGCCAATTGGCCGGTCGTCGTCACCGGCCGCGCCGCGATGATCGCACGGGCGATGCGGCGGCCGAACCGTACCTCGCCGTTCTCGGCGAAGAGTTCGACCAGGTCCTGCTCGTCGAACTCGTTCACCACGTCGGCGGCGGTCCGCCCCGAGGTCGGGTCCATCCTCATGTCGAGGGCGGCGTCGCGCCGATAGGAGAAGCCACGTTCGGCCACATCGAGTTGCGGCGAGCTGACGCCGAGGTCGAACAGGGCGCCACTGAGACCCCGTTCCTCGGGGGGCGTCCCGAGCTCGGCCTGGACCTCACGGACCACCTGGGCCAACGCATCGAAGCGCGACCAGCGGACCATGGCCCGGGGCCCGAACGGTGCCAGGACATCGCCTGCCGCGGCGACTGCGGCCGGATCACGGTCGATCCCGAGCAGTTGGATCCCGGCATGGGCGCGTAGCAGGGCGGCGGCGTGACCGGCACCTCCCAGGGTGGCGTCGACGACCAGGCCCGGCGGTACCGGCGCGAACAGGTCGACCACTTCGGAGGCCATCACGGGCTCGTGGGGGAATGCCTGGCTCATCCGCAGTCCCCCGACCGGCACGATGCCAGCGGGTGGAGTGCCGCGACGATCACTCTGGAAGTAGGCGGAGGAGGATTCTTCCAGCGATCCGGTCGAGGGACTGCGCATGGGCCAGACGCGTTCGATGTGAACATCGTGACGGGCCACCGCGGCCAACCCCGATTGGTAAGGCGTCGGGCGGCTCGGGGAACCCGAAAAGTCGACAGCGGGCCTGACCTGTGTGAACAGGGCCGATGTGGTGATCCTTCTGATGGGGCTCCTTCCATCCGTTTTATCCGAGCTGTCCGATCCGTTCCGGCCATCGACGCCGCGGAGTCCGTGGTCGGCGGTCGAGCTGGCGGCACCGGCACCAGGGCCACCCTCGGCCGCTCCATCGGATCCGTGTCGCACGACATGCAGGCGCACCGCGTCACTCAACCGTCGTCGCCCTGTGTGAGACGTTCCTCTTCGGGCAGGACCTTCTCGTCCCAGGAGTCCCGATTCCACAGCTCGACCCGGTCGATCGCTCCGAGCACCAGGACGTCGCCCACCAGGCCGGCGTACTCGCGCAGACGAGCCGGAATGGCCATCCTCCCCTGCCTGTCGATCTCCAACTCGTGGGATGTCGACGCCCACAGGCGCACCAGGTTCCGATCGCTCCTCCCCGAGTTGGCCCGCTGCAGCATCGACTCCATCTGCAGCTCGAATTCGTCCGGAGTCCACAGCGACAAGCACCCGTCCTGGTACTCGGTCAGATAGCCCCCGTGTTCGAACTGACCGCGGAACTTGGCCGGGAGGATCACCCTTCCCTTGTCGTCGAGCGAGTGCTCGTACCTGCCGAAGAACCGTGCCACTGGTGATTGCTCCCACAATGCTCCCCGCAGTGCCCAGGATCTGACCGTTCAGATCCCTCCCTTTCACACCACTTTGCGCCACTCTATTCCCCTATCCCCCACCCGTCAACCACTTGGGCGCCGAATCCGACCAATCAGGCAGCGCGGGTCCCCGGGTCGGGACGCGGCGATCGGATCGGGGCGCATCGACCGGCGCGCACCGCCGGGGGGCGGTGCTCGCCACGGGGACGAGGAGTACCCTTGGCGGCGTCCGGGGTCAGGGCAGCGCGGCGATCAGCCAAGCTGCGACCGTGGAGGCATCAGGTGCGGTGCCACCCGCCGCCTCCACGAGGTCGGCCACACCGGCCACGGCGGCAGCGAGATCCGCCGTCGCTTCGTTCCGTTCGGCCTCGGGAAGATCCAAGAGGTCAACGAGGAGCGCCGGATCCCAACGGAGCACGCAGGCCCCGTGGAACCAGGCTCCGTGGCGATTTCGGCGTTGGGCGAGTCCCACGATCTTGCGCCCGTCCCCGGTGACCACCTCGCCGGCTCCGACTCCCCCGAAGCAGACCAGCTTGGACCACCGGGTGCACGCCGCCGAGCCCTCCCGGTGGGCGGACAGCCCCTCGAGGCCCGCGCTGCCGAGGGCAGAGGCCCAGGCGCTTCCGATCCAGTCGAAGGCCCGCTCGACGTCTGCGTGCCAGAGTGGGTCGCCGGAGGGGATCCAGACATCGATCCACACCGGGTCGTCGGCGGTGACCAGCACGGCACCCCCACCCGATCGGCGCCGGGCCACCGAGATGCCCGCGGCGCCGGCCCGCCGACGGTCGACGACCGACTCCGACTGGGTCGAGCCGAGCACGACGGCCGGAGCCGTCACCCGGCAGAGCGCCACCGCGCGGACCCCGGGGGCAGCGTCGACAGCCGGCCACGAGGCGTGGAGCTCCGATGCCGCCCCCTTCCGCTCGTCGATCCTCCAGCCACCGGTCACCGGTTCACACTCCTGTCGGGCTCGCTGCGGACCTCGGGATGGTACCGACCGGAACCGTCCGCCGGCTCCAGTGGATGCCCCGGTGCGGGGCCCTGGGTCCCCCGAGACTCACGCCGTCAACTGGCCCCGATCGGAAAGGGGGGAGCCGAGGTAGGTGCCCCACTCCTCGCCGGCCCCACCGCACAGGGCCAGCAACTGCACCCGGTGCCGGGGGGCGACCGGTGTGCAGCGCAGGACCATCCCGGCCTCATGGGGCAGCCGGTCCTCCTTGCGTGTGTTGCAACGCCGACAGGCCGCGACCACGTTCTCCCACGTGTGGGGGCCTCCCTTGCTCCTGGGGATGACGTGGTCGAGGTTCTCGGCCGCCGACCCGCAGTACTGGCATCGTGAACCGTCACGGGCGAAGACCGTCCGGCGGTTGACCGCCACCCGGTAGTGGAGGGGGACGTGCACGTAGCGGACCAGCCGCACCACCGAAGGCTCCGGCACGCTCATCCGCTCGGCCCGGAACACCCGTTCGGTGGCATGGACGAGCTCCGCTTTGGTGTCGAGCACGAGGAGCACAGCCCGCCGGGACGAGACGATACCCAGTGGCTCGAACGTGGCATTGAGCACCAGGGCCCGCCGGGACGGGGACATGGGCGACCGCACCGGCTCGCCGGCTTCGGGAGGCGAGCTCTTGTTCGACCCCCCCTTCGCCCCGGCCTTCGCCCCGGCCTTCGACCGTCGATCCATAGTTGCGGAAATTAGCCTGGCCGGCTCGGGGCGTAGCGGTTTGTCCCCCCGACGGTCACGATCGCCTTCCGTTCGCCAGGCGGGACCGCGCTGTGGAACGACACCATTCGAGGTAGGAGATCACATCCGGGGCCCGGGGGACCGCGTCGGGGTTCCCGTATGCCGTGACCATGCGGAACGCCCACAGTCGGCCGTCGGGGAGCGGAAGGTGGGGTCCGGCCCGCCACCAGCCCGCTGGGACCAGGCGACGGAAAGCGCAGAGCGCCGTCCACCAAAGGTCCGGTCGGACGAGCACCGCCCACACCACGACGGAACGGGCGCCGGCGCGCGGGCCCGGGCCGGGGCTCGGCTTCGCAGCGGCGTCGTTCCTCACGCCGCCTCCCCGCGATGGGGCGCCGCGGCCACGGAGCGTCGGCCGACCGCCGCCGCGCCGGTCAACGGCCCGTCGGCGCCCAGCCCTGCCGGGACGATCCGGGTCGACCGTGAGAAGTCGAGGTGGCACCGGAGGTCGAGCTCCTCCTGGGCGGCATCGAAGAACACCGCACCGAATCCGAGGGCCACCGAGCCGGCCACCACCGCAAGATCGAGATCGAGCAGGTTGGCCACCGATGCCGCTGCCCGCCCGACCAACGTTCCCGTCCGCCGGCGGACCGCGTCGGAGGCCTCCGACGCGGGGAGGCCCGTCGCCACTTCGATCGACGAGCCGGAGGCCTCGGCCTCGAGGCAACCGCGTCCGCCGCACACACACGCCCTGCCTTGCGGCTCGACGACGACATGCCCGATGTGACCGGCATTGCCGGCGCGGCCATCGAGAAGCCGGTTGTCGAGCACGATCCCCCCGCCGACCCCCGTGGATACGACAATGGCAAGGTAATCGGGCACACCCCGGGCGGCGCCGAGCCACCCCTCCCCGAGGGCCAGCGCCTTGGCATCATTGTCGACGGCAACGGGGAGCCCCACCAGTTCGGTCAGGCGGCTACGGAGCGGAAAGCCGCGCCACGCGCCGATGTTCAGGGGGCTCACGGCCTCACCCCCCCACTGCATCGGACCCCCGCATCCCACGCCACAGACGACCGGTTGGAGCGGCGTCGCGGAGAGGACCCTGCCGATGACCGCGGTCAACGCCCCGAATACCTGCTCCGGATCGTCGGAGGACGGCGTGTCGACCCGGGCCTGATCGAGGAGCCGGCCCGCGCCGTCCACCACCGCTGCCGCCAACTTGGTGCCGCCGATGTCCACGGCCAGCACCACGGGTGTGTCGTCGGAGAGGAGTGCAGTGCTCATTGCCGGCCCGACCACTCCCCCAGGAGATGTCGCCGCAGCGGACGGATCAGTCGTCGCGGTGGAAGCGACCACGGATCCAGTCGCGAGGATCGCGGGCGGTGCTTCCGAGATTGCGGCTGTGGAGTGACCGCGAGATGTCGTCGATACCCGCCTTGCCCATCCGTCGGGCGTTGTTGGCGAACACCACTCCTGACAGGAACATCACCACGACGCCCACGAATCCGAGGAACACGGAGGTCGAGAAGGTGAAGAACATGAAGACCAGTGCGGCCAGGAAGACAAGTGCGGACCAGATGCAGTACCGCCCGGCATGCCGGTACACCGTCTCGGACCGCACCCGCTCCGCGAAGTCGGGATCCTCGTGGTAGAGGGACTGCTCCAGCTCATGCAGAATGCGTTGTTCGTGCTCAGACAGCGGCAACGTCTCGTTCCCTCCACCCGTCGTTGAACTCAGGAGTGATCACCAATCTCATCCTCGCGCAACCTTCACCGAAAAACATCGCACATCCGAAGGATCGGAACGCACGGGGCACTACTTGATCGCCAATTCACTTGATCGCCAATCAACACCATATTACAAGGTCCCCCGGCTCTCGCCATCGGATTCAGGGGGGTCTGGTGCAGCTGGGCCCCATTGGGCCTCTCCCCGGCGCCGGATCCCCGGCCCACCGGATCCCACCAGTGACGCCGGCCCCACCGAGGTTCCCCCGTACCGGGCACGAATGGCGTCGATCGCCGCGGTGACAGAGCCCCAGGACTCCTGGAGCCGCCCCGCCTCTTCGTGGGCCTGAGCCAGCCGATCCTCCGCCTCGGGCCCCTCCAGCCGTGACCGTCCACCAGCGGCGACACCATCGTGGTCGAGGCCCCGGCCGGTCGTGCCCGGGTGGCCCGGCTCCGGCCGGAAGTCGTTCCGGTCCGTGCCGTCGCCACCGAGGTCGAGGCTCAACTGTGTCCCCACCTCGGGATCGGCGAATCCCGACAGGCTGACTCCGAGCAGTCGGACGCCTTGGGCGAGCTCCACCGAGTCGAGCAGGGCCGCGGCCACGGCTCCGATGGCCTGCGAGGCATCGACCGGCACCGCCATCGAGTGGGACCTCGTGATCAGCGAGAAGTCCGCGAAGCGGAGCTTCACGGTGATGGTCCGGGCAGCCAGCCCGGACCCGCGGAGATTCGTGGCCGAGGCATCCACCATCCGCAGCAGATGGCGGCGCAGGTCGTCGCGGTTCCAGAGGTCCGATGCGAACGTCTCCTCGTGCCCGATCGACTTGGCGGCGTGGTCGGCCACCACCGGACGCAGATCCTCCCCGCGGGAGAGCGCGGCCAGGTGGGCCCCTGCCGCTGCTCCCAGGTAGCGCTCCAACGTGCTCGGAGGCAGTGAGGCGATCTCCCCCACCGTCTGCACCCCCAGAGCGTTGAGCCGACGCCCGGTGACCGGCCCGACACCCCACAGCGCCCGGATGGGCAGGGGATGGAGGAACGCGAGCTCGTCGTCACCCGGGACCACCACCACGCCGGCGCCCGGCTCGATACCGGAAGCCGTCGCCTTCGGCTTGGCAACCTTCGAGGCCAACTTGGCCATCAGCTTGGAGCGCCCCACTCCGACCGAGCAGGTGAGGCGGAGCTCGTCGACCACTCTGCGGCGAATCGCCGCGGCGATGGAAGGTCCGTCCCCGAGCAGCTGCTGCGACCCGGTCACGTCCAGGAACGCCTCGTCGAGGGAGATCCCCTCGACCAACGGCGTCACCGAGTCGAAGATGGCGTGCAGCTTTGCGCTCTCCTCCACATACCGGTGGTATCGGCCGTCGACGAACACCGCGGCGGGGCAGAGCCGGCGCGCCACCGAGGAGGGCATGGCCGAGTGCACGCCGAACCTCCGCGCCTCGTAGGTGCAGGCTGCCACCACACCCCGCCGGCCGCTTCCCCCCACGATGACGGGCAGCCCGGCGAGTGAGGGATCATCGAGCACCTCGACCGAGGCAAAGAACGCGTCCATGTCGACGTGGAGGATCACCCTGTCAGCGGTCCCGCCATTGGTGGTAGCGGAGGGATCCCCGCGCTTCGCCGGCCCGGCTCCCGACCGCTCACCCACCGAGGCGCAACCTCCGGAACCCTTCGGCAAAGGGAACACCTGCCTGCCGGCCCGCTTCCTCGGCACCACGCCGCACCGCGGCGGCGGCCCACTCCACTCCGTCGGGGAACTGGCTGCGATGGCACCCGACCGCTTCGCCCTTGACGTCCACCGTCCCCGAGATGTCGACCCACACGTCGGGCTCGAGTGTCCCGGACAGGAGCACGGTGCCCACCTGGTGGCCTGACCCGGCGGAGGGGAAGTAGAGCGGCAGCGCCGCGGCCGGGGCCACGGCGTCGAGCACCGCCAAGCCGAGGACGCGGTGATCACGGTGGTTGAAGTACCCCTGGCCGAAGAAGATCGCGGTGGGGTCGGGGCACAGCACGACCTCGGGGCGGAGCCGGCGCACCGTCGCCACCAACAGCTCGCGGAACTCATGATCGTCGCCCAGTTCGCCGTCTGGGTACCCGAGGAGCTCCTGGCCGGACAGCCCGATCACAGCACCGGCCTCAGCAGCCTCAGCGGCCCGCCGCACTGCCAGTGCTCGAGGATCGACGTCGGGATCCATCGTGCCCTTGCCTCCATCGGTGCACAACAGGACCCGTACCTCGCACCCCGCCTTGGCCCAAGCGGCCAGCGTTCCCCCACAGGACATGTCGGGATCGTCCGGATGGGCGTAGATCGCCAGCGCACTCGTCGGCACGTCGGCAAGGAGCTCGGCCATGCCTCAGCCCTCGTGTCGCTTGGGGGCGGTGGTCTTGGTCAGTAGTCCCACCTCGCGCCGGAAGTCGTCCGCGCCCTCGAACCCTTTGTAGACACTGGCGAAGCGCAGATAGGCCACCTCGTCGAGGGAGCGGAGGCGCTCGAGCACCGCCAGGCCCACCCGCTCGGAAGTGGGCACTGATCCGTCCTCGCGCAGAGCGTCTTCGACCTGCTGGGCCACCGCCTCGAGCTGCTCCTCGGTCACCGGTCGGTTCTTCGTCGCCGAGCGGAGCCCGTCGATCACCTTCCCGCGATCGAACGGCTGCCGCACACCGGAGCGCTTGACCACCATCAGGGGGACCTCGTCGATCCGCTCGAAGGTGGTGTAGCGATGCCCGCAGCAGGCGCACTCACGGCGCCGCTTGATGGCGGCACCATCCTCGGCCACCCGGGAATCGACCACGCGGTCGTCGTCGGCCAGGCACCATGGACAACGCACGGTACGAGGTTAGTGCCCATCGCATCCGTCCACGCCGACCTCCCGTGCCTGGCGGCCGGCCCGCACACCGCCCTGCCCAGGGTCATGGGCAGGGTCAGGGGAGCACGATCCGTTCCCCGGGGACCACCGTCTCCGATCCCGTCCGAGCGGCGAGCCGGGCCACCAGCGCCCGGGGATCCCCGGTCGGATCCACCCGTTGTGCGATCGACCACAGGGAGTCCCCGGGCTCCACGGTGTACGCGAACGGGTGACCGTTCCCCGCCAGGGCGGAACCGGCGGCGTGGGAGCTACCACCGGTTCCGCCCAGCGGAAGAGCCAACCCGACCAGCAGCAGTCCCGTCAGCGCCAACATCCCGCGCCGTCGCCGGACAGCGGGAGAGGCACGCCTCCGTCCCCTCCCGACCGGGCGTCGTTCCGGCAACCCGGTCAGAGGGAGGGCGTACGCCTCGCCAGGCTCCTTCGCGCCACCGGCGTAATGCGCCTCGCCCGTCTGGCCCACCAGACGCAGCCGGGGTCGAGCCTCGGCAGGTGCCGGGTCGGGGCCGGAGGACAGTGAGTCCAGCAGGAGGGCGCTCATCGGGTGGACCTCCGTGTCTGTGCCGATCCGAAGGTCGCCTTCGGCCGTCGGATCATCGAACTTGTGTTCGCCATGGCGACATCTCATCACGAACACCTGTTCGGTGTCAACCCGTTTGTCGAACGAATGTTTGCTTTTGGGCGTTCGGGCCGGTACGGTCTTGCAAACAGACGTTCGTCGACGGCCCTGCCGGGCAAACCAAGGAGTGTCATGGCCCAGGTACTCAGCACCAAGCGCAAGCAGATTCTGGACTGCATCTCCGAGTCGGTCAGGGATCGTGGCTACCCACCCTCGGTGCGCGAGATCGGTGAGTCGGTGGGGCTCACCTCGTCGTCGACGGTCCACGCCCACCTGGCCGTGCTCCAGCGGGAGGGGTACCTCCGACGGGACCCGACGAAGCCCCGGGCGATCGAGGTCTGCTACGACCCCTCGTCCAAGGTCATCATGGACGCACGCCCCATCCGCCACGTGCCGCTCGTCGGCGACGTGGCCGCCGGCACCGGTGTCCTCGCACAGGAGAACGTGGAGGAGCTCTACCCGCTGCCGGAGGACTTCACCGGCACCGGATCACTGTTCATGCTGAAGGTGCGGGGTGACTCGATGGTCGGCGCGGGGATCGTCGACGGTGACTTCGTGGTCGTGCGCCAACAGCCCGACGCGGAGCGCGGGGACATCGTGGTGGCGGGGATCCCCGACGAGGAGGCGACGGTCAAGCACTTCTCCCTGCGGGATGGAGTCGTGGTCCTCACCCCCGCCAACGACAGCCTCTCCCCCATGGAGTTCGACCCCTCCGAGGTCACCATCTACGGCAAGGTGGTCACCGTACTCCGTCGCCTCTGACCGGCTGGGGCGGACGCAGCCGCTTCCCGCTGCCGGGGGGAGACCCTGTGGACCGGTACGTTCCCGCTTCGGAGATCCCTGCACCGGCAGCCGCCTAGGGCCCGGTGCGAAGAAGTGCCCCGAGGACCGTGGCAGCGATCTCCAGTTCCGCCCAGCTCACGTGCTCACCAGGGGTGTGGGCGAGCAACGGGTCACCCGGGCCGAAGTTCGCGGCAGGGATTCCGTGTGCCCACATCGATGCCACGTCGGTCCAACCCAGCTTCGCCCGCGCTGGCGCACCGGTGGCCGCCACCAGCCCGGCCAGTAGCGGGTGGTCGAGCGCGGGCGGGGCTCCGGCGGCGGCTTCGACCAGCTCCCAGTGGTCCCCCGGGCCCAGATGTCCGCCCAGCAGCTCCCTGATCGACGCCTCGGCGGCTTCGACGGTACGATCGGGAGCGAACCGGTGGTTGAGCACGATCGACGCGTCGTCGGGCACGACGTTGCCCGAGACGCCACCCCCGATCTGCACGGCCTGGAGCTGCTCCGCGTACTCGCACCCATCGACTACCGGGCGCCGCCCCCGGTAGTCGGCCACCGCCGACAGCACCGGCGCCAGACGGTGGATCGCGTTCCGTCCGGTCCACGGGCGGGCGGTGTGCGCCCGTTCGCCGTGCAGGCCGATGCGGATCCGCAACGTCCCCTGGCACCCTGCTTCGACCACGCCACCGGTGGGCTCCCCGAGGACGGCGACGTCGGCCTCCAGCCACTCGGGCCGCTCCTCCCAGAGGCGGAGGAGGCCGTTGTGGCGCTGCTCCACCTCCTCGCACTCGTAGAAGCACCACGTCACGTCCATGGCGGGTTCAGGGATGGTGCCGGCGAGATGGAGGAAGACGGCCAGACCGCCCTTCATGTCGGCGGAACCCACGCCGTAGAGGGTGGAGTCGACGACGCTGGGCTCATCGTTGCCGCCGACCGGCGGGACGGTGTCGAGGTGGCCGGCCACCAGGATGCGGCTGTCCCGCTGCAGATCGGTTCGGGCCACCACATTGTTCGCGACCCTCTCGACCGTGAGCCACGGGCAGAGTGCCAGCGCCGCCTGCACGGCATCGGCCATCGGTCCCTCGTGGTGGCTGACCGACGGGATGGCGACCAGGGCGGTGGCCAGTCCGAACAGGCCACTCGGGGTCTCCTCGGTCACGTGGACACCCCGTGCGCCCGCAGGATGTCGTTCAACTGCGCCTTGTCGTGCCGCTGTCCCTCGGTCAGGCGCTTGATCACGAGGACACAGGGGAGGAAGAACTCACCGCCGGGGAACGCGCGGCGGCGGGAGGCCTGGACGGCCACGCACCATGCGGGCACATGTCCCCGGCTGAGCTCCTCGCCGGTCTCTGTGTCGATCACCGGGATGGAGGGGTTCAAGATGGTGCCCTCCCCCACCACCGCTCCGCGGCCCACCCGGGCCCCCTGGGTGATCATGCACCGGCTCCCGATCATCACTTCGTCCTCGATGACGACCGGGGCGGCCTGTGCAGGCTCGAGCACTCCCCCGATGCCGACCCCGCCCGACAGGTGTACCTGCTCGCCGATCTGGGCGCACGACCCGACGGTGGCCCAGGTATCGACCATGGTGCCCGCCCCGACCCTGGCCCCGATGTTGACGTAACTCGGCATGCAGATGACCCCGCTCCCCAGGTACGAGCCCCACCGGGCCGAGGCTCCGGGCACCACCCGGACCCCCGACGCCGCATAGTTCCGCTTGAGCGGGAGCTTGTCGGCGAATTCGAACGGGCCCACCTCCGTGGTCTCCATCGAGCGCAGCCGGAACAGCAACAAGATGGCCTGTTTGAGCCACTGGTGGACGACCACCTGGTCGGTGACAGGATCGACCTCGGCCACCCGCGCCTCGCCGCGGTCGAGCAGGTCGATCGCCTCGGTCACCACGGCCAGCGCGCCGGTGTCCGTCGGTCCCAGCGCGCCAGCGCGACTCCACAGCTCTTCGATCCGGGACTGGAGGTCTGCCATGGGTCCAGACGTTAGCCCTGGGATGCCGGTGGTCCCCGCCCGCGATTCAGCGCGAGCCCTGCCGGTCGAGCCTCTCGACGAGCGCCCCCCGGGACAGGCGGTCGGTCATCAGCTGCAGGCGCTCCATCGGCTGCACCACCGCCACGCGCACGAACCCCGCACCGTCGGGGCCGTAGAGGTCACCCGGGCTCACCAGCAGGCCGGCCTCGAGGGCGAGCGCCTCGGCCAGCTCCCAGCCGCCGCCGGCCATCCCGGCCGGCACCGGGACCCACAGGTAGAACCCACCCGCCGGCATCGGGGTCGGGAGCCCCACGATCCCGAGGGCGTCGCGCAGGTACTCCAGGCGATCCTCGTAGCGCCGGCGCTGATCGATCACGTGGTCGTCGTCATCGAAGGCCACCACCGCACCGGCCTGCACAGGTCCCGGCACCATCAGCCCGGCGTGGCGTCGGACGTCGAGCAGATAGCCGACCAGGTCGGGGTCGCCGGCGTAGAAGCCGGCCCGGACGCCCGCCAGGTTGGACCGCTTGGAAAGCGAGTGCACCGCCACCACCCCGTCCACGCCGGAAGCGAGCACCGTGGCCGGCGGGCCCACCCAGGTGAACTCCGCGTAGCACTCGTCAGAGAACACCGGAATCCCGTGCTGCCTCCCCCACCGGGCCACGGCCTCCAGGTCGGTCAGCAGCCCGGTCGGGTTGGACGGTGAATTCATCCACAGGAGGAGGGCCCGATCCAGATCGGACCGGTCGATCGAGCCCAGATCGGGTCCGCCCTGGGCCAGTTCCCGCACCGGTACCGATCGGCACCCGCCGAGCGTTGCCCCCATGGCATAGGTCGGGTACGACACCGCCGGGTAGAGCACGGTGTCACGGGCGGGGTTGCGGAGGTGGAGGTACTGCGCAACCGAGGCGACGAACTCCTTGGTGCCCACGCAGGCCGCCAGTTCGCGCCCCGGATCCACCGACACGCCGAATCTCCGTTGCAGCCAGCCGGCGGCTGCGGCCCGGTAGGCGGGCGATCCCGGAGAGGTCGGGTACCCGCGCTCGGTGCCAGAGTGGGCCATGGCATCGAGCACCGGGACCGGGGGTGGGTCGCAGGGTGTGCCGATGGAGCAGTCCACCACTCCGCCCGAGCCTCCGGGCCCGACTGCATCTCCGAACCGCTCGACCGCTTCCGCCCTCATCCGCGACAGGCGATCGTAGGGATAGGGGGGCGGGGCGAAGCCAGCCGGGTCGCCGGCACGAGCGGAAGGGGGACCGGCATTCATGACGCCACGAACTCCGCGAACCGTGACCTGCCCACGTCGTCGAGCACCACCTGGATGCGCGTCGACTGCTCGCCGGCCACCTCGCCCACGATCTCACCCTCGCGGTGGACCGCGGCCAGCACATCGCCCCGCGCCCAGGGGATGACCAGCTCGATCACCCGATCGCCGACACGGAGACGGTCTCCCATGGCCACCAGCAACTCGTCGAGCCCTTCACCCGACCGGGCCGACACCATCACCGACCCTTCGTGAGCCGCCATCATCCGCCGGGCCTCCTCGGATGACTCCGGGCCGAGAGCGGCCACCGCGTCGGCCTTGTTCACCACCAGCAACTCGGGCAGCCCGTCGGCCCCGATCTCGGCGAGCACGCTCCGAACGGCATCGACCTGTCCCTCGAGGTCCGGTCCGGAGCCGTCGACCACGTGGACGATCAGATCCGACTCGCACACCACCTCGAGCGTGGAGCGGAACGCCTCGACGACCTGGTGGGGAAGCTTGCGCACGAAACCCACCGTGTCGGTCAGGAGCACCGTCTCTCCCCCTGGGAGGTCGAGTTGCCGGGTGCGCGGGTCGAGGGTGGAGAACAGCCGGTTCTCGACCAGGACATCCGACCCGCACAACCGGTTCAGCAACGTCGACTTCCCGGCATTGGTGTAACCGACCAGGGACACCGTCCGCTGGCGGGACCGGATCCTCCCGCGGCGCTGGGTGCGCCTGGTGCGGTCCAGCTGACGCAGATCGGACTCGAGACGGCTCATCCGCTGCACCAAGCGGCGCCGGTCGACCTCGAGTTTCGTCTCGCCGGGACCACGGGTGCCGATGCCGCCGGCCTGCTGGCTGAGCGACCGGCCCCGTCCCCGCAGTCGCGGCAACCGGTAGCGGAGAAGCGCCAACTCCACCTGGGCCCGACCCTCGGGGGTGCGGGCGTTCTGGGCGAAGATGTCGAGGATCACCGCGGTGCGGTCGATGGCGGTACGCCCCAGGATCTTCTCGAGGTTCCGCTGCTGGGCAGGTGAGAGGTCGTCATCGAATACCACCGTGTCGGCATCGACCGCCAGACACACCGACAGCAACTCCTCGGCCTTGCCCCTCCCCAGGTAGGTCGCCGGGTCGGGGGTGCTCCTCCGCTGCACGATCCGTTCCATGACGTCGGCGCCGGCGGTATTCACCAGGAGGGCCAGCTCGTCGAGGCCGGCCTCGGTGTCGGCCAGGGTGGAGTGCGGGAAGACGACACCCACCAGTACGATCCGCTCCCGGACCGACCGGGAGATGAGGGTGTCGGTGAAGGCCGACTCGGTGGGCGTCACGGGCGGGCCGCGTCCAGCACCGACCGGGGGTCGACCATGAGGTCGGCCACTTTCCGGACCGGCCCGCGCAACTGCACCCGCCCGTCGGTGAACGCCACCTGGAGGGTGCCGCCCGGATTGTGCACGTGCACCGTGTCACCCACGAGACCCCAGCTCCGCGCCGCGGCGGCTGCTGCGGCGCTGCCGGTTCCGCAGGCCTCGGTCTCGCCGACACCCCGTTCCCACACCCGGAGGGTGATCGCCCCGGGGTCGGGCCCGAGTGTGACAAACCCGACGTTGATGCCGTCTGGGTACACGTCCTGGAGCCGGCTCCCGAGGACGGCCACGTCGCCGTCGGCGGGGTCCGGACCCAAGAGCACGAGGTGGGGGTTGCCCATGTCGACCTGACGGGCCCTGCGGTCCGGGAACTGTTGGGGCTGGTCGGGACCGAGCGTGGCCACGCCCATGTCGACGGAGGCCTCAGCGGCGTCGGCGCGCTCCCCGGGGTGGTACTCCACGGACCTCACGCCCCCGAGCGTCGACACGGTGAAGGACGGCGGGTGGACCAGGCCCGCTCCCACGGCCGCCTGGGCCAGGCACCGAATTCCGTTCCCGCTCATCTCGGCCTCACCGCCGTCGGCGTTGCGCAGGTCCATGGCCAGATCGGCCCCGCTCCCCCCGACGAGCACCCGGATCACGCCGTCGGCGCCGATCCCGAACCTCCGGTCGCACAGGGCCCGCACCAGTGCGGTGTCGAGGGAGGTGGCGTTCTTCTGGTCCACCAGCACCAGGAAGTCGTTGCCGGCACCGTGGTGCTTGGTGAAGCGGAGCGGCGGCAGATCGGGTATCGGTGCGTTCATCGTGTTCCCCATCAGTCTCCCACCGTGGCGCCTTGCCGGGGTATCCCCCCGAGCAGGGCCAGGATCGCTCGCTCCGGGGCATCATCCGGGTCCAGCCACACGATACGGGGATCACGCCGAAACCACGCCCACTGCCGGCGGGAGAAGGCCCGCGTACGGCGCACCGCCTCGGCCACCGCCTCGGCCAACGGGACGCCGCCTTCGACGTGGGCGAGGAGCTCCCGGTAGCCGAGGGCCTGGCGGGCCGTCTTCGACACCCCCTCCGGCCGGCCGGCCAGGACGCGCACCTCCTGGAGGAACCCCTGCTCCATCAGGAGCCCGAACCGCTCGGTGATCCGCTGGTCCTGCGTGGTCGGGTCACGCCGCAGGCCGACCAGCCGGACATCGGTGGGCGGGTACCGCTCGAGACCGGGGCCGAACGAGGAGAACCGGTGGCCCGATCCGATGGTCACCTCCAGGGCACGCAACAGGCGGCGGCGATTGGCCGGCTCGATCCGCCGGGAGGCCATCGGGTCGAGGAGGGACAGGTGCCGATGGAGCTCTGCCAGTGCCGACCGCTCCGCTTCGCTGCCCGGGGGGCCGGCCGTGTCGACCTTCGCTGCCAGGGCGGCGGCGACCTCGGGATAGCGCCCGGGGAACGTCAGGTCGTCGATCACCGACCGGAGGTAGAGCCCGGTGCCACCCACCAGCAGCGCCCCGTGGCCGCGTGACGCGATGCCGCCGAGGGCCCGGCGGGCCAGCCCCTGGAACCGCTGCACGGTGAACTCCTCCCAGGGATCGACCAGGTCCACCAGGTGGTAGGGAATGTGGGCACGCACCTGGCGCGAAGGCTTGGCGGTACCGATGTCCATCCCCCGGTAGACGGCCATCGAATCGACGGAGACCAGCTCCACCGGGGGGAGGCGTTCGGCGTTGTGCGCCCGACCCTGCGCCCTCGAGGCCTCCGCCACCCGCAATGCCAGCTCGGACTTTCCCGATGCGGTGGGACCGACCAGGGCCACCACCGGCGGCGACCCGGCCCGGTCCGGCGCGTGCCCCGGGCGCGGGCCGGTCACGGCAGTGCGCGGAGCCGGCAGGGACGACTCAACCGGCGATGACCGGGATGCGGACCCGGTGCCAGGGCCTAGCGGTCACGGCGCGTAGCTCGCCGGTCAGGTGGTGGCGGGCGGCACCGGTGATGGCGACCTCGGCGAAGGAGCCACTGGCAATCCCCTTGGCGGCGTCGGGCCGGAAGTGCACCAGCTTGTTCTGGCCGGTCCGGCCGGTGACCACCGACGGATCCCGCTTGGAGGGCCCCTCGACCACCACCTCCTCCACCCGTCCGATCCGGTCGCGGTGGCGGGCCAGGGCAGAGCGCTCCACGACCACCCGGAGGCGATCGAAGCGGTCGGCGATCACGTCGGCCGGCACGAACCGTTCCTCCATGGCCGCTGCCCGTGTCCCCGGTCGGGGCGAGAAGATGAAGGTGTATGCACTGTCATAGGAGGTCTCGGCGGCCACCTCGAGCGTGCGCTCGAAGTCGTCCTCGGTCTCACCGGGGAAGCCGACGATCAGATCGGTGGTCACCGCCAGGTCGGGGATGGCCGCCCGGGCCTCGGCCAGCCGCTGCAGGTAGCGCTCGGCGGTGTAGCCACGCCGCATGGCAGCCAGCATCGCGTCACTGCCCGACTGCAGCGGCAGGTGGAGGTGGTTGCACACCTCCTCCGTCTCGGCCATGGCGGCGATGGTCTCGGGGCGGAGGTCCTTCGGGTGGGGACTGGTGAACCGGACCCGGCGGATCCCCTCCACCGCCCCGGTCGCCCGCAGCAGATCGGCGAAGAGGGGCCGGCGTCGGGTCAGGTCCCGACCGTAGGAGTTCACGTTCTGGCCCAGGAGGGTCACTTCGCTGACGCCCCGCCGGGCGAGCACCTCCACTTCGTCCACCAGTTCGGACATCGGGCGCGACACCTCGGGGCCGCGCACCGACGGGACGATGCAGAAGGCACAGGAGTTGTCGCAACCCATCTGGATGGTCACCCACGCCGCGTAGGGCAGGTCCCGCACGGCGGCGAGTGCCACGGCCTGCTGGTCGCCGGTCGACGGACCGGCTGCCGGCTGCGGCTCGTCGAAGATCTCCACCACTGGCCCCTGCTCCGCCGCCTGCCGCAGCAGCTCGGGCGCCCGCGAGAGGTTGTGGGTGCCGAACACCACGTCCACGTGCGACGCCCGCTCGCGGATCCGCTCCTTGTCCATCTGGGCCAGGCAGCCGCCCACGGCGATCTGCATGCCGGGGCGGCTCTCCCGGAGGGTCTTCAAGTTTCCCAGGTGCCCGTAGAACTTGTTGTCGGCGTTCTCACGGATGCAACAGGTGTTGAACACCACGACATCGGCGGATTCGAGATCCGGTGCAGCGACCAAGCCGTCCGCCGTGAGGGCCCCGGCCAGGCGCTCGGAGTCGTGCTCGTTCATCTGGCATCCGAAGGTCCGGATGTGGAACGACCGCGGCGGCGGGGCCGAACCGTCCGGAACGGGCCGATCGGCCGGAGAGGGGGAAACGGTGGGCACTGTCCCAGGATACGACCACCACACGACGAGGGAGTCCGTGGGCACGAGGTGTGCGATCCGGCCGCCTCAGCGCCGCCTCAGGGGTGGGACGCCTCGACGACGGTGTGGATCCCGCCCCGCACCAGCCAGTCGGTGGTGACGGTCATCCGGCGGGGTGCGATAGCAGCCACCAGGTCATCGAGGATCCGATTGGTCATGTCCTCGTGGAACCCTCCTTCGTTCCGATAGCTCCACAGGTAGAGCTTGAGCGACTTGAGCTCGACAAGGGACCGGTCCGGGACATAGGCCACGGTGACCGTGGCGAAGTCCGGCTGGCCGGTCAGAGGGCACAGGCAGGTGAACTCGGGCGTGGCGCAACGGACCTCGTAGTCGCGCCCGGGGTGGGGGTTGGCCACAGCCAGGAGCTCCTTGGTCGGCTGGCTCGGCACGGCGGGTGTGCTCCGGCCTACCGGTCGGCGTTTAAGTCGTAGAAGTCGGCAGCGGCCTCGACGTCACCGATCAGCCCGTGCATGTCAGGGTGGAGGATCAGGACCTGGCCCGGGATCTCCGCCTCGGCCAGGGCCGTCTCCGCTGCCGACTGCACGCCGGGGGCATCGACGCCGTGGCAGATACCGAGGAGGGAGGGCCCGGCTCCCGACCAGCACACCGCCAGTGCCCCCCCGGCGGACAGGCCGGCCAGCAACTTGGGGGCGGCCGGGAAGAGCGGGCTGCGGTAGTCCTGGTGCAGCCGATCCTCGGTGGCCTCGCTGATCAACACCCGGCTGTCGGCCAGGCCGGCGACCAGGAGGGCCATCCTCGACAGATTGAAGGCCGCACTCTCGCGGCTCACATCGGTGGGCAGGGCCTGGCGGGCCCGGGACGTCGACAAGGTGACATCGGGGACGATCACCACGAAGGCCAGGCTCACATCCAGAGGGAGCCGGACGACGTGGACCCCGCCCTTCACCCGTGCGGCCGCCACTAGGCCGCCGACCATGGACGCCGCGGCGTTGTCGGGATGGCCGTCCATGGCGGCGGCGACGGCCAGAGGGTCCGTGGCACCGGCTGCTGCCGCTGCTGCCAACGCAAGGGCCGCAGAGGAACCGAGGCCCCGCGAGATGGGGATCTGAGACCGCACGGTGATGGCCAGGTGGTCGGTGCCGGCAACGTCGATGGCCACTCGGGCAGCCAGATGCGACGGGTCGTCGGACATCCCCGCACCTTCACCTTCGGAGCGGACGATGAGCCGGGAGGCAGGCTCGACCTCGACCTCGACGTACCGATCGAGAGCGATGGCCAGCGTGTCGAAGCCGGGTCCGAGATTGGCTGACGACGCTGGAGCTCGTGCGCGCACACCGACACGGTACTCCGGACGGTCTTCGCCCGGCGGGATCGCTCCGCTCGCCGGCCCGAGTCAGGGGCCGTGGACGAGCCTCCACCACCATGACGGCTCCGGCACAGTGCTGGCCAGCCGCAATGAGACGACCTCGATCTGGGTTCCGAGGGAGAACATGGCCGTCCCGACCCGGCTCCCCTTGGTGCTCCCGGGCGGCACAGGGGAGAGCCCACTGGTCGAGGCCACGGTCTGGCCCGGCCACGCCAGCAGCCATGCGCCGTCCGCAGTGACGATGGGCACCGGGTGCGCACTCCCTCCCCAGGTGACGGTCACCGCGCCGACCACCTGGTCGGCAGTGGCGACCGTCACGGGAACCACCGCGGCCTCGGTGGCGCCGAGCAGCTTCTCCACCACCGGTCGGGTGAAGCGGAACGGGTCCGGGATCTGGAGGTCGTCAGGAGGGGTGGTCGTGGTCGTGGTGCCCGACCCATTGGACGGCGGGGCCGTCGCTGGTCGTGTGGTCGTGGTGGTGCTGGCGGGGACGATGGGGGGTGGCGTCGGTTGTCCGAGCACCGCGGCCAGCACCAGAACCGGGCGGCCCTGCACCGAGCGCACTCCGGCCAGGATCAGGCAGGCTCCGGCCTGCGAGGTGTACCCGGACTTGACGCCGACCACACCGTTGGAGCCGACCTCGGTGACGATGTTGGGCAGCGTCCCGACCATCGGCAGGGTCACCGACGGCATGGCCACCACCTCGGCGAAGCTGGGGTCCGCCATCCCCGCCGCAGCAACCCGCAGGCAGTCCGAAGCGGTGGACACCGAGCCGGACTCATAGCCGCTGGCGTCGACGTAGTGGGTGCCGGTCGCCCCCAGCGACGCGGCCAGCGCGTTCATCTTGGCCACGAAGGCCAGCTCGGAGCCGGCGTCCCACACCGCCAGGCTGTAGGCGATGTCGTTGGCCGAGACGATCAGCATCGCTTCCAGCATCTGGCGCTCGCTCAGCACTTCGCCGAACCGGATGGGGATGGTGGATTCGTCGTTGTGCAGCTCGTTGTCGTACTCGGCGACGTCGGCCGTGGTGATGGTGATCGAGGGGCCAGCGGCCCCGGCCGGCAACGGGTGGTCACGCAGGATCGCCACCGCGTTGGTCATCTTGGTCAATGAGGCGATGGGCACCGAGGGCTCGGGCCCGGACTGGTCGGCGTAGCCCAGTGAGGGCACCGCCACCGCTCCCTGGCCCCGGGTCGGCCACGGGAGAGCCGGTCCGGTCCCGTGGGCCGACACCTCGGTGGGGAGGGCGGAGTGGGTGGCCGGATGGGCGAGCGGCTGGTTGATCCGGGTGGCTGCCACCGCGGCCACCGCGCCCGCCAGAAGGACGGCCACACCGAGCACCGCCCAGGGCAGCCAACCTCGCCGTCGCCGTCGCGCGTGACGACCGTGGGAGCCGCGCACCCGAGGCGTGGCCAGGACCATTCCCGGCGTCGCCGGGCCCGCCGTCTCCTCGTGCTCCCCTTCGGTCAGCGGGCGTCCAATTCCTCGGGGGTCATCAGCACCGCCCGCGCCTTGGAGCCCTCGGACGGCCCCACCACCCCACGGCGCTCCATGAGATCCATCAGTCGGCCGGCACGGGCGAACCCGACCCGCAGTTTCCTCTGCAGCATCGAGGTGGATCCCAGCTGGGAGCGGACCACCAGCTCCATCGCCTGTTCGAGCAGTTCGTCGTCGCCGTCGTCGCCGCCGACCCGGTGCCCGGCGGCCCCGACGACCTCTTCGATCCCCGCGATCACCTCCATCGGCCGTTGCCGCTTCCAGTGGGCGACCACAGCCCGGATCTCCTCCTCGCTCACCCAGGGACCCTGCAGGCGCTGGGGATTGGACGAGGATGCCGACAGCAGGAGCATGTCGCCCTTGCCGATCAGACGCTCCGCTCCCGGCTGGTCCAGGATCACCCGGCTGTCGGCCAGGGAGGAGACCGAGAACGCCATGCGCGAGGGGATGTTGGCCTTGATCACCCCGGTGATGACGTCGACCGACGGTCGCTGAGTGGCCAACACAAGATGGATGCCGACCGCTCGGGCCATCTGGGCGATACGGCACACCGACTCTTCGACATCGCGTGCCGCCACCATCATCAGGTCGTTCAGCTCGTCGACGACGATCACGATGAACGGCAGGCGCTCGTAGTGCGCCTCGGGCTCTCCGTCGTCGTCGGCGGGCCCTGACTCGGAGTCCGCACCCGTCCCGCGCATCCGGAACCGGTGGGCCTCCTCGAGCTCGGCGAGGCCACCGTTGTCGAAGGCACTGTTGTACCCGGTGATGTCACGCATGCCGACCTCGGCCAGCAGGTCGTAGCGGCGTTCCATCTCGGTGACTGCCCAGCTCAGGGCGTTGGCGGCCTTCTTCGGGTCCACGACGACCTGGGTCAACAGATGCGGAAGGCCGTTGTACTGACCCAGCTCCACCCGCTTGGGGTCGACCAGGATCAGGCGGACCTGATCGGGTGTCGCCCGGGTCAGGATCGACGTGAGCACCGAGTTGATGCACGAGGACTTGCCCGATCCGGTGGCGCCGGACACCAGCACATGGGGCATCTCCGCCAGGTTGACCATGACCGCCCGGCCGGCGATGTCCCGGCCGAGGGCCACCTCGAGGGGATGGACCGCCTGGGCCGCCTCGGGGGATGCCAGGATGTCGCCGAGGGCGACCAGCTGCCGGCGGCGATTGGGCACTTCGACCCCGATGGCCGACTTCCCGGGGATCGGGGCGAGGATGCGGACGTCGGGGGAGGCCATGGCATAGGCGATGTCCTTCGACAGGGAGGTCACCCTGGCGACCTTCACCCCTGCCCCCAACTCGAGCTCGTACCGGGTGACCGACGGCCCCACGGTGCGTGCCACCAGGCGCGTCTCCACCCCGTGGGCGGCCAGCGCTGCCACCAGTGCGACGCCGGCGGCGTCGACCTCGTGCTCGTCGACAGCCTGGGGCTTGCCCCGCTTCAACAGATTGGACGGCGGGAGGCGCCAATCGCCGATGGCCGGGCCCAGTTTCATCTCCAGCTGCTCACCCTTGCCAGGCCGGGTGGCGGCCTCCGGAAGCTGGACCGGCCCGGCGGACTCGGGCACGTCCACCACGGGATCGGTGGCGACGGGATCGGTGGCGACGGGATCGGCGGCCGGCACCGTGAGTGCCGGCTGGGCCCCGCCCCCCGCCGCCACTGCCCGACCGAACGGATCGGTCGGGTGGTCGGTCTCTTCCGCTCCGTCCGCACCGGGGCCGACCGTTCGACCACGAGCCGCCTCGGCGACCCACCGGGCCATCCGGACGACCGCCCCGGCGGCCGACCTGATCGACACGCCGGTGAACAGGATGAGGGCAACCACTACCAGCGCCACCAGCACGGTGGCCGCTCCGATGCCCCCGAGTGCGGCCCGCAAGGGGTCGCCGATCACTGCGCCCACCCACCCGCCGGCAGCGGCCAGGCGCTCCGTCGACGCACCCAACGGCGGGGATCCCCCGGCCAGTCCGGCCAGTCCCGCTACGGCCAGGAGGGCCAGGGAGGCCCCGACCACCGCACGCGCCGGCTCGCGGGACGTATGTTCCTCCTCGTCGCCACGCCCGATCAGCAGGCGGAGCCCGACGGCCACCGCCGCCGCCGGCACCAGAAACCTCCCCCATCCCAGCAGGTCGCCGACGAACAGTCGCGCGTCGTGCCCGGCCACGTTCAGCGAGTCGGCGTAGAAAGCGAGGGCGGCCAGGACGCCCAGGGTGACCAGCACGACGCCCCACAGGTCGGTGGAGTGGCCGGCCACGACGGCCCAGATCGACGCGGAGAACCCGGCCTGCTGCCGGGAACCCCGGCCCTTGGCGGCGCGGGCGCCACCCCTTCCGGGTTTGCCCCGGTTCCGCTTGCGTACTTGCGGGGTGCCCGAGCGCGATCGAGACGAGGCCCCAGGCCTGCCCTTCGACCGCGAAGCCCCGGATCGACCCCCCGGGCGCTTGGTGGCGGTCGTCACAGTGGGTAACAGGCTACCCGCTCTGCGTCAGCTTCAGGGGGACACCGGGCTAGACGGTGACGATCACCGGCACGATCATCGGGCGCTGGCGAGTGCGGTCACCCACCAGGCGGCCGAGGGCCTTGCGGGCCGCCCGGTTGAGCGTCTCGTGGTCGTGGCTGCCGTTGGAGAGCGCGTGTTCCAGCGCCTTGGTGACCTCGGCCCGAGCCTCGTCGAGCAACACCTCGGTGTCGTGGTCGTAGGCCCACCCACGGGTCACGATCTGGGGGGTTCCCACCACTTCGCCCTGCTTCAGGTCGACGGTGGCCACGGCCATGACCACGCCCTCCTCCGCCAGCACCATCCGGTCACGCAGCACGCCGTGGCCGATGTCCCCCACTGAACTCCCGTCGACGAATAGGTACCCACCCGGCACCGTCCCGTCACGGTGCAGGCCGCTGTCGTCCAGACGCACGGCGTCCCCGTCCTCGCAGAGCAGCACCCGGTCGCCGGTGATTCCCATGGATTCGGCCAGGCGGATGTGGTTGGCCATGTGGCGGTACTCGCCGTGCACGGGGATGAAGAACTCCGGCCTCGTCACCGACATCAGCATGGCCAGCTCCCCCTGACGTGCATGGCCGCTCACGTGGACGGCGTCCACACCCGAGTGGATGACCTCGACCCCCCTCCGGTACAGGCTGTCGATGACACGGCCCACCGACCACTCGTTGCCCGGGATGGGGTGGGCGCTGATCACCACGACGTCGTTCTCCTGGAGCTGGAAGAAGCGATTCTCACCGGCGGCCAGGCGGGACAGCGCCGACATGGGCTCCCCCTGGGAGCCGGTGGAGATGACACAGACCCTTCCGGGATCGAGGTCGTCGATGTCCTCGATGTCGACCAGCGAGTCGTCGGGGATCTCGAGCAGACCGAGACGCCTGGCCAGTGTCACGTTCTTCTTCATGGAGAGACCGAGGGTGGCCACCAACCGACCCTCGGCGATGGCGGCATCGGCCACCTGCTGGACCCGGTGAATGTGGCTGGCGAAGCAGGTCACGATGAAGCGCTGGTCGGGACGGGCCAGGAACACCCTCTCGAGGGTTGCCCCCACTGTCGACTCGGACGGGGTGAAACCCGGCTCCTCGGCGTTGGTCGAATCGGCCAGGAGCAGGCGGATCCCCGGGTCGGATGCCAAGGCTCCCATCCGTGCCAGATCGGTCCGCCGGCCATCGACCGGATGCAGGTCGATCTTGAAGTCGCCGGAGTGCAGGATGATGCCCTGGGGGGTGTGGAACGCCGTGGCGAAGGCGTGGGGAACCGAGTGGGTGACCGGAATGAACTCCACGTCGCACGGCCCGATCCTCCTCCGTTCGCCGTCCCGGACAGGGATGAACTGCGCCCGATCCGCCATTCCTGCCTCGTCCACCCGGTTCCGGGCCAATGCCAGGGTCAGCTCGGAGCCGTAGACCGGCACGGGGAAGTCACGAAGGAGGTAGGCGAGCCCCCCGGTGTGATCCTCGTGCCCGTGGGTCAGGATGACCCCGTCGACCCGGTCGGCATTCTCACGAAGGTAGGTGAAGTCCGGAAGCACCAGATCGACACCGGGCATGTCCGGGTCCGGGAACATGATGCCGACGTCGAGGACCAGGATCCGACCGTTCACCTCGATGCAGGCGCAGTTGCGCCCGATCTCCCCGAGGCCGCCCAGGAAGACGATGCGCACGGCATCATGCGACCCGGCGCCGGCAGTCGTGCTCGACCCCTTGGCCGACGTCGTTCCCGAAGCCTTGGCCAACGTCGTTCCCGAAGACTTGGCCGCCGCGCTGTGCGACCTCTTTGCCTCAGCCTTGTTTGCCTGAGCCTTTGCCTGAGCCTTTGCCTGAGCCTTGCCCGATTCCTTGGGCAGCGCATTGCCCGAGCCCCTTCGCGGCGCACCGTCCTTGGTCGAGCCGGTGCCCTTGCCGGGCTCGCTCGTTCGACGTTCGTTCTTCACCGAGGACTTCCTGTTCGTGCCGGCACCACCCGGGCGCCCGCCGGACCGCCCGGACCTCGCCGGGTCAGGCAACCGACTGGTGCGCCGGGTTCAACCGGCCCAACTTCGCGATGACGGCCCTGGCCTGGTCGTCCAGGGCCTCCGGGGCGGGTGCGTTGGGCAGCCGGCACTGCCCCGCCGGCAGGCCCAGGGAACGGCAGGCTGCCTTCGCCGGCACCGGATTGGGATACTCCTCCGTCGATTCGAAACAGTAGGACTCGGCCAATTGCTGGTTCACGATGGTGGCGCGGGCCACGTCCCCGGAACGGTAGGAGTCGACCATCTCGGCGAACAGGCCCCCGGCCCAGTGGGAGGCGACGCTGATCACTCCGACTCCCCCGACGGAGAGGAACGGAAGCGTCAGCGAATCGTCACCGGAGAAGACCTCGAACCCCGCGGGGCTCTCGGCCACCACGGTCGCCGCCGCCGCCACGTCGCCAGTGGCGTCTTTCACCGCCACGATGTTCGGAACCTCCCGTGCCAGTTCGACGACCAGCGCCGAGCCGATCCGACGACCGGACCTCACCGGGATGTCGTAGAGGACGACCGGCAGGTCGGTGGCCTCCGCCACTGCCCGGAAGTGGGCCGAGATGCCGGCCGTCGAGGGGCGGTTGTAGTACGGAGTCACCACCAGGACACCGTCGGCGCCGCTCGCCTCGGCCTCCCTGGTCAGCATCACCGAGTGCGCCGTGTCGTTGGTGCCCGTCGAGGCGATGACCGGAACGCCCACGGCGCCGATGACCGCCCGGAAGAGCTCGATCCTCTCCTCGTCGGTCAGGACCGGGCCCTCACCGGTTGTGCCGGCCACCACCAGTCCGTCGCTTCCGGAGCCGGCCAGATGCCGGGCCACGGCCACAGCGCCCTCCAGGTCGAGCCCCCCGTGGGCATCGAAGGGCGTGATCATGGCCGTCAGCACGGAACCGAAGCGGGGCACCTTCTCTCAGCCTCTCGTCGGGGACGACTGATCCAAGGAGGACATCACAGTCACGCAGGCTACCAGCAGCTGCCGGACCCACCGAGGGCACGGCAGGCCGACCCGACACCCCGCCCTCGGCGCAGTCGCGTCCCGTGCTCCGATGTGCTGTGGGTCCGGACCCGGTTGCGGTCAGTCCTCCGTCGGCACCGCGGCCATGGCCTCGTACTCCTCGGAGGTGTCCACCCATGATTCGAACTCGATGACGCCGAGCTCGGTGAACTTGGTCCGCAACCACCCGTCGGCGCCGTCGAGGAGGCCCAGCTTCTTGCAGTTCGGGACGATCTTGGAGAACAGGAGGGCCTGGAACTGCGTGCGCTCGGGCGCCTGCTGCACCACCGGGACGATCGCCTTGGGATCGACTCCCATCCGGTCCCAGACCTCTTGCTGGAGGAATCGGTCGCGCATCCTGACCGCCGCCTCGAAGGCGAACTCCTGACGCTCACGGAGCTCGGCCGCCGACAGGTGCTGGTAGTACTCCTGCAGGCTGAGGACCCCGAACGCGACGTGGCGGGCCTCGTCCGCCATGACGTAGCGCAGGAGCTGCTTGAGCAGCGGGTCCGTCGTCATCTGTTGCATGAAACCGAATGCGGCCAGGGCCAGTCCCTCGACCATGATCTGCATCCCCAGGTAGGTGATGTCCCAACGGGAGTCGGAGATGATGTCGTCCAGCAGCATCCGCAGGTGGGCGTTGATCGGGTAGTGGCCGGACAGCTTCTCGTCGAGGTACTTGGCGAACACCTCGACATGGCGGGCCTCGTCCATCACCTGGGTCGACGCGTAGTACTTGGCGTCCACCCACGGCACCGACTCCACGATCTTCGCCGTGCAGATGAGGGCACCCTGCTCACCGTGGAGGAATTGGGAGAGGGTCCAGTTCTGACTCTCGACACCGAAGGCGATCCACTCCTTGTCCGCCCACTTCTCGACCGGCGTGCCGGAAAGGTCGAACCCCGCGCCGAAACCGCCGGTGGCCTCGGCCTGCTCGATGACCATGCGCTCCTGGTCGACGTCGGTCTCCCATGGCAGGTCCGTCTCGCCGTTCCACTGGGCGTTCTTCGCCTTCTCGTAGAGCTTGTTCAGCTTCGGGCGGGCGCCCTTCTCGTAGTCCCAGGTGAAGATGGAGTCGTAGTCGGAGTGGACGACGTGCCGGCCATCGGGCTCCTCGGTCCCAACCACCGAGAGGATCGTCTCGAAGTCGTCGATCTCCGCCCTCCCGATGATCTCCTCGGTACTGCTCATTTCGGTGGTCATGATCTGTCTCCCTCTGGATGATCGGTACTCGGGCCCGCCGTCGCGAGCCGGTCCTGGTCGGCGAGGGCGAGCCCCCGGGTGCTGGAGGCCGGCGACGGGGTTCCGGTCGAGGGGTCGCTCCGGAGCCCGAACGGTGTGATGTCGATCGGCGGGTGGGCGCCGGAGGCGTTGAGCGCCCTGATCCCCGGCATCACGAAGGTCTCCACCAGGCGGGTGGCCTGCACTGGGTCGGTCAGGTCGGTGTGCTCGGACGGGGCGATGGCGTACGACAGCACGATACGAGTGGCCCACTCCGCCACCCGCCCGGCCTCTGCCGGGCTCATCCAGCGGGCCAGGAACGGTGCCGTGAACCGTGACGCGGTGGCCAGCAGGCGGTCGGACTCGTCGAAGGCCAGATGGCCGAGCACCATCTCGGGCTCGTGCGCCACCAGAAAGCCGAGCGCCGCGTGGTCCCGGATGCGGGACGATGCCTCGACGATGCCCGCCACCAGTGCCTCGGTCAGATCGCGCGCCTCACCCAGGCAGACCCCGAGTGCCGAGAAGAGGCGGGCCATCTCCGTGTCGACCACCGCGGCCAGCACCTCGTCCCTGCCGCCGGGGAAGGCCCGGTAGACGGTCGCCCGCGAGAGCCCGGCCTGGCGGGCGATATCATCCACCGTCGTCTTGAGCGTGCCGTGGCGGGCCAGGCAGACCAGGGTGGCATCGACCACGCGCTCCCGGTGGGGCGAGAGCTGGCTCGCCGGGTCGGCGGGGGCGGCCGGAGCAGGGGACGCCCCGGCATCGACCACACGAAGCGACGCCCCCAGGTTCACCACGGTTGACACGTTAGGTCGACTTTTGTCTCACTGTCAACGCACCGCACCGCACCGCCGTCCCGGCGGCAGCGCCCGGTCAGCTCCGGTCCGGACCGGCCAGCACTCCGGCGAGCAGCTCCGAGCGGACCAACTGGGCCACCTGCGCCCGGTCGTCGAGGTCCCATCGCCCCGGGGCCGACATGTAGGAGAGGACCATACGGGCCAGGAAGTCAGCGGCCTCCACCAGGTCGACCCCGTCGACGACACCGCGCTCTTCGAGATAGGGGACGAGGAAGTCGGCGATGCCCGCTCGGATGCGGTTGCTCTCGACCGTGAGGCTGGGGAGGAGCTTCTCCGGCTCGGTCTGCATCACCAGCTGAAGGACCTCGTGCTCGACGATGGACCGGTGGGCGAACATGATACCCCGCTCCATCACCTCCTCGAGGCCGTCGGCCCCCTGGACCTCCTGGTAAAGGCGGGCGAAGAACTCGAGGGTCGCCCACGCCACCACCGCGTCGACCAGTTCGTCGCGCCCGCCCGGGAACGTGCGGTAGACGGTGGCCCGGGAGATGCCGGCCTCTCGGGCCGCGTCCTCCACGGTGGTCTTGGCGATGCCCCATCGGGCCACGCAGGCATAGGCGGCCACCAGGATCCGCTGACGGGTGGCCCCCATCGCCGATGCCCGGACCCTCAGAGCCCGAGCAGGGGCTCGAGACCGAGGGTGAGCCCGGGCCGGGTCGCCACCGCTTCGACGGCCAGCGCCACGCCGTCCATGAAGGACGCCCGGTCATAGGAGTCGTGTCGGATGGTCAGGCTCTGCCCCACCGCCCCGAGGACGACCTCCTGATGGGCCACCAGGCCGGGCAGTCGTACCGAGTGCACGCGGACCCCAGCGGGTCCGGCACCGCCCCGGGCACCGTCCAGCAGCGAGGTCTCCGTCCGATCGGGAGGGAACGCACCGGCGCCGGCGTCGGCCCGCGCGACAGCCATGCGCTCGGCGGTGCGCATGGCTGTTCCCGACGGGGCATCGAGCTTCCCATCGTGGTGGGACTCCACGATCTCCGCTCCGTCGAAGAAGGGCGCCGCCAGCTCTGCAAACCGCATCATCAGCACCGCGCCGATGGCGAAATTGGCGGCCACGATGCAGTTGGGGGCGCCGGCGGCCGGGCCGGCGAAGCGTTGGCCCATCTCCTCGAGATCCCCTGCGGTGAACCCGGTGGTCCCCACCACGGCGTGGATGCCCACCTCGGCGCAGAACGCCAACGTCCGGCGCGCTGCTTCCAGGCGGGAGAAGTCGACGACCACCTCCACCCCGGCGGCGGTCAACTCCTCGAGGTCGTCGGCCACCTCGAGTCCGCCGGTGTCGACCCCGACCAACTGGGCCAGGTCGGCGCCGCGGTGCCGCGGGTCGAGCGCTGCCACCAGCTCCTGGCCCGGCCGGGCCAGGACCGTGCGGCACACCTCACGGCCCATCTTCCCCCCGGCTCCGACCACACCCACTCGCATGCCGGTCACCCTACCGTCGGCACGTGGGGCGCCACGTGACACCGTCGGCACGTTGGGCGCCACGTGACACCGTCGGGCCGTCACCGTTGTTCACGACCTCACCCCAGCTGGAGTGCCCGGACATCGAAGTCGGACTCGTCGAAGGGGCCGACCACCGACAGGGCGCGGGGGGCGGCCACCACCTCGGCGGCCGCGGCGTGCACCTCTTCCACGGTGAGGGCCCCGACCCGGGCCAGCACCTCATCGACCGTGAGGACCTCTCCGTGGAGCAGCAACCCGGCCCCGATGCGGCTCATCCGAGCCCCGGAGTCCTCACAGGCGAGCAGGGTCTCGGCTCGCAGGTTCCCCTTGGCGATCGAGAGCTCCCGCTCGCTGATGCCCTCCGCTCCCAACACGGCCAACTCGGTCGAGACGATGTCGAGCACCTCGGCCACGTGTTCGGGAGCGGTCCCCAGCCCCACGCTCACCGCCCCGGCATCGTGATACGCCACCCGTTCGGACCAGACTGAGTAGGCCAGCCCCCGCCGCTCCCTGATCTCCTGGAAGAGTCGGCTGGACAGGCCCCCACCCAGGGCGTGGTTGAGCACGGCCAGGGCGTACCGCCGTGGGTCCGACCGGTTGACGGATCGTGCCGCCAGCACCAGGTGGGCCTGCTCTGTCGAGCGCCGGGTCACCTGCAGCGGCACCACCCGGTCGTCGGGTGCGGAGCGCTGGGGCGTGGCCCCGCCGTCCGGTCCGGCGAACCTGGACTCGAGACCCGCCACGACCTCGGCGTGGTCGAAGTCGCCGGCCACCGCCGCAACCATGTTCCGGGGTCGGTAGTGGTCCTCGAAGAAGGCGCGGATCCCTTCTGCGGTCATGGCGGACACCGACTGCTCGCTTCCCAGTACCTCCCGACCCAACGGATGGTCGGGGAAGAGCGCTGCCGAGCTGAGCTCCGCAACCTCGTCGGCAGGCTCGTCGGCGTGCATGAGGATCTCGTCGAGGATGACCTGCCGCTCCGCGTCGAGGTCCGTCGGGCGCAGTGCCGGGCGCCACATGATGTCGGAAAGGATGTCGAGACCGAGTGGGAGGTGTTCGGCCAGCAGGCGGATGTAGAAGGAGGTGTACTCCTTGGTGGTGAAGGCGTTGAAGTCCCCACCGACCTCGTCCACCGCTTCGGCGATGGCCGAGGGCGAACGCTCAGGAGTTCCCTTGAAGAGAAGGTGCTCGAGGACGTGTGACGCCCCGGCGTGGTCGAGGTCCTCGTCACGCGAGCCGGTTCCCACCCAGAAACCGATGCACACCGACCGTGCATCGTCCATCCGTTCGGTTGCCAGGGACAGGCCCGACGGCAGGACCTCGGTCCGGATCACGGGCGCCCTGTGGTCGACACCATCGGCGGGACGCGCCGGCGGGGGGCGGCCCTCAAGACAGCCACCCGCCGGACGGACACGCTCAACGGCGCCGGCGACCACCTCGGCCGCCCCCGCCACCACCACCGGGTCGGTCCGACGGCTCGGCCACGGCCGGGCCCAGATCGCCGAACTCCTGGACCAACTCCACCTGGAAGGCCTCCTCGAACGATGCCGCCCCGGCAGGTGCGCCGGTGGACACCGCCGGACGGCGCCCACGGTCCGATCGGTCGTCGGGGTCTGCGTGATCGCCCCGACCTGAGCCACCACGGCCGCCGCCCTCACTGCGAGCTGGCCGATCGCCGCCGCCCTCACTGCGAGCTGGCCGATCGCCGCCGCCCTCACTGCGAGCTGGCCGATCGCCGCCGCCTGACACCGCTGGCGCCGGCGCTTCGCCGGCCAGTGACAGGGACACCTTGCCCTGAGGGTCGATGTCGTCGACCTTCACCTCGACCGGCTGGCCGAGCTCGAGCACGTCCTCCACCCGTTCGACCCGCTTGCCCTGGCCGATCTTCGAGATGTGCAGCAACCCGTCCCGTCCGGGGAGGATGTTCACGAAGGCACCGAACTTGGTGATGTTGACCACCTTGCCCTGGTAGGTGGCGCCCACCTCGGCCAGCGGCGGATCGAGGATGGTCGCGATCCGTCGGCGAGCCTCTTCGACGGCAGTGCCGTCCTTGGCCCCGATGGTGACCGTGCCCACCATGCCGTCGTCGTCGACGGCGATGTCGGCACCCGTCTCCTGCTGCAGGGCGTTGATCACCTTGCCTTTGGGCCCGATGACCTCACCGATCTTGTCCATGGGGATCTCGAAGGAGATGATCTTCGGGGCGGTCTCGGCAACCTCGGACCGCGGCTCGGGGATCGCTTCGGCCATGACGTCGAGGATGATCAGCCGGGCGTCCTTGGCCTGCAGGAGCGCCTTGGTCAGCACGTCGAGGGGCAGTCCGTCGATCTTGGTGTCGAGCTGGAGCGCAGTGACCACGTCCCTCGTACCGGCCACCTTGAAGTCCATGTCCCCGAATGCATCCTCCGCTCCCAGGATGTCGGTGAGGGTGACGTAGGTGCCCCCGTCGTAGACCAGGCCCATGGCGATACCGGCCACCGGTGCCTTCAGGGGCACGCCGGCCGCCATCATCGACAGGGTCGAGCCGCAGACCGACGCCATGGACGTCGAGCCGTTGGACGCCAGCACGTCCGAGACCAGCCGGAGCGTGTAGGGGAAGTCCTCCTCATAGGGGACCACCGGCAACAGGGCCCGCTCGGCCAGCAGGCCGTGCCCGATCTCCCGGCGCTTCGGCCCGCGCATGAAGCCGGTCTCGCCGGTGGAGAACGGTGGGAAGTTGTAGTGGTGCATGTACCGCTTGTGCTCATTGGGGGTGATGGTGTCGAGCAGCTGGTTCATGCGAGGCATGCCCAGCGTCGTGACGTTGAGCACCTGGGTCTCGCCGCGCTGGAAGAGCGCCGAGCCGTGCGCCGTCGGAATGAGGTCCACCTCGGCCGACAAGGGTCGGATGTCCGTGGTGGTGCGGCCGTCGATCCGCAGGCCCTCGTCCACGATCCGCTTGCGGACGAGCTTCTTGGTGAGGCTCTTCACCGCCGCCTTGATCTCGCCCTCGCGTTCGGGGAACTCGCCGGAAAGCGTCGACACGATGGTCGCGGTCGCCTCGGCCAGTGCGGCACTGCGATCCGCCTTGGGGGTGATGGTGTTGGCCGCAGACACCGGGTCGGTGCCCACCGCCTCCACCCGGCTCCAAACGTCGTCGCCGTAGTCGGACAGGGTCGAGTACTCGATCGCCTCGATCGGTCCGCGTGCGGCGGTAACGGCCGCCACCAGCTGGCGCTGCAGGACGATGGACTCGCGGATCCACTGCTTGGCGGCCTCGAGGCCGTCGGCCAGCACTTCCTCGGTAACCTTGGGAGCGCCCTCGTCGTAGTACTGGAACGAGCGCTCGGAACCACCGGCCTCCACCATCATGATGGCGATGTCGGTGTCGTCGGACTCGCTCAGCGCCCGTCCGGCCACGATGAGCTCGAAGGTGGAGTCGTCACCCTCCTGGAAGCTGGGATGGGGGATCCACTGGCCGTCGGTCGAGTAGGCGACACGGACTGCGCCGATCGGGCCGTCGAAGGGGATGCCGGACAGCATCAGCGCCGCGGAGGCGCTGTTGATGGCCAGGACGTCGTGGGGATTGACCTGGTCCGCCCCGAAGATGGTGCCCACGATGTGGACCTCGTTGCGGAATCCCTTGGGGAACGACGGGCGCAACGGCCGGTCGATGAGACGGCAGGTGAGGATGGCCTGGTCGGAGGACTTGCCCTCGCGGCGGAAGAACGATCCGGGGATCCTCCCCGCCGCGTAGGTCCGCTCCTCGATGTCCACGGTGAGGGGGAAGAAGTCGGTCCCCTCCCGCACCGACCGGGCGGTGGTGGCGGTGGCGAGCAGCATCGTGTCTCCGATGCGGCCCACGACAGCCCCGTCGGCCAGTTGGGCCAACTTGCCTGCTTCGAAGGTGAGTGTTCTGTCGGTGCCGCTGATGGGCGCCGAAACGGTAATGGCGTCTGACATGACGCTCCTTGGTTTCTCGGGGACTCCCCGAGCCAGTTCCCAGTTGTCGAACACTCCATCCGGATCAACGGGACCGGGTGTTCGGCAACTGGTGACTGACCTCGACAGGAGCCCAATCTGTGTGGTGATTGAACGACCGGCCACCGGTGTGGTCGGCCGCTACTGCTGCAGTCCGGCACTGCGCCGGACTACGGTCCATCGACCTTGGCCGATGGAGGAATTGCGACCGCCCGGCCGAAGCCGGGCGGAGCGAAGGGTGTCCGCCTAGCGGCGGAGGCCGAGGCGACCGATGATCTCCCGGTAACGCTCGACGTCGTTGTTCCGCACATAGTCCAGCAGGCGACGGCGACGGCCGATCAGCATCAGGAGGCCGCGGCGGGTGTGATGGTCGCCCTTGTGCACCTTGAGATGCTCGGTCAGGTGGATGATGCGCTCGCTCAGGATGGCGATCTGCACCTCGGGCGACCCGGTATCCGTCTCGTGGAGACGGTACTCGGAAATGGTGGCCTGCTTGTCTGGCATGTGGGGGATCGACCTTTGGAATCTTGGTAGTGGCCGACGGACGGAACACGTCGGCTCCCTCATGTTAGCAGGATCGCAGGTCGCGAGGTGTCCCCCGGCCGGACCGAGGATCGGCTCCGGCCGGATCCGATCCTCGGTCGACAGGGCCCGGTGCGGGCCGCGGCGGCTACAGGTTGGGCTGGGGCGTGACCCGCAGGTAGGGCTTGAGCGCCTTGAACCCCTTGGGGAACCGCTCCTTGGCCTCTTCGTCGGAGACGGCGGGGACGATGATCACGTCCTCCCCTTCCTTCCAATTGACCGGGGTGGCCACCTTGTAGTCGGCGGTCAGCTGCAGCGAGTCGAGAACACGAAGCACCTCGTCCACGTTGCGGCCGGTGGAGGCCGGGTAGGTCAGCGTCAGCTTGACCTTCTTGTCCGGGCCGATGATGAACACCGACCGGACGGTCAGGGTGTTGTCGGCATTCGGGTGGATCATGTCGTACAGCTCGGCGACCTTGCGGTCCTCGTCACCGATGAGCGGGAAGTTGAGGGCCTCTCCCTGGGTCTCCTCGATGTCGCCTGCCCACTTGTTGTGGGAGGTCACGTCGTCGACCGACAAGCCGATCAACTTGGTGTCCCTCTTGTCAAACTCGGCCTTGGCCTTCGAGAACGCACCCAGCTCGGTGGTGCACACCGGGGTGAAGTCCTTCGGGTGGGAGAACAACACTCCCCAGCTGTCCCCGAGGTACTCGTGGAAATGGATGGTTCCTTCGGTGGTCTCCGCGGTGAAGTCGGGGGCGGTGTCGCCCAGACGGATTGCCATGCGCTGCTCCTTTGGGTGTGCTCATTCCGGTGTGCTGACGGGGGTGCTGTGCTTCGTGTGCGCCGTGCTTAGAGGCGATGCGCCGATACCGTGCGCCGGTGTCGCAGCCGGGCCGGGCGCTGCCCGGGGCCCCGGTGCAGCACCAGGCTAGTCGACGCCGCGGCAATTGTCGACCGAGTCAGTCGTGTTTAGGGACCGGGCAGGGCGCAGGCGCCCGAAGACGGCCCGGACCGGGCTCCCGGCTCCCGCCCGGCATCTCCACCGTGCTGCGGGGATGACATGCTGAGCCGCCGGGATGCCATGCTGAGCGGATGACCACCACCGTGCATGTGGACCGGGAGGGACCGGTCACCATCGTAGCCATCGACCGGCCGGAACGACGCAACGCTGTCGATCCGGCCACCGCCACCGCGCTCCTCGAGGCGTTCACCGGGTTCGACGCCGATCCGTCGTCGTCGGTGGCGGTGCTCACCGGCGATGGGGGCACGTTCTGCGCCGGCGCCGACCTGAAGGCGCTGGCTGCCGGCGACCGCCACCGGGTGGCCGAGGACGGCCCGGGGCCGATGGGGCCGACCCGCCTGCAGATGTCAAAGCCGGTCGTCGCCGCTGTCGAGGGCTACGCCGTCGCCGGTGGCCTGGAGCTTGCCGTCTGGTGTGACCTCCGGGTGGCCTCGGCCGACGCCACCTTCGGCGTGTTCTGCCGGCGCTTCGGGGTACCCCTGATCGACGGAGGCACGGTTCGCCTCCCGCGGCTCATCGGCCACGGCCGCGCCCTGGACCTGATTCTGACCGGACGCGAGGTCGGTGCCGACGAGGCCCTGGCCATCGGCCTGGTGAATCGTGTGGTCCCTCCCGGGACGGCCCGGGAGACGGCCGTCGCATGGGGACGCGAGCTGGCCGCGCTCCCCCAGACCTGCATGCGCAACGACCGGCTCTCGGTCATCGCCCAGTGGGGGCTGTCCACCGCCGAGGCGATGCTGGCCGAGACGCGGTTCGGCCTCGACAGCCTGGCATCGTCCGAGGCGGCATCCGGCGCCCGCGAGTTCGCGTCCGGTGCCGGGCGGGGCGGGGCGGTCGTCGATCCGACCGTTGCCTGAGCCGGGTGACGCCGATGCCCGATGTGGCCGCATTCGACTTCGACGGCACCCTGACGGACGGTGGAAGTGTCTTCGGGTTCCTCACCGCCGTGGCCGGCCACCGTTCGGTGCTGTCCGCCTCCCTGGCCCTGTCCCCCCGCCTGGTCCACGCCGCCCTGGCCGGCGGCAGCGCGGCCGACACCACCAAGGAGCTCCTCTTCGAACGGGTCCTGGCCGGCATCGACGCCGCGCACCTCCAGCGGGTCGCAACCGTCTTCGCCGAGGAGCACCTGGCCGGCCATCTCCGCTCCGATGTGTGCGACCGACTGGAGTGGCACCGCGGGCGGGGGGACAAGGTGGTCATCGTCTCGGCGTCCCCCGAGGCCTACGTAAAGGTGGTCGGTGACCGGCTGGCCGCCGACGCCGTCATCGCCACCCGGCTGGAGGTGGGTGGCGACGGGAGGATGACCGGTAGGTACGAGGGGGCCAACTGCCGTGGTCAGGAGAAGCTCCGCCGCCTGCGGCAGTGGATAGACGAGTCAGGGGCAGCCCCGGAGAAGCTGTGGGCCTACGGGAACAGCCGCGGTGACCTGCGCATGCTGGAGGCGGCCGACCTCGGCGTCAACGTCGGGCGCCTGGGCCCGATCGGCCGGCTCCGCTCGTTTCCCGGGCTGACCGAGGCCTGGCTCGGCACCTGCGGGGGATGACCCCCGCAGGTAGCTCAGAGGTACTCCTTCTTGCGCATCCACACCAGGACGAACCAGCCCCAGATCGGAGGCAGGTAGGCGGTGAACAGGCGTTGGACGAACACCGCGGCCACCGCATCGGACTCGTTGATGCCGGCCGCGGTCAGGCCGAGGATCATGCCGGCCTCGACCACCCCCATCCCGCCCGGCACCGGCGAGATCCCGCCGAGCATCGATCCCAGCGTGAGCACGACGATCAGGACGGAAAGGTTGAGATGATCGCCGAATGCATGCAGCGAAGCACCGAGGGCCATGGCCACGAAGAGTTGGGCGGCGACATTGCCCCCGAAGATCTCGACCAGGTTGCGCGGGTGCGCGGCCAGCACCTTGAGGTGTGCCCACACCTCGGAAGCTTTGGGACGCAGCTTCGCGGCGGCCAGCCGACGCCACCGGGGAACGGCGAAGACCAGGCCGAGAGCGACACCGATCACCACGATGGCGATCACGATGAGCCAGACCAGCTTCGAGTCGCTGCTGGAGCCGTTGCTGGTGGGCGACGAATTGAAGTGGAGGCTTCCGTATGCCAGGGGCAGGGCAATGAGGAAGAGGGCGCCCTTGACGATCCAGCTGGCCGTGCTCACCAGCACGCCCGACGTCACCGCCGTGGTGGCGTCGTACCCCTCCTGTTGGAAGAACCGCACCCTGGTGGCCAGCACGGCCAGCGAACCTCCGGCCAGCCCGACGAAGGTGTCGGAGACTTCGAGGGCCACCGTCCTGCCGTAGGGAAGCGGATCGGTCACCGAGCCCACGGTGGTGACGGCGATGGCCGGGTAGGCGGCCTGGGCCAGCACGAAGACCAACGCCACCCAACCCCACTTGGCCCCGGTGATGGTGCTCCACGACTTGGTCACGTTGACCAGGACGGCGATGAGGGCCCACCCCCCGACCAGGGTGCCCACCACCAGGGCCAGATTGACCCAGCTGACCCGGCGCGGCTCGATGAGCTTGGGAACCTCCACGCCGGCGGCGGCCGCACCCTGGTCGCGCAAACCGGTGAGGATGGCCTTCTTGCCACGCAGGGCCTTCGACGCCACCGGGGCGAGTGCCGCACGCTGCAGGAACGGCAATGCATCGACCAGGGCCTCGGACGGCACGATCCGGGCGGCGGCAGCAATGGTTCGCTCCGGCCCGGCCACCACCGCCAGGGCGGCCAGGGTGGCGGCCATGTCGCTGTTGAGCTGGTCGGCGTTGGCCACGGTGGATGCGGCCCGGAAATCGACCATCCCGGTCGAGCCGTCCTCGTCGACGACGATGGTCTCGGTCGACAGGGAGCCGTGGGCGATGCCTGCCTCTCGGAGCGCCATTACCTGACGGAAGACGTCGTCGAGCACCCCCTCGTCGAACGGGAGTACCTGGTCGGCCACCGAGCCCTGGCCCCCGGGTTCGGAGCGCCTGCCGCCCTCGGCCACCGCACCGGGGGCCGCCGCACCCGGCGATGCCCCATCCGGGGTACCCGGCGACCCGCCGCCGGAGTCGGGCGGCCCGGTGGGGAGCACGTACGGGGGGAAGGAGGACAGCGGGGCACCCGAAGGCGGCCGGGTCACCAGCAGGGCGTCGCGGGCGGGCCCGGCCGGTCCTGCAGCCAGCACCGCCGGCACCCGGGCCCCGGCCCGCTCGGCCATCAGGGTCAGATAGGCCTCGTGCTCGACTTCCTGGCGCCTGGTGAGCGCCAGGGTCGGGCCCGAGTCGCGGTAGAAGAGGAACCGGACCGTCTTGGCGAGCAGTTGAGCGTCGGAAGCGTCGCGGCCGTAGACCGACACTTCGATGCTCCGGTCGTCGACCCGGCCCGTGAACCGACCGACCCCCCACTCCTGGCGGGCGTTGGCCACGACGTCGACGGCCGAGATCTTGAGGTCGCCCAGCAGCAACGCCACCTCATCGGTCGACTGGAGGCCCAACGGCGAACCGAAGACGATGTGCACGAGGGCGGTCATCCCCCACCCGACGGCGAGGCTGGCAAGCACCGCGACCGGCAGGCCAGATCCGTTGACCACCGTCGCCAGGGCGAGCAGCCCGAGGACCGTCTCGATGGTCCGTTGCACCCAACGGCTGAGGTAGGGAAGGGCAGCGGTCACCACGCCGACGGTGGCCGCCACCCTGGCCACCGGGAACGACAGGTCGAAGTAGTGCAAGGACGAGCTCGGCGGACGACCGCCGGTGGTGCCGAACACCGCGCCGGAGATGATGCACAGGAGCCAGGCGCCCAGACCGGCCAGCCCGACGTCGCGGATGACCGACCAGCGCTTCGCCAGCAGCGCCAGCACGGCCACGACGACGATGAGTCCCACCGATCCGACCCACCAGATGGTGGTGACCAACCAACGAATCCCGTTCGGGGCCGAAGACAACACCGACGCGATCGTGTGCTCCGAGCTGGAGTTCACCCGGGTGGTCAGCCAGCAGAGGATGACCACCAGTACCGCCAGGCCCAGCCGGGTGGCATCGGAGCCCCGCCGTCGAGTCTGGCCGTCCCCGACCGGAGCGAAGAAGATGGCCCGCCAGGAGCGGCCCCGCTGCCACCGCAGCGGCCCGCGGTCTCCGCCGTGGCGGCCGCTCGCGTCACCCCCGGCGGAGTCCGGCGGGCCGGTCATGCGATGCATCTGGACCGGGTCGGCATCTTCGGTATTCGCGTTCTCCGGCATCGAATCTGAACACTACGGCCAGCGGCGGCCGCAACATGGCGATCATCCGGCCGGGTCGACGGCCGGGTCGGACAGAAGGGCTAGCCGACCGCTGACCCGAAGAAACCGGCATCGCCGAGGGCGAACATCCCACCATCGGCAGCCACCATCCAGTAGCCGCCGCCATCGGGGGTGCGGGCCATCCCCACCATGGGCTGCACCAGCGTCAGCGATCCGGTCGACCCGTGGAACCCGGCAGTGCCGAAGGAGAAGATGCCGCCGTCGGAGGCCACCAACCAGTAGCCGCCGCCCTGGGGAGCCGCGGCCATCCCGACGACCGGCTTGTTCAGGGGGTGCGCACCCATCGATCCGTGGAACCCGGCATCACCGAAGGCGAAGACACCGCCGTCGGAGGCCACCAACCAGTAGCCCCTGCCGTCGGGGGTGGCGGCCATGCCCACCACCGGCTTGTTCAAGGTGATGGCACCGGTGGACCCGTAGAACCCGGCGCTGCCGTAGCTGAAGATCCCCCCGTCGCTGGCCACCATCCAGTAGCCCTTGCCGTCGGGGGTGGCGGCCATGCCCACCACCGGCTTGTTCAACACCAGGTTTCCGGCCGAGCCGTGGAAGCCGGCTTCGCCGTAACTGAAGATCCCCCCGTCGCTGGCCACCAACCAGTAGCCCTTGCCGTCGGGGGTGGCGGCCATGCCCACCACCGGTCGGGACAGCGGTAAGCCGTCGGCCGAACCGTCGTAGGTGGCATCGCCGAAGATCGCCACCGATCCGTTGCTGCCCACCACCCAGTAGCCCTTGCCGTCGGGGGTGGCGGCCGTGCCGACCGCCGGGCCGCCGAGCGAGTTGGTCACGGTGAACCAGTCCGAGTTCAGGCCCAGAGCTCCGGCAAAGGCATCACCGGTCAGCGATACGCTCTGGTCCGAGCCGACCAGGGTCATGGCCGTGACCCTTCCGCCCCAGTCGCCGAGCCCGTTGCGCCCGGTGATGTCGATCGCCTCGAGTGTGCCCAGTTGCGGCCAGGTGGCCTCGACGGTGGTCACCGCGATCGACGCCGTCCAGGTGTGGTTGGGATTACAGGCGTTCGGGACACAGATCGAATCGCCGGCGTCGGGCACCGCGGGGAACGCGCCCGGGGCGGTGTCGCCCCCGGTGGAGGCGGAGTACTGGGTGGCCGCCACCGCCCCTCCGGGGAACTCCATGACCTGGCCGACACCGTCGGGCATGGTGTCGGTGACCGCCAGGTCGGACGTCGCGCTCTCGTTGAGGGTTCCCCGATAGGTCTGGCAGGAGAGGTCGCAGGTGTCGGCGTAACCGCCGTAGGACCCGATGCCGGCCATCACGTACGACCGGGCTGCCACCGCTTGGGCCTCGAGCTCCTGGAATCCCCAGGCCTGGCCTTCGGGTCCCGATCCGCCCAGGCTCCCCCAGTAGGCGGGCGATTCGTTCGGCACGACGCCCGAGACGTACTGCTCGAGCGGCACGATGTTGACGGTGCGGGTCTGACCGGTCGAGTCGTAGGTCGCCTCGATCGAGCCCCGAACGGTCAGGTTGGTCGGGTTCTGGCACAACTGGAGTGCCTCGGTCGCGGTGTTCGAGTCCCCGAGGCCGGGGTTGGTGTTCGGCACCGCCGTGGGATTGCTCACCGTGGTCGGGCCCGTCCACGGGCCACCGCAGTTCGGACCGGTCTGCACCGTCCACTGGCCCGATCCGTTGGGATCCATGTAGACGGCGCCCCCCGCGGCGACGGTGATCGACGTGCCGGTGACCGTGAACGCAGAGCCGGAGGTCACGATGACCGAGTTCCCGTTGTTCTCCGTCAGGGCCACCCTCACATTGGTGGCCTCCTGAGCGGTGGACAGATCGGACAGGGTCGTCCCGCCGTAGTAGTGGCCGACGATCGACTGGTAGCTCGTCTGGGCCAGCGCGTAGCCGAGGGCCCCCCACTGGCCCATCCCGTGGCCGTGGCCGTAGCCGTGGCCGACGAGGGACACCGTGGGCGACGAGTAGGCCGCGGCCGGCGGGGACAGCGCCACCACTCCCCCGGCGGCACCGGCCAGCAGCGCGGAGGACAGCAGGGCAGCCCGCGCCCCACGCCGGAGACCCGCCCTTCTCGGGCGTGCCCTCGTTCGTCCCGCGTGCGCCTCGTCCGTCACCGTACCGCCCTCCCGCCGCAGTACCGTCGGCCCTCCCAGTGGGCGCGGGGACAGCGGAACCACTGGGTGCGGGCGAACGGCCACGTCACGCTCAGTCGACTCCGATGGTGGCCGCTGCGAACAGGGCGGGCATCGAACCGTAGAAGGGTGCATTGAAGGCGAACAACCCGCCGTCGGCCGCGATCAACCAGTACCCTCCACCACCCGGCACCGGGGCCATGCCCACCACGGGCAACACCAGATGGATCGCGCCGGTCGATCCGTAGAAGGGCGCGCCCCCGAAGGAGAAGATGCCGCCGTCGGAGGCCACCTCCCAGTACCCGAGCCTTCCGTTTGCCGCCATGCCCACGATGGGCCGGTTCAGTGGCTGGCCGCCCATCGATCCGGCGAAGTGCGCATCCCCGAATGCGAAGATGCCCCCGTCGGAGGCCACCAACCAGTAGCCCCTCCCGTCGGGCGTCGCGGCCATCCCGACGACGGGCCGGTTCAGGGGGTGCGCACCCATCGATCCGTAGAAGCCGGCATCGCCGAAGGCGAACAGGCCTCCGTCGGAGGCCACCAACCAGTAGCCCCTGCCGTCGGGCGTCGCGGCCATCCCGACGACCGGGCTATTGAGGGTAATCGCCCCAGTCGACCCGTAGAAGCCGGCATCGCCGAAGGCGAAGAGCCCGCCGTCGGAGGCCACCTCCCAGTAGCCCTTGCCGTCGCCGGTGGCGGCCATCCCGACGACCGGTCTGTTGAGTCGTTGCCCTCCCATCGACCCGTAGAAGCCGGCATCGCCGAAGGCGAACAGCCCGCCGTCGGAGGCCACCTCCCAGTAGCCCTTGCCGTCGCCGGTGGCGGCCATCCCGACGATCGGCTGGTTGAGGTGACCGGGCGCCGCCTGGCTGTCCCAACCGGTGAGCTGAGGATTCTGGTGGAACATGGGCCACGAACGCTTGCCCAGCGAACGCCCCTCCGAACCGACGACTTCGTAGTGCTGGATGATGCCGGCGTTCTGGACGTTGTATCCGGCAATGGTGATCCCGATGGAGCCGTTCGAATCGACGGTGACCATCGGCGAGTTCTGCAGAGCGACGGTGCCGGCCCCGAGCACGGCCACCACCTGTGCACTGCGTCCGTCATAGATGACCAGGCCGTCGGTGGTCGGCACCAGCACATCGTTGTAGCCGGCCCCGGTGAGGTCGGCGGTCGTGATCCCTCCGATGATGCGGCCCGGAGTGGCCTGGGGCCAGCCCGGCATCGGCGCGCCGTTGGAGCCGTTCAGGGCCCACACCAGTCCTCCCGACCCGGTGTCGGCACCTTCGACGACTTCGACGTTGCCGTCGCCCTCGAGGTCACCGATGGCGGGACTGCCCGTGGTGCTCCCCCCGAGGTTGGTTCGCCACACGATGTTGCAGTGGGAGTCCGAGCCGAACAGCGTGTCGGAATCCGAGGCCCCCGGATAGTAGGACCCGGTGCCGAAGGCGATGCCCGTCTGCCCGCCGGCGAGGAAGTTACCGACCGCAGGTGACGAATCGACCGTCTGGTTGGTGTCGTGGTCGCAGATCAGGTTGCCGCCGGCACCGAGCACCCGGAGATGGCCGCCGGCGGTGTAGGTCTGCCCGTAGGCCAGGCCGGGGGACGAGTCGCCCCCCTCCACCACCTCGGTCTGCCCGTTGCCGTAGAGGTCGGCCAGGGCCGGTGTGGTGAAGTCGCTGTCCGCGGTGAAGAACGGCCAGCCCGGGAGTCCTGAGCCGTTGGACGCGTCGAAGGCGTACTCCTCCTGCCCGAGCGACGGTGCCACCACCGAGTTCACCCCGTTGAGCGTGCCCACCGCCATCGAGGCCTGCACACCGTAGACCCCGTTGGGGTCCGGGGCGCTGCGATACCACGTCTGCGCTCCCGAGTGGCTGAAGGCATAGTAGCCACCGACGTGGGGCTGGGCGGCATTGCCGGCGCCCACGAAGACAGCGTCGGTACCGCTCCCGTCGGTCGTCACCGACGGCGTCGCGTCGATGGGAGCCCCGCCGGTGTGGGCAGGCCACCCCGGGACAGCCGAGCCGTCGGACAGGTGGAAGGCCCACAGATTCCCGGCCCGGTCGCCCACGACCACCGAGGAGCCGCCGCCGTCCAGCGTGGCCACCGAGGGAGAACTCTGGGCGATGGGAGATCCGGCATCGGGCAGAACCTGCTGCCAGACCAGCGTCGTGCCCACACTGGCGTGCGGCAGGGCCGCGGCCCCGGTCGGTGCCGGAATCGCCCCGAGCGCACCGACCATCCCGAGGGCGACAGCCCCGCAGGCGACCGTGGCACGCCGTAGAACCTTGGTAGCGCAACCCGAACCCGTATGCACCCGTCGCCACTTTACCGTGCCCATCCACCAACTCCTCCTCGGGCGGCGCGAGTCCGCCGCCCGGCAGTTGTCCCCAGCCGGTTTTCCAGCTGGTCGAGAGGTGGCCCGGCATCGAACGGCGTGCGGGCACCTCTGTGAATCCCTGTATCGACCGGTCGGAATGCGAACTGAACCCATTTCGCGTGGTGCGCCACCCGGGTATGGCCTGGGAATCGTCCGGCGCTCGGTACCCTGAGCCATGGACTTGGATCAACCCGGCCCGGCCGGTGCGGGCCCCGACGGTGCGGCCCGCACCGGGACGCACCGTCGGGGCCGGGAGCGGTCCGGAGCGACCGCAATGCCCTGGTTGGTCGGCGCCGGTACCCTGGCGCTACGCCTGGCCACCGCGGCGAGCGGCCCCACCGACTGGGACTCGGCCCAGTACGCATCGGCGGTCGACCACTTCGACGTCACCCACGGGCAGCCCCAACCCCCGGGCTACTGGCTCTATGTCGAATCGGGGCGGCTGGTCGGCCGTCTGGCCGGGCTGGGCGCCGTTCACTCGTTGGTCGTGGTGGCCGCACTGGCCTCCGGTCTCGGAGCCGGCCTGACGGCGGTGGCCGGCCGCGACCTCGGGGGATGGTGGGTGGGCCTGGCCGCGGGTTGCGTCGTCGCCGCGTCACCCTTCACCTGGTTCAGCGGCTCGATCGTCGCCACCTACTCCTTCGACATGGTCGCCTGCTCCTTGCTGGTGATCCTGGCCTGGAGGGCCCGTCCCGGCAGTTGGCACGGTGTGGCCGCCGTGGGTGCCCTCGGCCTCCTCGTCGGCTTTCGGCAGTCGATCATCCAGTCGTTCGCCGTGCTCGCCCTGATTGCCGTCGTCGGCTCCACCCGGCGGTGGGGGCAGCTCGTGGTGACCGCGCTCGCCGGTCTCGTCGCCGTCGGCATCTGGTTCGTGCCCATGGCACTCGAACAGCCCGGCGGTGTCAGCGCCTGGCTCCGGGCCACGCGGATCGAGGCCTCCGGTGCAGCGCAGTCCACCTCGGTACTCGACCATGCAGCCGGCGGCGCCACCAACCTGGGGACGTTCGCCGCATTCACCGTCGTGGCCGTCGCCCCGCTGGCGGCCGTCACCGCTCTCGCGGGCATCGCGCTCCTGATCCGGCGCCTGGCCCGGTCGGCCTCCGGCACCACAGATCGAGCGCCCGCCGCCGGCGGACTGCCCACCGCTGATGGTCCGGGCCCCGTCACGTTGGCATGGGTTCGGCCGTGGTACCAGTCGCGATGGGCGATCCTCGGTGCGGCCATCGTCCCGCCGATGGCGCTGGTGGCACTGGTCCAATTCGCCAAGGGCGGCTATCTGCTCGCCTACTTCCCGGCCGCAGTCATCGCCCTCCTGTTGCCCGTTGCCGCGCTCTTCGGATCTTCCGACCGCCACCCCCTGCCGTCCAGGGTCTGGCTGGCCCTCGCATCGGTCGCCGTCGCGCTGGTCGTCGCCCTCGGGGCACAGCGATTCCTCGAGGGTGACGGTGTTCTCCCCCAGAGCCTGCTCCGGAGCTCCGGCACGGTCTGGCTCGAGCAGCCGCGCTACCAGGCCCCCTATGCCGACACCCGGGCCACCCTTCGCACCGCCGATGCCATCGACGACGCGCTGCGTGCCCTCGGGCCTTCGATCCGGCCTGCCCGCGACGTGGTGGTGTTCGACACACTCGACGGCGGGAGCAACATCTACCGGAACGCCGGCTGGGAACTGCCCGAGGACCGCATCGCTCTCGTGGCCCCCGGCCGGCTCCTCTACAACGAGCTCCACGGCGCGTTGTACTACGCCTCGGGGGCGACGACCGCGGTCGGCCGGTCGGGGTCCGCATTCCTCGTCGCGTCCCCTGCGCTCCCCGGGCTGGCGTCATTGACGGCCCTCGGATACGCCCTGCCGGTCACCACCCCGCAGCTCATCGGCGGGTACCGGGTGTGGCAGATCCTCCCGGGTGTGGCCATCCTCGGCGTCCGAGTGGTGGAGGCGGCCGGCCCCCGCCCACTCGGCACCGGCCTCTGACGATCCGGCCGCGGCCGCCACCGATTCCACGAAGGCGGCATAGCGGTTGACGATCAGTGGCCAGCGGAACCGCCGGTCGACATAGGCCCGGCCTCGGGCGCCCAGGTCCCGGGCCATCCGCCGGTCGCCGCTCAGAAGGTCCACCGCCACCTCGAACTCGCCAAAGCCGGCGAAGGTCAACCCTCCTCCGGACCGCCGACAGTGCTCGACGGTGGCCCCGCAGGCGGCGTTGACCACGACGGGCGTTCGAGCGCTCCACGATTCGGCGACCACCAGGGAGAACGCTTCCCAGGACGATGGCGACACCAGGGCGACCGCCCCTTCGAGGAGCGCCCACTTCTCGTCGTCGGACACGGGGCCGAGCACCTCGATGTCCGGGTGCGTCTCGGGGGGCTCGACGACCGGACCGGCGAAGACCAGGCGGAGGGGACCGGGGTGCCTCTCCTTGTAGCGGGAGAACAGCGTGGCCAGCAGGGAGGTCCCCTTGTGGCGATCGACCCGTCCGAGGCAGACCAGGTAGGGGGCTTCGCTCCCGGACGGCGTCCGTCGACCACCCGGGTCCGTTCCGGCGCCACGATTGCCGGGGCGCAGGTCCGGATCGTCCACGCCCAGGCCGAGGAGCAGCTGGTGGTGGGTTGCCACCGGGAACGTCCTTTGCACCAGGTCCCGCTCTGCCATTGTCTGGAAGACCAGGCCGTCGGCCGCCTCGAACACCCGGGGGAAGACCGGCAGGCGGAGGGCGGGCTCGTCGTGGGCCGCCGGATGGAGAATCGTCGGGACCGACACCTGGTCGATGACCCTCACCGTCGGGTAGTAGAGGTACGGATAGAAGACGAGCACGTCCGCTTGGGAGTGGACGGCGGCATCGGCAAGTGCCGGCGTCACCGGCCCCTGCAGGTCGACCCATCGCTCGGCGTCCTCGAGCGATGCATGCTCGGGGTCTGCCAGCAGTGATGCGGACAGGGGGTGGAACGACGGGTCGCGGCCCGCGGCGGAGGCGAACCGTGCCACCCGGACGCCGTTGATCACCTCCACGCCCTCGGGGTAGGTGTCGGACCAGGTGACGAAGTCCTCGGCGCAGCTGGTCAGGACGTCGACCTCCCATCCCTTCTGGGCCACGAGATGCTCGGCCAGCACTCGCGCCGCCGTCTCCGCACCTCCGATGATGGCCGGGCCGTAGCGCGGCACGACGAACGCGACCCTCATCGGACGCGGCGGACGGATCCGACTGCCGACCTCACGCGGCGCACGCAGCGTCGAGGGCGGACGCGAACCGCTCTCTGACCCGGGGGAGGGCGAACGAAGCAACCCGCTCCGACGCCGCCTCGGCCAGTACCTCCCGCAGCCGGCTGTCCCGCACCACCCGGTCGATGGCAGCCGCCACCCGTGCCGGCTCCTTGTCGGGGAGGATCAGCCCCGCGCCCTGCACCGTCTCGGGGACCGCGGTGTTGGTGTAGGCCACGATCGGGAGCCGGTGGTACATGGCCTCGAGCAGTGGAACGCAGAAGCCCTCGTGGTTGGAGAGGCACACGAAGACGTCGGACGCCGCGTAGTAGGAGATCAACTCCTCGTGCGTCACCGATCCGGCGACGTCCACGGCGTCACGCAGGTCCAACTCCTCGGCGAAGCGCTCGACGGCGAGGAGATACTCGTCGCTGATCGCCCCGCCGACCAGGTGGAGCCGGGCGTCGGGGTCGTAGAAGCGGCGGTAGGCGGCCAGCGCCTTGACCAGGTCGTGTTGGCCCTTGTGCGGGGAGACCTTCCCCACGAACAAAAGGTCGGTGCCCCCCTCCGCCTTGTCCGCGGCCAGGCGGGCCGACAGAGCGGGGTCTGGCGAGCCGCCGAACCCTTCCAGGTCGATGAGCAACGGGACCGTGGTGGTCGAACGGTATCCGGCGGCCTGCAGCTCCCGCTCGTTGTAGACGGAGTCGGCGATGGCGAACTCGGTGACGGGCGCCAGATCACGCAGCTGGGACCGACCCCAGCGGACCTCCTCGCCCACGGCGGGCACCCACGCCTCGAGCAGATCGGCCGGAGTGATGTTGTGGTAGTTGACGAACTTCCGTTCACTGCGCTCGCGGAAGATGTCGGCCACGCCGCTTCCGATGGACAGCTGGTACAGCAGGACCCGGCCGGACGACGGGCGGTCACCGAGGCGGTTCACCGGAAAGCCGTACTCGAGGCGATCCGGCGTGGCAGTGCCGTAGTAGATGTCCGACTGGTAGCCCTTCGACCGCAACAGGTCCCGTAGCTGCACCGCGTGGCCGCCGATGGCGTCCCTGCTGGCAAGCGACGGGATCACCTGGTCGATGCGGCCGACCGTCACGAAGCAGTTTCCTCCCAACCGGCCAGCGGTGCGAACTGGGCCCCCACCGCCGGCACCTCTCCGGTGTGGCCGCTGGACCGGAGCCGGAAGCTTACGTCGACCGGAAGTCTTACCCGGCCGGTGGAGCGCCCCGGATTGGCCACCTCGAACTGGGTCACCTGGTCCTTCCAGTCGAAGATGGCGGTCTCGGTGGCGCTGCGCACCCCGACGCTGACCGAGTAGGTGCCGTCGAGGAGCGGCACCTCGGGGAAGTAGAACCGGACGACCCCACCGCCGACCGGGATGTCCATCGCGCAGGCCGGGTCGTCGGGATCGGAGGCGAAGACCAGCTCGTTCTTGTCGTCGTGGATGGCGATGGTGGCCATGGCGTTGGGCACCGCGTCCAGACTGTCCACATCGGCGGTGACGGTCAGGGATTCCCCGGGGTACATGTGAGGTCGCGAACCGCTCCCACCGTGCTCGGCCTGGACGGTACCGATGGCGAGTACGTTGCCTTCGATCCCACCCGACTCGGAGCCCGCGAGGGTGCCCACGCCGAGCAGGTCGGCCAGGTAGATCCGGATCGCCTCGCCCGGCTCGTCGACGGTGATGACCTGGCCGTGGTTCATCACCATCGCACGGCCGCAGTTTTGGCGGATCGTGTCGGTACCATGGCTGACAACCACGATGGTGCGGCCCTCACGCTGGAACTTCTTCACGTGGTCCATGCACTTGCGCTGGAAGGCTGCGTCCCCGACAGCCAGCACCTCGTCGACCAGCAGCACGTCGGGCTCGACGTTGACGGCCACGGCGAATCCGAGTCGCACGTACATGCCGGACGAGTAGAACTTCACCTGGTTGTCGATGAAGTCCTCGAGCTCGGCGAAGGCCACGATGTCGTCGAACCGCTTGGCGATCTCGGAGCGGGGCAACCCGAGGAGCGAGCCGTTGAGGAAGATGTTGTCCCGGCCGGAGAGGTCGGGCTGGAACCCGGCGCCGAGCTCCAGCATTGCGGCCAGGCTCCCCCGGACCCGGATCTCGCCGGAGGTGGGCTTGAGGATGCCGGCGATGCACTTGAGCAGCGTCGACTTGCCGCACCCGTTGCGGCCGAGGATGCCGAAGGTCTCGCCCTGATTGATGTCCACGTTGACATCGCGGAGGGCCCAGAACGGGGTGAACGGCATCTTGCCGCCGTGGATGACCCGCTCCTTGAGCGAGGTGTGCTTTTCACTGTAGAGGCGGAACTGCTTGGAGATGTCCCGGACCTCGATGGCGACGGCCATCGGTCAGAGCTCCTCGGCAAAGTTGCCCTCGAGCCGGCCGAAGACGATCAACGCCAGCAGGAACAGCCCGATGCTCACGGCCAACACGATGCCTACGAGCCCGGCGTACGTGAGCGGTCCCCAATTGGGCAGCACGTGGTACACCTGACCTGCATAGGTGTACTGGGTCTTCCCGTAGATGGCCCGCTGGAAGGTCATCACGATCGGAGTGACGGGATTGCACAGATAGACGTACTTGACCCACACCAGCGAGGGGTACTTGGCCAACTCACCGGAGATCAATCCGAACGTGTAGACGATGGGTGTGCCCCAGAACCATGCCATCAGCAGCACCTCGGTGAGATGCTGGGTGTCCCGCAGGTAGACGTTGACGGCCGAGAGGAAGATGGAGAGCGCGCCGGTGAACACGATCAGGGCAACCAGGGCCATCGGAAGGATGGCCACGAATGCGAAGTCGGGTTGGATGCCGAAGAGCAGCAGGGCGAGGATCAGCACCACCACCTGGATGGCGAACAACACCAGCGCGACGCCGACCACCGACAGGGCCAGTAGCTCACGGGGGAAGGCAACTTTCTTGACGATGCCGGCCTTGCCCACCACCACCGAAGTGGCACCCATGGCCGCGGTGTTGAAGAGGTTCCAGACCAGCAGGCCGGCGAACAACCAGATGGCGAAGAACGGCTGGTGGTTCCGGGCGATGACCTTGAACACCAAGAAGTAGATGGTCAGGACCAGTGCCGGGTTCAGCATCGACCAGGCGTAGCCGAGGACCGAGTCCTTGTACTTGACCTTCAGCTCGGACCGGGTGAGCAGAAGCAACAGGTCACGATTGAGCCAGAGGTCCTTGAGCCTCTGACCCAGCTGCACCTTGCCGTTGACGACGGTGACCCGGTCGTGACTCTGGCCGGGGACGAAGCGGGTGCTTCCCCCGATGGCCTGGACGTGCTCAGGGTCCGAGTGGGCGGGCCGATCGACACTGAGGCTCACTGGCTGGTAGCCCCCGCTCCGGCCGTCGGGACCTCCATGGCGTCCTTCTGAATGACCTCGTCGATGAAGCCGTAGTCACGGGCCTCCTCGGCGGTGAACCAGCGATCACGATCGGAGTCGGCCTCGATCCGCTCGACCGGCTGACCAGTGTGGAAGGAGATCCTCTCGGCCATCATCCGCTTCAGGTAGATGATCTGCTCGGCCTGGATGGCGATGTCGGAGGCCTGGCCCTGCATCTGGCCCGAGGGCTGATGCATGAGGATCCGGCTGTGGGGAAGGGCGAAGCGCTTCCCCGGGGTGCCGGCGCACAGAAGGAACTGGCCCATGGAGGCGGCAAGGCCGACGCAGATGGTGCGCACGTCGCAACGGACGTACTGCATCGTGTCGTAGATGGCCAGGCCGTCGGTCACCGAGCCCCCGGGGGAGTTGATGTAGACCGAGATGTCCCGCTCCTGGTTTTCGGCCTCGAGAAGGATCAACTGGGAGCAGACCAGGTTGGCGGTGTTCTGATCGATCGCCGAACCGATGAACACGATCCGCTCCTTCAACAGGCGTTGGAAGATGTCGGAACTCGGACCGACGTCTGCCGCTGACTTCATCTCCACTGTGGAGCTGCGCAAGGCGGTGGCGGGGGCGTGCAGGGCCGAATGACGAGAGTCGTCCATGAGGCAAGAGCCTACTTGCTCGGGCCTTCGCGCGGACGCAGGGCCGTCGGGCGAACGACCCCGATCACGGGCCGGTGGCACCGGATGCCGACACGCCCTGAACGGCTTCGACCAGCAGTTTTCCGGCACCTCCGAGGTCGAGTGCTCGCAACCGCACCATTCCGGCCTCCACCAGCCGGTCCCGCTCCCCGGAATCCGACGTCAGCTCGCACGCCGCCTCGGCCACCCGGCGGGGGCCCTTGTGGTCGAGCAGGATCCCTGCGTCGCCGAGGATTTCCGGCACCGCTCCGGCGCGGAAGGCCAAGATCGGCAGCCCGTGCCCCATCGCCTCTACCAGGGGAACCCCGAACCCCTCGTGCTCGGAGAGCATGACCAGGACGTCTGCGGCCCGGTAGTGGGCGGCCAGCTCGGCGTCGCTGACGCCCGAGACGAACTCGACCGCATCGGCCAGGCCGAGGGACGAGGCGTAGCGCCTGAGGGCGGCGGCGTAGGCCGGCTCCGAGGGCGACCCCACCAGGGCCAGATGCGCACCGGGGTCGGAGGTGGCCCGTGCGACGAACAGGGCGGCGATCGCCTGTTGATGCGCCTTGTTCGGTGCCAGGCGCCCGACCGACAGCCAGGCACCGCCCCGGTCGGACCACCGCTCGCGCAAGCGGTCCAGGGTGGCGCGGTCGGGCTCGACCGGAGGCACCTGCACATTGACCACCGGGATGACCGTGGTCCGACTGCATCCGGCCGCACCCAGTTCGTCGGCGTCGAAGTGCGACACGGCGATCCCCAGCGCCGCCCCCGGCGCAAGCAGGTCCAGATCGGCCCTGGCCCCGACCTGCAGGCGGGTGATCGCGTTGTTCCACGGGCCGAAGTACTCCGGGGGCGTGATGCTGTGGTAGTTGATCACGAGGGGCTCCGGCCGCGCCGCCACCCACTCGGCCATCGCCGAGTACGTGGCGAACTGGTAGACGAGCACGTCACCCGCCTCGGCCTCCGATTCGTAGTCGAGATAGGGACGCGTCTCCCCGGCGGTGGCCGGATCGGGGATCTCCGAATAGATGTGCGACGGCACCCCGGCGGCGACGAGCAGGTCGCGCAGTGACCGGGTGTGCTCCCCCACCGCGTCGTGGCGGTGGAGCATGGGGACGAATTGGTGGATCCCCTTCATCGGTCTCCGCCGATCATCGTTCCACCCTGGCCACCACCGCATGCACGGTTCCCTGCACCGGTCGGTGCCACACCGGATCGGCGGCCCCAGCTCGGCGGAGCAGGAGCAGCCAGGTCTCGGGATGGAGGGGGCGTCCCGGCAGGAGATCCCGCGCCGGCAGGGGCAGTGACCGGTCCCACGCCGATTGGTCGGTGACCAAGAGCACGACGGCACCGCCCGCCTCGGTGACCCGCAGCGCCTGGTGGACCAGCCCGACCTTCCCGAACAGGTCGAGGCGGTCGACACACCCCGACAGCACGACACCGCCGGCGCTGCCGTCGGGCATGGTGGCCAGTCGCCCGGCCACCTCGCCGAACACCAGCTCCGGGGCAGGTCGATCCGCGCCGTCCGGCTGCCCCTTGCCGCCGGCACGGGCGAAGGCCTCCCAGATCGACGCCCCCCGGGGGTCCACCCCGCGTACTCGCCGGCCGGCTTCCCTGAGGGCGTCTAGCAGCACCCCGTCGCCCAGTTCGCCGACGACGACCGTCGACTCGGAGTCGCCCGGGTGCAACCAGGTGCCGACGGCCTCCGCCCACTCGCCCGTGTCCGGCGCGGGTACCGAGAGGTCGGCGACCTCGAGGCCCACTGGGTCGACCCGCGCCTCCAGCAGCTCGACCCGGGCCGCCAGATAGCGGAGTGCATCCCAGTTGGCGGCGTTGACCCCGGCCACGGCGGCATCCGCCACCTGCCGGGCATCGGCAGCCAGGAGACCGGCGAGGACACCGGCCACGTCGCCTACGAAGCGCCGGCCGATGCGGGCCGATCTCCCGCGCTCCCACAGGTCGTCGGGAGGGCCCTCCCACGGGGCCGCGCCCGCTGCAGCCTGACCGTCGGCATTGGCCACCCTGCGCATGGCGTCGTCGAAGCCCCACCGCAGGCTTCCCTGGGGCTGCAGCCGGTCGAACGCCGCCAGCAGCTCCTCCTCGTCCGGCCCCGGTTGCTCGTCGTCTGTCACCCGCTCATCCTTTCCGGACGTACTCGGTCCCGCCTACCGGTATCTCGAGCCTGGCCGACCTGATGGCGCTGCGGTGACCCCGGTCGATGACGGTTTCGAGGAAATCGGCGTAGCGGCCGATGATCGACGGCCAGCGGTAGTACCGGGCCGTGTAGCGGTTGCCGGCATCGCCCAGTGCGGACCGGAGCCCCGCATCCGCTGCCAACCGGTCGACGGCCACCTCGAAGGTCCGGTACGAGTCGAACCACACCCCCCCGCCCGATCGACGGCAGTGCTCCATGGTGGCGGCACACGCCGCGTTGACCAGCACCGGGACGCCGAGCGTCCATGCCTCCAACAGCACCAACGAGAACGACTCGTACGCCGACGGGGTGACCATCACCTGTGCTCCGGCCAGGATGTCCCACTTGTCCGCCTCGGACACCGTGCCGGTCACGACGATGTCCGGATGCCGGGGGGCCTTGTCGGAGACCGGTCCCACGAAGGCCAGGGCGAGATCACCGGGGTGGCGCTCCTTGTACCGCTCGAAGTACTCGGCGAGCATTCCGCACCCCTTGTGCTCGTCGACCCGACCGAGGTAGCAGAGGTAGGGACGCTCCCCGAGGCCCAGGATGTCGCCACCCCTCCGTCCGGCCCCGGCCGGGTCGTTGACCCCCAGGCCCAGGACGATCTGCGGTCGGGCCCCGATGGTGAAGACGTGCTCCATCAGGTCGCGCTCCGCCTGGGTGTGATAGACGAACCCGTCGACGTCCCGGAAGCTGCGCCGGAACGCCGGCAGGTAGATGGCCGGCTCGTCGTGGGCCGCGGGGTGGAGGACCGTGGGCACCCTGGAGACGGCGATGCTGTCGACGGTGGTGGCGAACAGGTAGGGATAGCAGGCCAGGGCGTCGGCGTCGGTGGCCGCCACCGCGTCGACCAGCCCCGGGCACATCGGACCGTTCAGCGCCACCCAACGACGGGACTCGGCCAGCGAGGCGGCCGTCGGCGCCACCCGGAGCTTGGCGTCGAGCTCGAAGTAGTCGAGCAGGCGCCTGCTTGCCGTCGGGAACCGGTGGACCGTGACCCCGTTGAGCACCGACGTGCCCGCCGGCTCGGTGTTCTCCCAGGTCAGATGATCGAGGGCGCAGCTGGTCAGGACCTCGACCTCCCAGTCGGGGCGGAGGCAGAGGCGCTCCGCCACCATGCGGGCGGCCGTCTCCGCTCCACCGATGACCTCAGTCCCGTACCGGGGAGTCACGAAGACCAGTTTCATCAATCGACCCCCCGGCCGGCAGCGAGGGCGCCCAGCACCTCCACGAACCGGGCACGGGTGGCCGCCGCGCCGAACTGCCCCAACCGCCCCCGACCTGCTGCGACAAGGCGGTCGGCCAACACCGGGTCGTGGCGCACACGGTCGACCGCGGACGCCACCAGGCTGGGGCGCTTGTCGTCGAGGAGGATCCCCGCGTCACCCAGCGTCTCGGGGACGGCGCCAGCCGCGTAGGCGACAACCGGCAGGTCGGACGCCATGGCCTCGAGCAGCGGGATGCAGAATCCCTCGTGCTCGGAGACGCACACGAAGACGTCGGCATCGGCGTACCATGCGGCCAGCTGCGCCGGCGTGAGGTGCTCGCCGTGTCGCACCGCCCCCTCGAGCCCCAGTTCGGCGGCGAACCCGAAGACAGCCTCCGCATAGGAGGCGGTGACCGCCGGCCCCACCAGGTGGAGGCGGGCTTCCGGGTCGTACCAGCGGCGGTAGAGCCAGAGTGCCTCCACCAGGTGGTGTTGGGCCTTGTTGGGCGAGATCCGGCCTACGAACAAGAGCACCGTCGCCGTCCCGTGGTCGGCGAACAGACGCGAGAGCTCGCGCTCGTCGACCCGGTCGACCCACCCGTCCCTCCCGATCAGGATGGGCAGGACCGCCGTCGTCCGGCACCCCAGGCGCCGGAGCTCGGCCGCGTTGAACGCCGAGTCGGCGATGCCCAGGACGGCCAGGGGCGCCAGTGCGGCCACCTGGCTCCGGGCCAGGGTCACCTTCTCGCTGGTGTGGTCCTCCCATCCCTCGTAGAACGAGGCGGGCGTGACGTTGTGGTAATCGAGCACCAGGGGCTCGGGCCTCGACAGGAGGAAGTCCGCCACCGGCGACGCGGTGCCCAGCTGGTAGAGCAGGATGTCGCCCGGCTCGGCGCGTTCCGGATAGCGCTCGAAGTAGGTCGCCTGGTCGATCAGCTCGTCATGGGCCGCCTCGACGTAGATCTCCGACTCCCATCCCGCACTCCGGAAGGTGTCGCGCAGCGCCAGTGTGTGATCACCCGTCGCGTCCCTGGGCAGAAGCGCCGGAACGAATTGGTGGACGCCGGTCACCGCTCTCGAACGGCGACCAGAAGGTACTCGCCCGGTCCCAACAGGAGCGTGTTGACGACGTCGATGGCGGCGTTGATCGCGTCGGCGTCGGCGTTCGACGGGGCCACCTGATCCAGCCGCCGGTCCTCGCCCCCGTAAAGGAGCGCGGTGGGACGGAAGCCCCGCTGCGCCAAGAGGTGGCTCCAGGTCCCGGCGTGCAGCGGGCGCCCCGGGGCCAGGTCGCTGATCAGGTGGGACGAGCCGGCCGTCCACGACTCCGGTGTCGCGGAGTGGAGGACCAGCACGCCGTCGATGGCCAGCCGGGACGTGACCAGAGTCTCCAGCCGGTCGCGCTCGTTGGGGTGGAGCCACTGGATCGATCCGCTCAGCACGATGCCGGACAGCGCCTCGTCGGCCACCACCTCGAGGTGCCCGAGCACTGATTCGGCTCGAACGTCGAGTCCCCGGTCGATGGCCGGCTCGATGACCGACTCGGTTGGGTCCACACCGTAGGCGTCCGCTCCTCCGGCGATCAGTGCGTCCAGCAGGGTCCCGTCGCCGCACTCGGCGTGGAGCACCCGGCCGCCGACCCCGGCCAGGGCATCGACGGCGGCTCCGGACCACCAGCTCCAGCCGGGGCCGGCCACCGGCACAGCGCTGGCCGGCAGCTCCGGGGTCCGCTGGGACTCGACGGCGGCCTCGAGGTCCTCCACGTGGTCGACGACGACGTGGAACATGCGGGACACCGACCAGGCGAACCTCACGATCTGGTGGACGATGAAGCCGACGTACCACCCGATGGCCTTGCGGATCAGGCGCTTGACGTAGCTGCCCACGGCCTTCTGTGATGCGACCGGGACAGCGGTGTCCACGTAGGCGGATCCGTCCACCAGGGCCAGCGTCTCGCGGAGCCGTGCCCGGCCGTGCAGTCCCACCGGGGAGAATTCGAGGAAGAGCTCGTCTAGCTCTCGCTCGAGGCCTGCGGGGAGATCTCCCGAGGCGCGCCTCCGCCTGACCTCGGCGTCGATCTCGGCCATCACCTCGTCGAGGTACCGCGCCCGGGCGGCCGGACCCGTGTCGACCGGGCCGACGGGGTCGACGGGCGGGTCCGGCTCGATGGGAGCCACCGAGGGCATGGAGGGTGGTGCGGGTGGCACACGCCGACTATAGCCAGGGGACCGCCGCCGGCCCGTGGCATGCCGGGCGTCGCGGGCCTTCCCCCCGGTCCGGAGGTGGGGCGCGGCGCTGACCCGCCAGCGCGGGCCGTCGATAGTGTGGCCCGACGCGGGTGTGGCGGAATTGGCAGACGCGCCGGGTTTAGGTCCCGGTCCCTTCGGGGGTGGAGGTTCGAGTCCTCTCGCCCGCACCAGTGTGATGTCGCGAGACATCG
>PLHF01000003.1 GCA_003138855.1 Acidimicrobiaceae bacterium | reverse complement strand
TGGCGGATCACCCATGTAAGTGTCGGTCCGGGGCACCCCCTGAGGGCTCCATTGCGCACAGGATCGAGCCAGTGCCCCGCCGGGGTTCGGCATGGGGATTAGGAGGTGCCGGGGGGTCTGACCTACTTCTCGGCTGACCTGGTCGCGTACATCGCGGTCATCGGACCAGCGACGGCCCGTCAGGCACTCTCGTCGAGGGCGTGGGATCTATAGCCGGGGATGCTCTTGGCGGCGACGGCGCACTCGTCGGCCAGCGCCGTGAACGCGGCGAACCCGGCGGTGAACTCATCACCGATGGCCGGGTCCGGGCATGGGTGATCGGAGTGCCACGTTCTCGCATGCAGCGCAGCGACCTCTAGGTGGTCGGCAGCAGCCTGGGCGGCCTCTGGCCCAAGAGCCACCACGCCCATGACCCGCTTCGCCGCGGCCATCAGTTCCGTGATCGACGGCATGGTTCCGGTGAGCCAGACCTCGATTATTGGGCTTACCAGCGGTTCCTTGTCCTCGGACTGGTCGGTGCCCACGGTGCCATGGTTGCACCCCACTGGGCACAGGATCGCCCGGTGTCCCGGTTTGGGTCGGCGAGGGGTTGGGGGTGGCCACTGACCCGGTGTTGAGGGATATTTAGCATCGGTCAATCTCGGGCGTCGAGGCGGCGTTGCCAGTCCTTCGCTTTGTCCGCAAGTTGCTAGTCAGACCCCGTGCTCGATGCCGACTAGACGTCTGCAAGATCCCTTCCGACGAACTTCATCGATGATGTCCAGGCAACGGAGAACTCATGTGTGTCGGGATCTAAGTACCAGGCCTCTCCCCATACGTTCGTGGAGTCCCACTCCCAGGCAACTTGCATTCCAGCTACGAAGTGACCACGCAACGTCGGGAAAATCCGTCGAGATGTCACAGCCCCACCCGGACTTGTGGTGATGAGGATGACCCCTTTGCCCGGGAGTTCGTCATTACCCGAGGAGTCGGCGTAAATGGCAACTCCAGGGTGTTCGACGACGTTGATCTCAAGGGGCACGGCCTTCAGGGAACGGAGCAAGACAATCCCAGAATCAATCGCGCGCATGATTTCATCGTCGGTAACGGCGGTGGAGCCGTGGACGATCTCATTGCGCACCTGGGCGAGGGTCCCAAAGACATCGAGTGATCCACGTGGCAACGTCGTGACGCGTTCGAGGATCTCGGCAAGCTCGCGGAGACTGGCACCGCTACGCATCTCGCCGATGTGGCCGGTGATGGCGATGATTCTCCTAGTAGTGCGCTCCAGGTCGGAGGAAAGCTGAATCAGTCCGGCCTTTGGCGACATGGCGGCAACACCCAGGACGACTTCGATTTCGGATTCAAGCTGATCGCCGCTGACCGTGACCGTAGGGGAGTAGGCCGTGCCGACAGCTGTAGCTGTGAAGCCGGCCACAATTGAGGCTTCTGCTGCGACCACGACAGGTTCAGGTTCCACTGGGATGACGGTCGGTATGGGTGTGGCTTCGAACGCTGTAGCTCCGCTCTGTAGCTTGTCGAGGTCCTTGTCAAAAACAACCCTCCCGCCGAACATTTTGGCCATGCGAATTCGCCTGAGGAAGCCGCGGATCTCAGGCGTGAAGATGATGATGGCGGTGATGACAACAACGGGCCACATGAGTGCTGCCAGGCCATTCAGAATGTCTTCGATCCCGGAACCCGTGACCCCAAGCATTGGATCAGACGATTGCAACGAGGTGCGGGCCGAAGGCCCGCCCTTGATCTGGTTCCACAACGACCTTCCGTATGGCCTACGGCGCGGCACGGTGCCCTCTCTGCGGGGCGGTTGACTTTGGACAGAACGGGGACACCTGGTCCCGAGTCAGAAAAAGGAGTTTCCTGACTTCATCGTGCCGTTCAGAACACGGAGCGAGGGACGCTTCGGGTGACAAGTCGACGCCGGAGCGATGTTCATCGGTGATGCCGGTGAAGCAGCTTGTCCCGATACATGGACTGATCGGCCCGGCGTAGGAGGTCCCCGGCAGTCTCATTGCCATCCCAGGTCACCGTCCCGATGGAATAGGCAATGCCGTCGGGTGTCGTTTCAGCGAGCCGTTCACCGAGGCGTTGGATGCCGGTCGCGTCGCAACTCGGCGCAAGCAGGCCGAACTCGTCACCACCGAGGCGGGCAAGGAAGTCCCCACCTCCACGGACCACACCCTGCCAAGCCACAGAGAGTTCCTTCAGAAGAACGTCACCTGCGTCGTGGCCCCGAAGATCATTGACCCTCTTGAAGTTGTCGAGGTCAATCATCGCCACCGACAACGCCGTGCCGGCACGCCGGGTGCGCTCCAACTCCCCGTCCAAGCGTTCGTCCCACGATCGTCGGTTTGGAAGCCCGGTAAGGGCGTCTACCCTGGCGTCTGAGCGCAGCACGCTCACCAGACCGAGCACGACCGCTCCAGCGAACGCTCCGGTGCCGATGGTTGCCAACCAAGCCGCCACCGGGTTGTCCACCGCCGGGCCGATGCCTAGCAGCAAGGCGTAGGTGATGCCTACTGTGACCGCATAGGTGAGTGTGACCAATGGGCCGAAGAACAACGCGGCCCAGACGACGATCCAGATGTAGAGAACTGCGAAGTCAACGTGGCCGCTCGGCCCGATCGCTGCGCCCACCGTCACCGCCGCTATGTCGGCAACACCGGCGATGTGTAGCGCCCAGTGCGGCATCCGGTCACCGATGCAGAAGAGCGCGCTGCCGCCAGCCAGGCACAGGCAACCGATCACCGTCAAGATGGCTCCGTCATTGCCGGTCCAGTGCGTAGTGAGGCTGGCTGAAAGCGCAGCCATGCCCCCCGCCACCAAGAAACCCGCACCGACCTTGCCCGGTTGACCTAGCGCCGATCGGCCACTCGCTATTAGCGAGCCGTGCTTCAGCGTCTGGGCTGGGGTAGGCGCGGGCCACTCGTAAGGGCGCAGCAGCCCGCTGGGCCGGACGGAACCGACCTTCTGCAGTGCCTTCATGCCGCCTCGATCCCAGTCCTAACCCGTGCCTGTGCAGGGTCTTCTTCCATCAGCATCGGCACGGCGAGTGAATCGGTTGAGGAGAACAGCGGGCTATCAACCCGAAGATGACAATCGCAGCCCACCAGCTGACCCAGGACGACCTCGCCGCACCGAACCGATCCCGAAAGGCACCGACGCCAGCTTCAGCGCGCCTCCGAGGCTGCCGATATTCAGGTATGAACGGTTCCAGGGTCACTGAAGAAGTGGTCGTGCGAGGCAGCATCGAGTTCATCACCGGCCACAGCCTGACCCTCTCCCGCGAGGAGGCCGACACGATCGTCGAGATACTTCGTCCTTTCGCAAAACCCTGGACTGGCTATGTCCACACCGACGCACACAGGCACCTCGACCACGCCCTCGGGTTCTTGGAGCATGACGAAATAGACGCCGTGGAGGCCCTGCATGGTCTGATCGACTTCATGAGGACGGCCAACTTGTGGACCACTGAAGAGGCAGTGCCGAGGGCGCGCTACGAGCAGGAAGCCGCCACCGCCTTCCGGCGCGATCTGGGCGAACACGTTGATCCCGATGACGACCCGGCGATCGACGCCGATGTGATCCCGTGGCGAGGCAGGCTTTCCGACGAAGCCTGACCTTCGACGCTGCCACGCCCGCTGAAGATTGGCATTGGGAAGCGCAGAGCAAGCTGCCTCCCATGTCAAAGCAACTAGCGCCACACTCGCCGGACGAGCATGATCACCGTCATAGCCTCATACCCACGTTGGCTCTATGAACCGGCCTGGGTTTGACGGAGGCTCGGGGGTTTGGGTTTCTCATGCCGCATCGGGCTGAGACTGGTGACCGTAGTCGGCCTCGACTTCAGCCGGTGTCCGATCGTTGAGCTCGCTGTGCAGTCGCTACTCGTTGAACCATGACACCCAGGCGCACGTGGCGGTCTGGCTGGAACCGCGAGCCTCCGCGGATACCAGGGCGAATCACTATGCCGGATGAGGTTGCGCTGAGACTTGCTGAGTGAATGCTCCCCGCATCACCCGGACAACCAGTTGACCGTTTGTTAGGTTGGCCTCCAGACCCCCTCCGAATCCCTGTGGCACGTCGATCTCGCGCTCGTAGCCTCCGTACTCCCACTCGTGCAGTACGTAGTCCCGTGGTCCGGAACTCCGAAGCCGGGCCGAGATCCGAAGAGAGTTCGGACCGAGTTCGATCGTGACATCCTCCGGCACGACTGCCGGAAGGGGTGCGACCACGACGAAGGCTTCGGGTGCCTCATGCGCATTCACGGGGAACCACTGCATCTGCATCGAGTCAGCGGTTGCATCGGTTGCGGTCGCGACCTTGTCGTGGTCGGATTCTTGAGGCGCCATGGGCACCAGTCTCCCTGATTATCTGCACCACTGCTGGCGGGGCAGCCAGTGATGTCGCCGCCAGTCCCGATCGCTTGACCGATGCCTCGATCGGTACCTGGAATCAGGTAACTGAATCGGCGCTCCCTGCCTTGTGCCGCAGCGTCGAACCTTTCGACCTACCCCACCCATCCGGCGGTCAGGGGCAGGTGTCCGAGGTGAGAAGCCTTTGTCTTCTCAAGCCAGTGGCCAACTGCGCTGACTAGATCCGTTTGCATGGTGCGAGCCGGGGAGGTGCCACATGACGCGGGAGGCGGTCGTAACGCTTGGCCAGGCACGAATCGCTCCTGAAAGCAGGGATTCGAGCGTCTTCCAAGTAGGGCCAAAAGTTGACCACGCTCACGTAACTCTCCCCAGACCTGCTCATTGAAATTCCCCACCTGTGAACCCCT
>PLHF01000129.1 GCA_003138855.1 Acidimicrobiaceae bacterium | reverse complement strand
AGCACGACGACGCCAACCGGGCCCTGATGGGCGCCAACATGCAGAAGCAGGCGGTGCCGCTGGTGGTGCCCGAGGCCCCCTACATCGGCACCGGCGTGGAAGCCCGCGCCGCACGTGACGCCGGCGACGTGGTGCTGGCCGAGGCTGACGGAACGGTGGTCGACGTCTCGGGTGACCAGATCGTCGTCGAGTACAAGGCCGGGGCGAAGGACCGCAACGGCAGCGTGCTGGGCAAGAAGACCTATCGGTTGGCCAAGTTCCGCCGGTCCAACCAGAACACCGCCATCAACCAGAAGGTGATCGTCGAGGAGGGCCAGCAGGTCTCCGACGGCGATGTGCTGGCCGACGGCCCGGCCACCCACAACGGCGAGCTGGCCCTGGGCAAGAACCTCCTGGTCGCCTTCATGCCCTGGGAGGGCTACAACTACGAGGACGCCATCATCCTCTCCGAGCGCCTGGTGAAGGATGACGTCCTCACGTCGATCCACATCGAGGAGCACGAGGTGGATGCCCGCGACACCAAGTTGGGCGCCGAGGAGATCACCCGGGACATCCCCAATCTGTCCGAGGAGATCCTGGCCGACCTCGACGAGCGGGGCATCATCCGCATCGGGGCGGAGGTCGGCCCCGGCGACGTGCTGGTGGGCAAGGTCACCCCCAAGGGTGAGACCGAGCAGACCCCCGAGGAGCGGCTGCTCCGTGCCATCTTCGGCGAGAAGGCCCGCGAAGTGCGGGACACCTCGTTGAAGGTTCCCCACGGCGAGCAGGGCACGGTCATCGACGTGCGGGTCTTCTCCCGTGACGATGCCCACGAGCTGCCCCCCGGCGTCGAGCAGCTGGTCCGCGTGTACGTGGCCCAGAAGCGCAAGATCTCCGAGGGCGACAAGCTGGCCGGTCGCCACGGCAACAAGGGGGTCATCTCGAAGATCCTCCCCATCGAGGACATGCCGTACCAGGCCGACGGCACCCCGGTCGACATCATCCTCAACCCGCTGGGCGTGCCCAGTCGGATGAATGTGGGCCAGGTGCTCGAGTCCCACCTCGGCTACGCCGCCCGCTGGGGCTGGGAAGGTGCCGGTGAGGTGGCACGCACGCCACTCCGGGGCACGGAGACCAAGACCCGCCCCCGGACCGACCCCGCGGTGTGGGTGTCCACGCCGGTGTTCGACGGTGCGCACTGGGACGAGGAGGCCGATGCGGGCCGCCACCCGACCATCCAGCAGATCTTCCGTCGCCTCAACCCGGACGGCGTCGACGGCGCCGTGCAGGTGAACGACGATGGGAAGTCGACCCTCTACAACGGTCGGACCGGCGACGCCTACGACAACCCGATCTCGGTCGGCTATGTCTACATCCTGAAGCTCCACCACCTGGTGGACGACAAGATCCACGCCCGTTCGACCGGTCCCTACTCGATGATCACCCAGCAGCCCCTGGGCGGCAAGGCCCAGTTCGGTGGCCAGCGGTTCGGGGAGATGGAGGTGTGGGCGCTGGAGGCCTTCGGTGCCGCCTATGCCCTCCAGGAGCTCCTCACCATCAAGTCCGACGACGTGTTGGGCCGGGTGAAGGTCTACGAGGCCATCGTCAAGGGCGAGAACATCCCCGAGCCGGGGATCCCCGAGAGCTTCAAGGTGCTCATCAAGGAGATGCAGTCCCTGTGCCTCGACGTCGAAGTGCTGGCGCCGGGCGGGGAGGAGATTGAAATGCGAGAGCTGGACGAGGACGTCTTCCGCACAGCTGAGGAACTTGGCATCGACATCAGCCGGCCCGAGCGTGGGTCGGACGAAGAAGATGCCCGACGCGCCGCGGAGAGAGGATTCTGATGTTGGATGTCAACGATTTCGATCAGCTGAGGATCGGTCTGGCCACTGCAGACTCGATCCGGGGGTGGTCCAACGGTGAGGTGAAGAAGCCGGAGACCATCAACTACCGCACCCTCCGCCCGGAGAAGGACGGCCTCTTCTGCGAGAAGATCTTCGGTCCCACCAAGGACTGGGAGTGCTACTGCGGGAAGTACAAGAGGGTCCGCTTCCGGGGGATCATCTGCGAGCGGTGCGGCGTCGAGGTCACCCGTTCCAAGGTCCGTCGCGAGCGCATGGGCCACATCGAGCTGGCCGCGCCCGTCGTGCACATCTGGTACCTGCGCGGCACCCGAAGCTGGCTGGCCTACCTGCTGATGGGCACCGAGGCCCGCGAGGAGCTGAAGGCCAAGCAGCTGGAGAAGGTCATCTACTTCGCCGCCAACCTGGTCACCTGGGTCGACGAGGCCAAGCGCCACGGGGACCTGCCCGATCTCGAGGCCGAGCTCCGTTCGGAGATCGCCGACATCGAGAAGAAGCGGGATCTGGACATCGACCGCCGGTTCAAGGTGCTCGAGGGCGAGCTGGCCGACCTCGAGAAGTCCGGAGCAAAGGACGCCGAGATCAAGGCCCGCCAGCGCAACGTGGAGAAGGAGATCGGCAGCGTCCGCGAGCGCTACCAGGGCGAGACCGAGCTGGCCCAGCGGGCCTTCGACGAGTTCAAGAGCCTCCACTCCCGCAAGATCCTCGAGGACGAGCTGCTCTGGCGCGAGCTCCGCATCCGCTACGAGGACTACTTCGAGGGCGGCATGGGCGCCGAGACCATCTCGCGTCTCATCGACCGCATCGATCTCGATGCCGAAGAGATCAAGCTGCGGGAGATGATCGACGCTGCCGACGGACGCAAGCCGTTGTCCGCCCAGCGCCGCCAGAAGGTCATCAAGCGGCTCAAGATCGTCACCGCCTTCAACCGTCGCGACGAGAACGGCCGCCGGATCAACGACCCCCGGGCCATGATCCTCGACTCGGTCCCGGTCATCCCCCCGGACCTGCGCCCCATGGTCCAGCTGGACGGTGGCCGGTTCGCCACCTCCGACCTGAACGACCTCTACCGCCGGGTCATCAACCGGAACAACCGGCTGAAGCGGTTGCTCGACCTCGGAGCGCCGGAGATCATCATCAACAACGAGAAGCGCATGCTGCAAGAGGCAGTGGACGCGCTCTTCGACAACGGTCGCCGCGGGCGTCCGGTGACCGGCCCCGGCAACCGGCCGCTGAAGAGCCTCTCGGACATGCTGAAGGGCAAGCAGGGTCGGTTCCGACAGAACCTGCTGGGCAAGCGGGTCGACTACTCGGGCCGTTCGGTCATCGTGATCGGCCCGACCCTGCTGCTCCACCAGTGCGGGCTGCCCAAGCTGATGGCCCTCGAGCTGTTCAAGCCGTTCGTCATGAAGCGGCTGGTCGATGCCGAGTACGCCCAGAACATCAAGTCGGCCAAGCGCATGGTCGAGCGTCGCCGTCCCCAGGTGTGGGACGTGCTCGAGGGCGTCATCAAGGAGCATCCGGTGCTGTTGAACCGGGCGCCCACGCTCCACCGCCTTGGCATCCAGGCCTTCGAGCCGGTGCTGGTGGAGGGCAAGGCCATCCAGGTCCACCCCCTGGTGTGCACGGCGTTCAACGCCGACTTCGACGGCGACCAGATGGCCGTCCACCTGCCGCTGTCCGCCGAGGCCCAGGCCGAGGCCCGTGTGCTCATGCTGTCGGCCAACAACATCCTGTCGCCGGCCACCGGGCGTCCGATCACCGTGCCCACCCAGGACATGGTCTTCGGCATCTACTACCTCACGCTGCCCCTCGACGCGGCCAAGGGCGAGGGCCGGATCTTCCGCCATGCCTATGAGGTGGAGACCGCCTTCGACGCCGGGGACATCGACCTGCAGGCCAAGATCACCGTCCGGCCCGAGGCCGGATCCCACCTGGCCCAGTCGATCGCCCTGGCCAACGGGGCCGAGCTCGACGCGGAGGGCAACCTCACCGGCATCGCCGACGACGAGCGCGTGGAGATCGAGACGACCGCCGGTCGCCTCTTCTTCAACACCGCCCTGCCCGACGGGTACCGCTACATCAACGACATCGTCGGCAAGCGGAACACCGCCATCGGCACCATCGTCGAGGAGGTGGCCGCCAGCTTCCCCAAACGTGAGGTGGCTGCCAGTCTCGACCGGATCAAGGCCCTCGGCTTCCGCTACGGCGCCCAGTCGGGGTTGACCATCTCGATCAGCGACGTGGTCACCCCGCCGGAGAAGCAGTCCATCCTCGACCGCTACGAGAAGGAGGCGGAGAAGGCGGAGGCCCAGTTCAAGCGGGGCATCATCACCGACGACGAACGCCGCCAGAAGGAGATCGAGATCTGGACGTCGGCCAACTCCGAGGTCGGCAAGGCCATGGAGAAGTCGCTGTCCAGCATCGTCTTCAATCCGATCGACATGATGGTCGACTCGGGCGCCCGAGGGAACAGCCAGCAGATCCGCCAGATCGCCGGCATGAAGGGCCTGGTGTCCAACCCGCGGGGCGAGATGATCCCCCGTCCGATCAAGTCCTCCTTCCGTGAGGGCCTGTCCGTGCTCGAGTACTTCATCTCGACCCACGGCGCCCGCAAGGGACTGGCCGACACCGCGCTCCGCACCGCCGACTCGGGCTACCTGACCCGTCGCCTGGTCGACGTGGCCCAGGAGCTGATCGTCCGTGAGGACGACTGCGGCTCCACCCGTGGCATCTGGATCGAGGGCGTCGTGCCCGACAGTGCGGGCACCCGCTCCTACGTGGAGACCCGGGTGACCGGCCGGATCACCGCTGAGCCGGTGACGCTCTCGGACAAGACGAAGATCGAGGCCGGCACGGTGCTCACCGACGAGATCGTCGCTCACCTCCGTGACGACCCGTCCATCGATCGGATCCGTACCCGTTCGGTGCTGACCTGCGAGGCGGAGCAGGGGATCTGCGCCGCCTGCTACGGCCTGTCGCTGGCCACCGGCGAGATGATCGAGCTCGGCGAGGCGGTCGGCGTCATCGCCGCACAGTCGATCGGCGAGCCCGGCACCCAGCTGACAATGCGGACCTTCCACACCGGCGGCATCGTCGGTGAGGACATTACCCACGGCCTTCCCCGTGTCGTCGAGCTCTTCGAGGCCCGTACCCCGAAGGGTGCGGCCGTCCTGGCCCGCCACTCCGGTGTGGTCCGGGCCGAGGAGGACGAGTCGGGTCGCCACATCACGGTGGTGGCCGACAACGGCGACGAGCACACCGTGCTGGTGGCCCAGCGGGCCCACCTCGAAGTGGTCGACGGCCAAGAGGTCGGGGCCGGTGACGCGCTCGTCGAGGGACCGAAGGACCCCAAGGAGCTCCTGGAGGTCAAGGGGATCCGCGAGACCCAGCAGTACCTGGTCGAAGAGGTCCAGAAGGTCTATCGGGACCAGGGTGTCTCCATCCACGACAAGCACATCGAGCTGATCGTGCGCCAGATGCTCCGCCGGGTGCTGGTGGCCGAGCCCGGTGACGCCTCCTTCCTCCCCGGCGAGCGGGTGGACAGCCGCTCGTACGCCGAGGTCAACCGGCAACTGGTGCAGGACGGCAAGCGTCCTGCCGAGGGCCGGCCGGAGCTGATGGGGATCACCAAGGCGTCGCTGGCCACCGAGAGCTGGCTGTCGGCCGCTTCGTTCCAGGAGACGACCCGGGTGCTGACCGAGGCTGCCATCGAAGGCAAGTCGGACCAGCTCTTCGGGCTCAAGGAGAACATCATCATCGGCAAGCTGATCCCGGCCGGGACGGGGATGGAGCGCTATCGCGACATCAAGCTGGAGATGCCCGGTGCCGAGGCCATGCCGTTCTGGGCCCTGGGCTCGGAGGGGGACGCAGGCACCGAGGATCTGGCCGCCTGGCTCCGGGACACCGGAGGCGACGCCTCGCTGGGCAGCTTCAGCTCGGACATCGACGCCAGCTGGCTCGGCACGATTCCGACCGCCGAGGACCTCGCCGACGGCTCCCCCGACTTCGGGGGGTCCGATGCGCCTGCGGCCTCGGACGGCCCACTCGAAGCCGGGGCCTGAGTGTTGCGGGCGTGCGACGGGCCGGCGCGGCCCTCGTGCGCCCGACACCTCGGCCGGCCCGGCCCGGGCAGCCCGGCCGCGCTTGCCCGCTGGGTGGCGGTGCCCTAGCATGGTTCCCTTGCGGCTGCGCGCCCACGGTGCGCCGCCCCTGCTCGCAGGGCGTCCGTGAGGTTTTGTCGGAAGTACGCCCGAGTCAGTCCTGAAGTATCCCTGCAGTTCACAACCTAGAGGTAGCGCGTGCCCACGATTTCCCAGCTCGTCCGCAAAGGCCGGGCCACCAAGCCGACCAAGTCGAAGACCCCGGCCCTGCGGGGTGCGCCCCAGCGACGGGGCGTGTGCACCCGCGTCTACACCCACACCCCGAAGAAGCCGAACTCGGCGCTCCGGAAGGTGGCCCGTGTCCGGCTGACCAGTGGGCTCGAGGTCACCGCCTACATCCCCGGCGAAGGCCACAACCTCCAGGAGCACTCGATCGTGCTGGTCCGCGGCGGCCGTGTGAAGGACCTGCCGGGTGTCCGTTACAAGGTGATCCGCGGAACGCTCGACGCATCCGGCGTGCGTGAGCGGAATCAGGCCCGTAGCCGCTACGGCGCCAAGAAGGAGTCCTGACGTGCCTCGCAAAGGTCCAGCTGTACGACGCGAATTGATGCCCGATCCGGTGTACCACTCGGTACTGGTCACCCAGGTGGTGAACCGGGTGCTGAGCCGCGGGAAGCGCACCTTGGCCGAGCGCATCGTCTATGACGCGTTGGCCGATGTGGCGGAGAAGAGCGGCAACGATCCGGTGGCAGTGCTCAAGAAGGCCGTCGAGAACACCCGCCCCGAGCTGGAGGTCCGCAGCCGCCGGGTCGGTGGTGCCACCTACCAGGTCCCTGTGGAAGTGCGGCCCCGCCGTGCCACCACGCTGTCGATCCGGTGGTTGGTCGGCTACTCCCAGCAGCGCCGTGAGAAGACCATGGCCGAGCGCCTCTCCAACGAGATCCGCGACGCCTCCAACGGCATCGGAGCCGCGGCCAAGCGCCGTGAGGACCTCCATAAGATGGCCGAGTCCAACAAGGCCTTCGCCCACTACCGCTGGTAGGAGCGGGCCGTAGCGGCCCTGCTCCGCGCCGCGGGCACTTCCTACGAGCACTACCCCGAGAGCTGACGAACCATGGCTGAAGCCCCCACCCGCCACCACCCCCTTGCCAAGACCCGCAACATCGGGATCATGGCCCATATCGACGCGGGCAAGACAACCACGACCGAGCGGATCCTCTACTACACGGGGAAGAACTACAAGATCGGCGAGGTGCACGACGGTGGCGCCACCATGGACTGGATGGTCCAGGAGCAGGAGCGCGGCATCACCATCACCTCGGCGGCCACCACCTGCATCTGGCACGACACGTTGATCAACATCATCGACACCCCCGGACACGTCGACTTCACGGTCGAGGTGGAGCGGTCCCTGCGGGTGCTGGACGGCGCGGTGGCGGTCTTCGACGCCGTGGCCGGCGTGGAGCCCCAGACCGAGACGGTGTGGCGGCAGGCCAACAAGTACGAGGTCCCCCGGATCTGCTTCATCAACAAGATGGACCGGACCGGTGCCGACTTCGAGCAGGGCGTGGAGATGATCCGCGACCGCCTCGACGCGGTACCGGCGGTGGTGCAGCTGCCCATCGGCGCCGAGGGCGGGTTCCGGGGCGTGGTCGACCTGGTGCGCATGGAGGCCCTGGTCTGGGAGGAGGGCATGGGCGAGGAGTGGGCCGTCGAGGAGATCCCTGCCGACATGAAGGACGCCGCCGACGAGGCCCGCCATCAACTGATCGACGTCCTGTCCAACCATGACGACACGATCATGGAGAAGTACCTGGGCGACGAGGAGATCACCCCCGAGGACCTCAAGCGGGCCCTGCGAACGGTGACCCTCGGGAGCCACGCGGTCCCCATCCTCTGCGGATCGGCCTTCAAGAACAAGGGCGTCCAGCCCATGTTGGACGCCGTGGTCGACTACCTGCCCAGCCCGCTGGACATCGCGCCGGCCGTCGGTACCGTCCCACGCAAGGAGGGCGTGACCGTCGAGCGTCCCCCCGACGACTCGGCCCCGTTCGCGGCGCTGGCCTTCAAGATCATGACCGACCCCTACGTCGGCAAGCTCACCTACCTGCGGGTCTACTCGGGCAGCCTGACCAAGGGCTCCGGGGTGATCAACTCGACCAAGGACCGCAAGGAGCGGATCGGGCGCCTGCTCCAGATGCACGCCAACTCCCGCGAGGACCTCGATGCGGTCTTCGCCGGCGACATCGTGGCCGCGGTGGGCCTCAAGCAGACCACCACCGGCGACACCCTCTGCGATCCCGACAACCAGGTCATCCTCGAGTCGCTGACCTTCCCCGAGCCGGTGATCCACGTGGCCGTGGAGCCGAAGACCAAGGCCGACCAGGACAAACTGTCCAAGGCCCTCTTCTCGCTGTCCGAGGAGGACCCGACCTTCCGCGTCCAGTCCGACGAGGAGACCGGCCAGACGGTCATCTCGGGNNAACGTGGGCAAGCCCCAGGTGGCCTACCGCGAGACCGTGCGCAAGAAGGTCGAGAAGGTCGAGCTGAGGTACATCCGCCAGACCGGTGGCAAGGGCCAGTACGCCCACGTGGTCATCACCCTCGAGCCCACCGGGCCCGGCGGCGGCTACCTCTTCGAGGACAAGATCACCGGGGGCGTCATCCCCAAGGAGTACATCCCCTCGGTGGATGCCGGGATCCGCGAGTCGATCACCTCGGGTGTGCTGGCCGGGTATCCGACCGTCGACATCAAGGTGACCCTCACCTACGGCTCCTACCACGACGTGGACTCGTCCGAGATGGCCTTCAAGATCGCCGGTTCGATGGCCATCAAGAAGGCTGCCAACCTGGCCAACCCGGTTCTGCTCGAGCCGGTGATGGCCGTCGAGGTGACCACTCCCGAGGACTACATGGGGGACGTCATCGGCGACCTTTCCGCCCGACGGGGCAAGGTCGAAGGTATGGAGCAGCGGGGGAACAGCCACATCATCCGGGCCCAGGTACCGCTGAGCGACATGTTCGGCTACGCTACCGACCTGCGCTCGCGCACTCAGGGGCGAGCCACCTACTCGATGCAGTTCCATGCCTACAACGAGGTCCCCGAGTCGATCGCCAAGGAGATCATCGCCAAGGCGCGAGGAGAGTAGGCAGCACGTGAGCCGGGTTCCCCCCGGATTGCGCCCGAAGGTCGTACCGAGTCAGCCCAGCAGGACAAGTTCGTGAACCAGCGGGTCAACCGCTGCAGCGGGCAGCAGTAGCGCAGTACCACCGATACACGAGGAATGACGGAGGCAACCGCCGCCGTCGTGGCGGGCCCGAAGGGGTACCGTCCGAGATCAGGGAGCATTACCCCAGCTATGGCCAAGCAGAAGTTCCAGCGCACGAAGCCCCATGTGAACGTGGGAACCATGGGACACATCGACCACGGTAAGACCACGCTCACCGCGGCCATCACCAAGGTGCTCCATGACAGCGACCCGACCACCAACTTCACGCCGTTCGACCAGATCGACAAGGCGCCTGAAGAGAAGCAGCGCGGCATCACCATCTCGATCGCCCACGTGGAGTACGAGACCCCCAACCGGCACTATGCCCACGTGGACATGCCGGGTCACGCCGACTACATCAAGAACATGATCACCGGTGCGGCCCAGGTCGACGGCGCCATCCTGGTGGTGTCCGCCGCTGACGGCCCCATGCCGCAGACCCGTGAGCACGTGCTGCTGGCCCGCCAGGTCGGCGTGCCCTACATCGTGGTGGCCCTCAACAAGGCCGACGCCGTGGACGACGAAGAGCTCCTCGACCTGGTCGAGCTCGAGGTGCGTGAGCTCCTCAACGAGTACGAGTTCCCCGGCGACGACACCCCAATCGTGCGGGTCAGCGCCCTCAAGGCGCTGGAGGGCGACCCTGAGTGGGCCGAGAAGATCACCGAGCTGATGGAGGCGGTCGACTCCTACATCCCCGAGCCCGAGCGTGACGTGGCGAAGCCCTTCCTCATGTCGATCGAGGATGTCATGTCGATCACCGGCCGGGGCACCGTGGTTACCGGCAAGGTCGAGCAGGGCGTCGTCAAGGTGGGCGAGGAGGTGGAGATCGTCGGTCTTCGCGACACCCAGAAGACCACGGTCACCGGCATCGAGATGTTCCGGAAGCTGCTCGACGAGGGCCGGGCCGGCGACAACATCGGCGCGCTCCTGCGTGGCACCAAGAAGGAGGACGTGGAGCGCGGCCAGGTGCTGTGCAAGCCCGGCTCGATCACGCCCCACACCAAGTTCGAGGCCACGGTGTACGTGCTGAACAAGGACGAGGGTGGGCGGCACAAGCCCTTCTTCACCAACTACCGTCCCCAGTTCTACTTCCGGACCACGGACGTCACCGGCACGATCACCCTTCCCGAAGGGACGGAGATGGTCATGCCCGGTGACAACACCGAGATGACCGTCGAGCTGGGCAAGCCGATCGCCATGGTCGAGGGTCTGCGGTTCGCCATCCGTGAGGGTGGACGGACGGTGGCCTCGGGCCGGGTCACCAAGATCCTCGCATAGTCCGGCTGTAGCGAACACCCACGAGAGGACGCCGTACCCATGGCCGCAGAAGGCCCCCGCCAGAAGATCCGAATCCGCCTCAAGGCCTACGATCACGAGATTCTCGATCAGTCCACCGAGAAGATCGTGCAGACGGTGCTCCGCACCCAGGCAAAGGTGCTGGGCCCGGTGCCCCTCCCCACGGAGAAGCACCGCTACACGGTCATCCGGTCGCCCCACAAGTACAAGGACAGCCGGGAGCACTTCGAGATGAGGGTGCACAAGCGGCTGGTCGACATCGTGGAGCACACCCCGAAGACGGTCGACTCGCTCCAGAGGCTCGACCTGCCGGCCGGGGTGGACATCGAGATCAAGATCCAGACCGTCTAGCAGGCGGCTCGTCAGGAGCGACCGGTTTGGTATAGAGTCATTGGTCGGCCTGATTCTGGGCCACACCATGTGAATGGGACGTGTTCGAGCGCCTGCCGGAAGACGGCGGGGACCTCGGGCCAAACCAGGCGAGCGCTCCGCTCGGGTTGTTCCGAGCGGAGCGTCTGCGTGCAAGCCGATGCGAGCAGTGCGTCGGTGGAGTCAACAGGGCAGGGACAGAAGCCCAGCAGGAAACGATCGACACCGGCCGGTGTCGATCCAGGCAAAGCGTCGAGACGGAGAAGCTCCAGTGGCCACCAAGGCGATCGTGGGCGAAAAAGTCGGAATGACCCAGATTTGGGACGCCCACAACCGGGCGATCCCGGTGACAGTGCTGCGCGTGGCTCCGGTCCGGGTGGTGCAGGTCAAGACACCCGAGCACGAGGGCTACTCCGCCCTGCAGGTGACCTGGGGCCACCGACGGGCATCCTCGTTGACCAGGCCGGAGCAGGGCCACTACGACAAGTCCGGGGTGGACCCGGGCCGGAGGCTGGTCGAGCTGCGGATCGACGACGCGTCGAGCTACGAGGTCGGCCAGCAGCTGACCGCCGACCTGCTCCAGCCCGGCGAGCTGGTGGATGCCACCGCGGTGTCCAAGGGCAAGGGCTTCGCCGGCGGCATGAAGCGGCACAACTTCAAGGGCCAGGGCGCCAGCCACGGCAACCACAAGAAGCACCGCTCGCCGGGCTCGATCGGCGCCTGCGCCACCCCGGCCCGCGTGTTCAAGGGGACCCGGATGGCCGGCCGGATGGGCGGCCAGCAGGTGACCACCCTCAATCTGGAGATCGTCCAGGCCGATTCGGAGCGGGAGCTGATCCTGGTCAAGGGCGCGGTGCCCGGGCCGAGGGGCGCCATCGTGGTGCTCCGGGACGCGATCAAGACACCCCTGGTCAAGGGAGGCAAGGCGTCATGAGCGCGACCGAGACGGTCATCGACAGCATCGACCTCGAAACGGCCACCCCGGCCCAGATCCGGCGGTTCCTGCGCCCGGCCCCGCAGGTGCGCACGGTGACCCGGCGGTCGAGTGACGGCGCCGAGCTCGGTGAGATCGGCCTCGACCCCTCGATCTTCGGCATCGAGCCCAATCTGGACGTGCTGCACCAGGTGGTGACCGCCCAGTTGGCGGCCGCCCGGGCGGGGACCCAGTCGACGAAGACCAGGGCGGAGGTCCGGGGCGGAGGGGTCAAGCCCTTCCGGCAGAAGGGCACCGGGAGAGCCCGGGCGGGCTCGACCCGTTCGCCCATCTGGGTCGGAGGCGGCGTGGCCCTCGGGCCCAAGCCCCGCTCCTATGCGCAGAAGACGCCGAAGAAGATGATCCAGCTGGCCCTGCGCTCGGCGCTGTCCGACCGGGCCTCCCAGGACCGGGTGGTCGTGGTCGACGCGTGGGACTTCGAAATCCCGAGCACCAAGCGTGGCGTTGCCGCCCTCGAGGCGCTGGGGGTGTCAGGCCGCGTGCTGGTGGTGCTGGGGGACGAGGACGGCTACGCCGACCGGTCCTTCGGGAACCTGCCCGAGGTCCAGACCATCATGGTGGGGGAGCTGAACTCCTACGACATCCTGGTCAACGACTGGGTGGTGTTCACCGACGGGACGCTGCCGGGCGAGAGCTCCAACCTGGGCGGCACAGGATCCAAGGGCGCGCCGCCGGCCGCCGAGGCCGACGGCCCGGCACGGGCCGAGCAGTCCGAGTCCGAGACGACCGAGGAAGAAGGCAGCGGATCATGAGGGATCCCCACAACGTGCTGATCCGACCGGTGGTGTCGGAGAAGTCCTACTCACTGATGGACAACAACGTCTACGTCTTCGTCGTCGACCCTTCGGCCACGAAGATCGACGTGCGCAACGCCGTGGAGCAGGCCTTCAGCGTGCGGGTGGCGAACGTGAACACCCTCAACCGCAAGGGCAAGGCCAGGCGCAATCGGAAGAACAACTCCCTGGGCCACCGCCCCGACACCAAGCGGGCCATCGTCACCCTCCATGAGGGTGACTCGATCGACCTCTTCGAGAGCTGAGAGACCGAAAGCACACCATGCCACTCCGTTCACGCAAACCCACCAGCCCGGGCCGACGATTCCAGACCGTCTCGGACTTCGCCGAGATCACCCGCGACCGTCCCGAGAAGTCGCTGCTCGCGCCCAAGCCTTCGACCGGCGGCCGCAACAGCCATGGCCGCAAGACCTCACGCCATCGCGGCGGCGGCCACAAGCAGCAGTACAGGATCATCGACTTCAGGCGCGACAAGGACGGCGTGCCGGCCAAGGTCGCCGGCATCGAGTACGACCCCAATCGCAATGCCCGGATCGCCCTGCTGCACTACCTCGACGGCGAGAAGCGCTACATCCTCGCTCCGGCCCAGGTCCAGGTGGGCGATCGTCTGCAGTCCGGCCACGGAGCGGAGATCCGTCCGGGGAACGCCCTTCCCCTCCGCTACATCCCGGTCGGTTCGGTGATCCACAACGTGGAGATGCGGCCCGGTGGCGGCGGCAAGATCGCTCGCGGGGCCGGCATGAGTGTCCAGTTGGTGGCCAAGGAGGGCGCGTTCGCCACACTCCGGCTCCCCTCGACCGAGATGCGCCGGGTGTCCATCGACTGCCGGGGCACCCTGGGCACGGTGGGCAACTCCGAGGCCGAACTGATCAAGATCGGCAAGGCCGGCCGCAACCGTTGGAAGGGCAAGCGCCCGCAGACCCGCGGTGTGGCCATGAACCCTGTGGACCACCCACTGGGTGGCGGCGAGGGCAAGACCTCGGGTGGACGCCACCCGGTGTCCCCGTGGGGCCAGCCGGAGGGCCGCACCCGGGCACGCAACAAGGATTCCGACAAGATGATCGTCCGCAGGCGCCGCACACGCGGTGCCCGGCGGTAGGGAAGACAGAGGGAACGTCACACTATGCCCCGCAGCCTGAAGAAGGGTCCGTTCGTCGACGACCACCTCCTGAAGAAGGTGGACGTCCTCAACGCGGCCGGAGACAAGAAGGTCATCAAGACGTGGTCCCGGCGATCCACGATCATCCCGGACATGGTCGGCCACACCATCGCCGTGCACGACGGCCGTAAGCACATCCCGGTCTACGTGACCGAGTCGATGGTCGGCCACAAACTGGGCGAGTTCGCCCCGACCCGGACCTTCAAGTTCCATGCCGGCCAAGAGCGGGCGGGGAGGCGCTGAGGTGCCCGGAGTGAAGACCAATGAGCGTGAGGGCACCCGTGCGGTGCTCCGTCACAGCCGGACGTCTGCCTCCAAGGTGCGCCAGGTGCTCAACCTCATCCGTGGCCAGGATGCCGATCGGGCCGCGGAGATCCTCGCCCTCGGCGACCGCGAGGCCGCGGCCACGGTGGGCAAGGTGCTTGCATCCGCGGTGGCCAATGCCGTGCACAATGACGGGCTCGATGCCGAGGATCTCTATGTGTCCGCCTGCTATGCAGACGAGGGGAGCACCCTCAAGCGCTGGCGGCCCCGGGCCCGGGGCCGTGCCACGCGCATCCGCAAGCGGACCTCGCACATCACGATCATCGTGAGCCGTCTCCCCGATGAGCGGATTGCCCGGCGCCGGGCCAAGCAGGCGGCCGGCTCCTCGCAGCGCTCACGGCGGGTGGCCGGGTCACGGCGTCGCCAGCAGGCGGAGGCCTCGGCGTCCACTGCGCCGGTCAAGGGCGGCAAGGACACCGAGCTCGAATCCGAGCCGGGCGGCACCGCTGAGGCGGACGTGGGCGAAACCGAACAGGTCGAGTCCGAGGGCACCGAGCCCGAGGCGGGCACCGAGTCGGCACACGCCGACGACGAGGCCGTGGACACCGCGGAGGACGCGGGTGCGAAGTCCGAAGAGACAGACGGCGAATCCGCCGAAGAGAAGGGCGAGTAGATGGGCCAGAAGGTCAACCCGTACGGGTTTCGGCTCGGCATCACCACCGACTGGAAGTCGCGCTGGTTCGAGGAGCGCAACTATCAGAACTGTGTGATCGAGGACTGGGAGATCCGTGACTATCTGATGTCGCAGCTGGAGTCGGCCGCGGTCAGTCGAATCGAGATCGAGCGCACCCGTGACCGGCTGCGCGTGGACATCCACACCGCCCGCCCGGGCATCGTCATCGGTCGGCGCGGCGCGGAGGCCGACCGCCTGAAGAAGAAGATCGAGGAGATCACCGGGCTCAACAACCGGATCCAGCTCAACATCCAGGAGATCAAGCAGCCAGAGCTCGACGCCGCGCTCATCGCCCAGGGTATCTGCGATCAGCTGGCCCGCCGGGTGGCGTTCCGGCGTGCCATGAAGCGCTCGATCCAGACCGTGCAGAAGGCCGGCGCCCTGGGCGTTCGGGTGCAGTGCTCGGGACGCCTCGGTGGTTCCGAGATGTCGCGCAAGGAGTCCTATCGCGAGGGTCGGGTTCCGCTGCACACGCTGCGGGCCGACATCGACTACGGGTTCCGCGAGGCCAAGACCACGTTCGGCCGCATCGGCGTCAAGGTCTGGATCTACAAGGGCGACATCCTGCCCTACAAGATCTCGACCGAGGACAAAATCACCCGCGAGGCCGCCATGGCCGTGGGTGAGACGTCGGGCCAGAGCGGCGACGCCCCTCGCCGCCTGATCACCGCCGGTGGTGGCCGTCGTCGCGCCGAGCAGGGCGCTCCGGGCAGTGTGGTGACCGTCGACGCCGAAACCGAGGCGGAGATCCCCGAGGGACTGGTCGACCGCTCGACGGAGGAGTTCGCCGCACCGCCTGCCGTGCCCGACGAGCTCGAGCGCATCCTCAGCGAGGACGAAGAGATCGAGCGGCGGACCCGCGAGCACCACGAGACCCCGCACTTCCGCAAGGAGGTCGACTGACATGTTGATGCCACGGAAGGTCAAGTACCGCAAGCAGCAGCGCGGCCGGATGAGCGGCAAGGCCAAGGGTGGCAGCGACGTGACCTTCGGCGACTTCGGTATCCAGGCCCTGGAGCCGGCGTGGCTGACGGCCCGCCAGATCGAGGCGGCCCGAATCGCCATGACCCGGCACGTGAAGCGCGGAGGCAAAGTGTGGATCCGGGTGTTCCCGGACCGCCCGGTGACGAAGAAGCCGGCAGAGACCCGCATGGGCTCGGGTAAGGGCAACCCCGAGCACTGGGTGGCCGTGGTCAAGCCGGGCCGGATCCTCTTCGAGCTGGCCGGCGTCGAGCCGGAGCTGGCGCGCGAGGCAATGGAGCGGGCCATCCAGAAGCTGCCGTTCAAGGCTCGATTCGTGGTCCGGCCCGGGACGCACGGGACCCCGGAGGTACAGGTCTGATGGCGACTGCGGCACAGGTTTCCGAGTACGACATCGAGGAGCTGGAGCGCCAGCTGGGCGAAACCCGGCGGGAGCTGTTCAACCTCCGGTTCCAACTGGCCACCGGCCAGCTAGACAACTTCTCGCGGATCAACCACGTCCGCAAGGACATCGCCCGGATGCTGACCGAGTTGCGGAACCGGGAGATCGCCGAGGCCGAGGGCCTGGCCGTCGACCAGCTTCCGGCCCACCAGGCGGCGGCCCGCCGCCGCTCGGAGGACGAGGCGCTCGGCCGGTCCGAGACCACCGCGTCGGAACGACGGGCTGCGGCCAGGGCCGAAGTAGTGGAGAGCGCCACGGACGATGCCGGGGCAACCGTGGATCAGGACGAGTCGGCCGCCGATGAGGATGGCGACGACGGCACCGCCGTTGACGGTGGAGCCGACACCGAGGAGAAGAGCTAATGGTTGACGAGCAGAGTTCCACCGGGACGACCGAGCCCCGGGAGAACGCCCGCAAGGTGCGTGAGGGCCTCGTGGTGTCCGACGCAATGGAGGCGACGGTCGTGGTGGCCGTGATCGAGCGGGTCCGCCACCCTCGCTACGGCAAGACGGTGCAGCATACGAAGCGCCTCTACGTCCACGACGGCGACAATCTCGCCAAGGTTGGGGACCGGGTGCGGGTCGTCGAGACCCGCCCGCTGTCCAAGCTCAAGCGCTGGCGCCTGTCGGAAGTACTGGAGCGTGCACGATGATCCAACAGGAATCGCGACTCCGCGTGGCCGACAACTCCGGCGCCAAGGAGGTCCTCTGCATCAAGGTGCTCGGCGGCTCCCGCCGCAGGTACGCCTCGATCGGGGATGTCTTTGTGGCCACGGTGAAGGACGCCATCCCCGGGGCTGCGGTCAAGAAGGGCGACGTGGTCAAGTGCGTCGTCGTCCGCACGAAGAAGGAGAAGCGCCGTCCCGACGGCAGCTACATCCGCTTCGACGAGAACGCCGCGGTCCTCATCAACGACCAGCAGCAACCACGCGGGACCCGCATCTTCGGCCCTGTCGGCCGCGAACTGCGCGACAAGCGCTTCATGCGGATCGTCTCGCTGGCACCGGAGGTGTTGTAGATGCGTATCCGAAAGGGAGACAAGGTCCAGGTCCTCAGTGGCAAGGACCGTGGCAAGCAGTCCCATGTCCTACGGGCCATTCCCGCCGAGGGAACGGTCATCGTCGAAGGGGTCCATGTGGCGAAGAAGTCTGCCAAGCCGACCCGTGCCACCATGCAGGGAGGCCTCATCGACAAGTTCATGCCGGTGTCGGTGTCCTCGGTGGCCATCGTCTGCGGCACCTGCGGGCCCACCCGCATCGGGATGCGCATGGACGACCAGGGCCGCAAGATCCGGGTCTGCCGCAAGTGCGGGGCGGATCTGTGATGGCCACCACATCGACCGTGGCACGCCCCCGGCTCAAGAAGCGCTACGACAGCGAGGTCCGGACCCAGCTCAAGGAGACGCTCGGCCTTGACAACATCATGGAGGTACCCCGGCTGTCCAAGATCGTGATCAACATGGGCGTCGGCCGTGCCACCCAGCAGAAGTCGCTGATCGAAGGAGCCATGCGGGACCTCGAGATCATTGCCGGCCAGAAGCCGGTGGTGACCAGGGCCAAGAAGTCGATCGCCTCGTTCAAGCTTCGTGAGGGCCAGGAGATCGGGACCAAGGTGACCTTGCGGGGCGACCGGGCGTGGGAGTTCCTCGACCGGCTGCTGGCCATGGCCATCCCCAGGATCCGCGACTTCCGGGGGCTGTCCCCCCGTTCGTTCGACGGACACGGCAACTACACCTTCGGGGTCACCGAGCAGCTGATCTTCCCCGAGATCGACTACGACCGAGTCGACACCACCAGAGGCATGGACATCACCATCGCCACCACCGCACGTACCGACGAAGAGGGCCGGGCCCTGCTGGCCGCATTCGGCTTCCCGTTCCGACAGGAGATCCAGTAACCCCATGGCAAAGAAGGCTTTGATCGAAAAGCAGCAGCGCACGCCCAAGTTCAAGGTGCGCGGGTACACCCGATGCCGTCGGTGCGGCCGACCCAAGTCGGTGTACCGCAAGTTCGGCCTGTGCCGGATCTGCCTGCGAGTGATGGTCCACGCCGGTGAGATCCCCGGCGTGACGAAGGCCAGTTGGTGAGAGGAGGCGACCAACGATGACGATGACCGACCCCATTGCCGACATGCTGACCCGTATCCGGAACGCCAATACCGCTCACTTCGATACGGTCAAGATGCCCGGCTCCAACCTCAAGGAGTCCCTGGCCTCCATCCTGGTGGACGAGGGCTACATCACGGGCTACGAAGTCAACGAGGTCCCGGGCAAGCCGGGCAAGACCCTCGAGATCACCATGAAGTACGCGCCGGACCGCGCCCGCACCATCTCGGGTATCAAGAGGGTGTCCAAGCCCGGCCTGCGCATCTACGCCCGTGCCGACAGGATCCCCCGGGTGCTCGGAGGCCTGGGAGTCGCCGTCGTGTCGACCTCGAAGGGCCTGATGACCGATCGTGAGGCGCGTAAGCGTCGCATGGGTGGAGAGGTGCTCTGCTATGTCTGGTAGCCGCGCCGCCGGCCCGGTGGGCCGCATCGTTGCAGGAGGTATCCGCTGATGTCGCGCATCGGACGCTCGCCGATCACCCTCCCCTCCGGGGTCTCGGTGGCTCTGGGCGAGGACCACACGGTGACGGTCAAGGGGCCCCAGGGCGAGCTGGCCCGATCGGTCCCTGCCGCCATCATCATCCGCCAGGAGGGCGATGTCCTGGTGGTGGAGCGCCCGGACGACCAGCGCCAGAACCGCGCCCTCCACGGCCTCACCCGCTCGCTGGTGGCCAACATGGTGGCCGGCGTGACCGAGGGCTTCTCCAAGGAGTTGGAGATAGTCGGGGTCGGCTACCGGGCCATCCCCAAGGGCCCCTCGGCTCTCGAGCTGGCCCTCGGGTTCTCCCACCCCGTCAGCGTGAGCGCTCCCGAGGGTGTGACCTTCGAGGTGCCGAGCGCCACCCGGATCATCGTCAAGGGAATCGACAAGGAGAAGGTCGGCCAAGTGGCCGCGGACATCCGCAAGCTGCGCAAGCCCGAGCCTTACAAGGGCAAGGGTGTGCGCTACCTGGGCGAGCGGGTCGTGCGCAAGGCCGGGAAGGCAGCCAAGTAATGGCACGCACTGATCACAAACTGGAACTGCGTCGCCGCCGGCATGCCCGGGTCCGCCGCCGGGTGCACGGCTCGGCCGAGCGCCCGCGCCTGGCGGTCTTCCGTTCCAACAAGCACATCTCCGCCCAGCTGATCGACGACGACGCCGGCCGCACGATGGCCGCGGCGTCCTCGGTCGAGAACGTCCTGCGGGACGCAGGCGGGGGCAATGTCGAGGCGGCCCGTGCCGTGGGCGCCCTGGTGGCCACGCGGGCCAAGGATGCCGGTATCACGACCGTGGTCTTCGATCGCGGCGGTTTCGCCTATCACGGGCGGGTGGCCGCGTTGGCCGACGCCGCCCGCGCCGAAGGACTGGAATTCTGAGATCATGGCCATGAACGAACTGCAATTCGAAGAGCGGACCATCCGGGTCAACCGTGTGTCCAAGGTGGTCAAGGGTGGCCGCCGGTTCTCCTTCGCCGCCCTGATGGTGGTAGGCGACGGCAACGGCAAGGTGGGCCTGGGCTACGGCAAGGCCAAAGAGGCCGGCCTCGCCGTGCAGAAGGGCATCGAAGAGGCTCGCAAGAACATGTTCGACGTGCCGCTGGCGGGGTCGACCATCACCCATCCCATCATCGGCGAGAGCGGTGCCGGCCGGGTGATGCTGAAGCCGGCCGCACCCGGTACCGGCGTGATCGCCGGCGGTGCGGTCCGGGCCATCCTCGAGATGGCCGGAATCCGCGACATCCTGTCCAAGTCCCTCGGCTCGTCCAACGGCATCAACGTGGCACATGCAACCATCGCCGGTCTCAAGGGCCTCAAGCGCCCCGACGAGATCGCCGCCCTCCGCGGCAAGACCGCCGAGGAAGTGGCGCCGGCCGCGATGCTCCGCTCCTATCGCGAGCGCCGGCGCGAGGCCGATCTGTTCACGGAGGTGAGTTGACGTGAGTGCCGCTGCAGCATCTGACCAGTCCACCACCGGCTGGCTGCGGGTGACCCAGGTCAAGTCGGCCATCGGCACCAAGCCGAAGCACCGGGGCACGCTCCGTGCCCTCGGCCTGCGGGGCATCGGGCGCACCAACGTGCTGCCCGACCGCCCGGAGATCCGTGGAATGCTGGCACGCGTCCCCCATCTGGTGGATGTGACGTCCGCCACCCAAGACGAGAGAGGTCGACCATGAAGGTCCATGAGCTCCGCCCCCCCGCAGGGTCCACCCGGACGCGCCGGCGGGTCGGACGCGGCATCGCCGGCAAGGGTGGCAAGACCGCAGGCCGTGGCAGCAAGGGCCAGGGCGCGCGCGACACCATCCCGATGGGGTTCGAGGGCGGCCAGCTGCAACTGATGCAGCGCATCCCCAAGCTGCGCGGCTTCAAGAATCCCTTCCGGATCGCCTACACGCCGGTCAACGTGAGCTCCCTGCAGGGCGTCGAGGGCGACTCCGTCGACGTCGCCCGGCTGGTCGAGGCGGGCCTGGTCCACAAGGGTGACCTGGTGAAGATCCTGGGTGGCGGCGAGCTGACCCGGGCGATCCGGGTGGAGGCCCACGCCTTCTCCAAGTCGGCCGAGGCCTCGATCACCTCCGCTGGTGGATCCACCGCCGTGGTCCCCCTGCCTTTCGGCCACGGCCGCCCTCCGGCACAGGGCAACGCCCTCACCAACCGGTAGCATCGGCCCACCGCGGCGTCGAGGAGCCCAATGCTCGCCAGTCTGGCCAACATCTTCCGGATCCCGGACCTTCGCAAGAAGGTCCTCTTCACGCTGACCATCATTGCGCTCTACCAGTTCGGGGCGAATGTCCCGGTTCCGTTCGTCAACTTCTCCAAGGTGGCACAGCTCGAGGCCGCCTCGAAGTCGTCAGGGGTCCTCGGCTTCCTCAACCTCTTCTCGGGTGGCGCGCTCACCCGCATGGCGGTGTTCGGGCTGGGGATCATGCCCTACATCACCTCGAGCATCATCATCCAGCTGTTAGCCACGGTCATCCCCAAGCTCGAGCAGTGGCGTGACCAGGGGGCCGTCGGGCAGAAGAAGCTGACCCAGACCACCAGGTACCTGACGGTGGCACTGGCCCTGATGCAGTCGACCGGCCTGGTCTACCTGTTCCACAAGGGTGGAGGGGGGCTGTTCGGTACCACCCAGTCCATCGACCTGATCCTCAACTACTCGATCTGGCGTGCCGCCTTCATCGTCCTCACCCTGACCGCAGGCACCGCCTTCGTCATGTGGCTGGCCGAACTGATCACCCAGCGGGGCATCGGGCAGGGCATGTCGATCCTCATCTTCGCCAACGTGGTGGCCGGCATCCCCACGGGGTTGAACACGGTCCTCCAGGAGGGTGGGCGCCTCAAGTTCTCGGTCATCCTTCTGGTCTCCCTGGGACTCCTGGTCCTCATCGTCTTCGTCGACCAGGGCCAGCGACGCATCCCGGTCACCTTCGCCAAGCGGGTGGTCGGGCGCAAGATGTACGGCGGCTCGAGCACCTACATCCCGCTCAAGGTCAATCAGGCCGGCGTCATCCCGATCATCTTCGCCAGCTCGGTGCTGTACATCCCCGTGCTGCTGTCCAACATCGTCCCCTCCGCGGCGTTCCGGAGCTGGGTGAACCAGAACGTGACGCCGACCAGCCTCTTCTACATCCTCACCTACTTCGTCTTCATCCTCCTCTTCACGTTCTTCTACGTCTATGTGGCGTTCGATCCTCATCAGCAGGCCGACATCATCCGGAAGCAGGGTGGGTACATCCCCGGGATCCGGCCCGGTCACCCGACCGAACGGTATCTGGCCCACATCCTCAACAGGATCACCTGGCCCGGCGCCCTCTTCCTCGGTGCGGTGGCGGTCACCCCGTCACTGCTGATGTCCGCCTGGAACATCACCAGCTATCCCTTCTATGGAACGACACTCCTGATCGCCGTGGGCGTGGCACTCGAGACGATGAAGCAGATCGACAGCCAGCTCATGATGCGAAACTACGAGGGCTTCCTCAAGTAGGTGGTAAGCGGAGCCAGGCTCGTGGTCCTCGGCAAACAGGGGGCAGGGAAGGGGACGCAGTGCGTGCGCCTCTCCCATCACTACGTCGTCCCCCACGTCTCGACCGGGGACATGCTGCGCGCTGCGGTCAAGCAGGGTACGGCCCTCGGGCTGAAGGCCAAGGACCAGATGGACCGCGGAGAGCTGCTCGGCGACGACCTGATCATGGAGATGGTGGCTGAGCGCCTCGGAGAAAGTGACGTGCGGGCCCGGGGCTTCGTGCTGGACGGATGCCCCCGCACGGTGGCCCAGGCGGAGCGACTGGCCGACACACTCGCACCGGTCGACCTCGATCTGGTCATCGACATCGAGATCCACACCGGCCAGGTGCTCCGCCGCCTGGCTGCCCGCCGCGTCTGCGTCGACTGCGGGGCCAACTACTCACTCTCGGCTCCGCCGTTGATCAACTGGACCTGCGACGTGTGCGGCGGGGAGGTCGTCCAGCGCAAGGACGACACCGAAGAGGCCATCTCCCGACGGCTGGAGCTCTACGAGCGTCAGACCGCACCGCTCATCGAGTGGTACCGGGCGCGTCACCAGCTGGAGTCGGTCCCGGGCACCGGGTCGCCCGACGCGGTGACCCGGCGGATGGTCAAGGTCATCGAGGCCAAGCGCCGTAAGGGGCACGGGTTCGTGTGAGGCTCTGTATCCGATGAGACGCAATTCCGGCGAGCTGGCCAAGATGCGCAAGGCGGGACGGGTGGTGGCCGAGATCCACGAGGCCACCCGCGCCGCCATCCGCCCCGGGGTCTCCACCGCGGAGATCGACCGGGTGGCCCGGGAGGTCCTGGACCGCCGGGGGGCGGGCTCGAACTTCCTCAACTACCACGGGTTCCCGGCCGTGGTCTGCACGTCGCCCAACTCGATGATCGTGCACGGGATCCCCTCGGAGACGGTCATCCTCGAGGAGGGGGACATCATCTCGATCGACTGCGGGGCGATCATCGAGGGCTACCACGGGGATGCTGCCTATACCACCGGCGTGGGAACGGTCTCCCCGGAGGCGACCCGGTTGATGGAGGTCACCGAGCGGAGCCTGTATGCCGGCATCGACCAGCTCCAGCCTGGTAACCGCCTGCACGAAGTGGGGCGGGCGGTCCAGCAGGTGGCAGAGAGCGCGGGCTTCTCGGTGGTCCGGGAGTACGTGGGCCATGCCATCGGGACGGCCATGCACGAAGAGCCCCAGGTCCCCAACTACTGGCCGGGCACGCCGGGCCCGACCCTCCGGTCGGGCATGGTCTTCGCCATCGAGCCGATGGTCAATGCCGGCGGGCCGGCGACACGGCTCCTGGACGACGGGTGGAGCGTGGTGACCGCCGATGGCCGGCTGTCGGCCCATTTCGAGCACACCATCGCGGTGACCGACGAGGGCCCGGAGGTGTTCACCGTCCTCTGACCGCCTCCCTCCGGCACCCTGGGCCGCCGGCGACCGGGCCACCGGCGGGTGGGGCGGGCGGCAGAACAGGGGTCGGACTGGCAATTTGGCCCCGAAGGGCTAGACTAGTCATTCGGCTGGCCACGGGTGTGTTGTGGCGTGCCGATCCCGCTCGAGGTGGTGCTCTTCCAGTGCGCCTCCGAATGCGGTGCGGAAACGGCGACGACAACGTGGTCGTGACGCACGTCGACCACGGGGCCGACATGGTACGAGAACAACAGAATATCGAGGAGATTCACCTGCCCAAGCCTAAGGAAGATGCCATCGTGCTCGAGGGAGTGGTCGTTGAGCCGTTGCCCAACGCCATGTTCCGGGTGGAGCTCGAGAATGGCCACAAAGTGCTGGCCCACAGCTCCGGAAAGATGCGGATGCACCGCATCCGCATCCTCCCCGGGGACAAGGTGCAAGTGGAGATCACCCCCTACGACCTGGCTCGGGGGCGGATCACCTACCGCTACAAGTAGGCCGGGGCAGCGAAGGCCGCGTCGGACGGCCGGTGCAGGGGCAGTGTCGAGTGAGCAGTACGAGACAAGGACGAGAACGTGAAGGTTCGACCGAGCGTCAAGCCGATGTGTGAAAAGTGCAAAGTGATCCGCCGGCACCGGCAGGTCATCGTCATCTGCGAGAACCCGCGCCACAAGCAGCGCCAGGGTTGACGGCAGCGGATCAGGCGTACGAGAGAAAGAAGAACACGTGGCCCGCATTTCAGGCGTCGACATCCCCCGCGAGAAGCGGTTGGAGATCTCGCTCACCTACATCTTCGGCATCGGCCGGACCACCGCGCAGCAGATCTGCGCCGCCACCGAGACCAGCCCCGACACCCGGGTACGGGACCTCACCGACGAAGAGGTGACCCGCCTCCGCAACTACATCGACGCCAACCTGCAGGTGGAGGGCGACCTCCGCCGCGACGTTTCCCAGGACATCAAGCGCAAGATGGAGATCGGCTGTTACCAGGGCATCCGGCACCGCAAGGGCCTGCCCGTCCACGGTCAGCGCACCCACACCAACGCNNCGCACCCGCAAGGGACCGAAGAAGACGGTCGCCGGAAAGAAGAAGGTTCGCAAGTAGATGGCCAAGACAACCAAGCCCGCAGCCGGCGCCAGGCGCCCCCGCAAGCGCGAGCGGAAGAACATCACCTTCGGCGTCGCCCACATCAAGAGTTCGTTCAACAACACCATCGTGTCGATTGCCGACCCGGAGGGCAACGTGTTGGCCTGGGCCTCGGCCGGCAACGTCGGGTTCAAGGGCTCGAGGAAGTCCACGCCGTTCGCCGCCCAGCTGGCCGCCGAGCAGTGTGCCAAGCGGGCCATGGAGCACGGCGTGCGCCGCGTGGATGTGTTGGTACGGGGTCCGGGCTCGGGCCGCGAGACGGCAATCCGCTCATTGGCCGCGGCCGGCATCGAAGTGGCCGGCATCAAGGACGTCACCCCCATCCCGCACAACGGATGCCGCCCCAAGAAGCGGCGTCGGGTCTAGGGCCGGGGCACGAAGGGATACAAGGAACACTTATGGCTCGTTACACCGGACCCGTCTGCCGGCTCTGTCGCCGGGAGCGCACCAAGCTCTTCTTGAAGGGCGAACGTTGTTATTCGATGAAGTGCCCGGTCTCCGAGGCGGTGACCGATCGCCACAGCCGCGCCTACCCTCCGGGGGAGCATGGCCGCGACCGGATGCGCCAGGGGTCCGAGTACTTGGGTCAGCTACGTGAGAAGCAGAAGGCCCGGCGTATCTACGGCCTCCTCGAGCGCCAGTTCCACAACCTCTACGTGGAGGCATCCAAGGCGCCGGGCATCACCGGCGAGAACCTGCTGCGCATGCTCGAGCTACGCCTCGACAACGTGGCCTTCCGGGCCGGGTGGGGAGCCAGCCGGTCACAGGCCCGCCAGTTCGTGCGCCACGGCCACGTGCTGGTGAACGGCAAGCGGGTGACCATCCCCAGCTACCGCGTACGCCAGGGCCAGGTGGTCACCCTCAAGCCGTCGTCGCGCGAACTGTTCCACGTCCGCCGTAACATGGACACCCTCGATCGGCAGCTGCCGCCGTGGCTGGAGGCGGTCGGCGACCGCTTCGAGGTCCGGGTGTTCTCGCTGCCGTTGCGCGAGCACATCGACGAGCCGGTCCAAGAGCAGCTCATCGTCGAGCTCTACTCCAAGTAACCGACCACCCCGGGCCGGCCGCCGAGCGATCGGAGCCGGGCCGACCACCGCACCCCACGAACCACCGACCCCAACCGAACCTGCGCATCACACTGCCGAGGAGCCACGATCAGCATGCTCATCATCCAGCGACCCACCGTCGAAGCCATCGGTGAAGAAGAGGACAACCGGCAGCAATTCGCCGTCGGACCGCTCGACCCGGGCTTCGGCCACACCCTGGGCAACTCCCTCCGGCGCACGCTGCTGTCGTCGATCCCCGGTGCCTCGATCACCCAGGTCCGCTTCGACGACGCACTGCACGAGTTCACCACCCTTCCGGGCGTCAAGGAAGACGTCACCGACCTGATCCTCAACCTGAAGGACCTGTTGTTCCGGGTGCACAGCGAAGAGCCGGTGACCATCCGCCTCGACAAGCGCGGACCCGGCGACGCCACCGCCGGCGACCTGCATGTCACAGCCGACGTGGAGGTCCTCAGCCCCGAGCAGCACATCGCCTCCCTCAACGCCAAGGGGCGCCTGGCTGTGGACCTGACGGTGGAGCGCGGCCGGGGCTACCTGTCCGCCGACAAGAACAAGCGCTCGAGCATCATCGGGGTGATCCCGGTGGATGCCATCTTCTCGCCGGTGCGGCGGGTGGCCTTCACCGTCGAGCCGGTCCGGGTCGAGCAGTCCACCGACTTCGACCGCCTGGTCCTCGACATCGAGACCGACGGGTCGCTGACCCCCCGCGAGGCACTGGCCTCGGCCGGTGACACCTTGCGTACCCTGGTCGGCCTGGTCGCCGACCTGGAGGACGAGCCCATGGGCCTCGAGCTCGGCGAGGTCGGGACGATCGGCACCGGGTCCCCCGACCTCGACCTCCGCATCGAGGACCTCGATCTCACCGAGCGCCCCCGCAACTGCCTCAAGCGGGCGCAGATCAACACCATCGGCGAGTTGGTTGACCGGACACTCGACGACCTGCTCAACATCACCAACTTCGGGCAGAAGTCGCTCGACGAGGTGCTCCAGAAGCTCGACGAGCGGGGCCTGTCCCTGCGGGTCAAGGACTGAGGTTCCGCGATGCTCGGCACTCCGAAGAAGGGACGTCGCTTCGGCGGCAGCTCCGCCCATCAGAAAGCGATGATGGGGAACCTGGTGGCCTCGCTGGTCGCCGCCGAATATCTGGTGACCACCGAGGCGAAGGCCAAGGCCCTCCGCCCGGTGGCCGAGAAGGTGATCACCGCAGCCGCCAAGGGCGGGTTGGCCCGCCAGCGCAACGTGGTCGCCTTCATTCGTGACAAGGACATGGCGCACAAGCTGTTCGAGGAGATCGGGCCCCGATACGCCGATCGGCCGGGTGGCTACACCCGCATCCTCAAGCTGGGCAATCGCCTGGGCGACAACGCCCCGATGGCCCGCATCGAACTGGTGTGAGCCAGCCCCCCGCTTCCGGGGGGCTGGATGACCGGACCGTCCGGTGGCGCCTGCGCGTGGCGTACAACGGCACGGGGTTCCACGGATTCGCCGCCCAGGAGGGCCAGGCCACCGTGGCCGGTGCCCTGGTCGAGGCCTTGGGCCGGGCCACCCGGACCGATGTGTCCCTCACCTGTGCCGGCCGCACCGACTCCGGCGTGCACGCCCTCGACCAGGTGCTCCACCTGGATCTTCCCGCCGAGGTGTCGGACAGGCTCGACGCCTCCGCCCTGATCAGGTCGTGCAACAGCCAGCTGGGGCCGGCGATCGTGGTCCGGGAGGCAGGGGTGGCGCCCGACGGCTTCGATGCCCGGCACTCGGCCGTCTCCCGGCGCTACCGCTACCTGGTGATCGATGCGCCGGTGGCCGACCCCCTGCTGTCCGGCCTGGCCTGGCACGTGGTCGGCCCGCTCGACCTGCGGTCGATGGCGGCGGCGGCCGATGCGCTGCTCGGCGAGCACGACTTCCGTGCCTTCTGCCGACGGGTCCCGGGCACCACGCCGGACGACCCGATCCCCCGCCGGGTGCTCGACGCCCGGTGGACCCGGTTGAGCGCGCACGGAGGGCACGCCGTGGCCGGGCCGGCTCTGGTCCCGGCGGTGGGCGATCTCCTGGCCTTCGAGATCGAGGCCAGCGCCTTCTGCCACCAGATGGTGCGCTCCCTGGTGGGCACCCTGGTGGATGTCGGCCGCGGGCGCAAGCGCGCCTCCGACATGCTGTGGATCCTCCGGTCGGCCGACCGGCACCATGCCGGCCAGCCCGCTCCCCCCCACGGCCTCACCCTGACCGCGGTCAGCTACGGGGCCTGACCGGCTTGCCGGACAGGGCTGTTTCGTCCTAGGGTGGGAGGTCGTCGGGTTGGGCCCTGCCGACTGCGCGGCGAGCGAGAGCAGTCCTCGTGGCTCATCAGTCGGCACCCCACACCAAGCCCTGCACCGGCGGGTGCTTCAACGCCCGGCATCATCGAACAAGGAACCTTCGTGCGCACGTACACTCCCAAGCCCACTGACATCACCCGCGCCTGGCACATCGTCGACGCCGACGGGCTGGTGCTCGGGCGCCTGGCCACCGAGGTCGCCGCCATCTTGCGCGGCAAGCACAAGCCGACCTTCGCCCCGCACGTGGACACCGGCGACCACGTCATCGTGATCAACGCGGACAAGGTGGTGCTCACCTCGGGCAAGGCGGAGACCAAGATGGCCTACCGGCACAGCGGTTACCCGGGCGGCCTGACCGCCACCCGCTACAGCGACCTGCTGGTCGACCATTCCGACGACGTGGTCCGCAACGCCATCCGGGGCATGCTCCCGAAGAACCGGCTGGGGCGCCAGATGGCGACCAAGCTCAAGGTCTACGCCGGCGCAGACCATCCCCACGCCGCCCAGTCCCCCGAGCCCCTGGACATCCCCGGCGCCCGCCGCACGGCCTCCACCCGGAGTGGCGCGTAAGCGCCCTTCGACCCGGCACCTACTTCGATTCGATCGCGAGGAGCACAACGTGGCCAATGCCGCCCCCATCTGCCAGACCACCGGACGCCGCAAGCGGGCGGTCGCCCGGGTCCGGATCCGTCCCGGCCAGGGAGCCATCACCGTCAATTCGCAGAAGTTCGAGGAGTACTTCACCTCGGCCACCCACCGGATGATCGTGACGGAGCCCCTGCGCCTGACCGACACCACCGAGTCGTGGGACATCGACGTGACCATCGACGGGGGCGGTGTCTCCGGCCAGGCCGGCGCCTTCCGCCTCGGGATCGCCCGGGCCCTGTGCGTGCTCGACCCCGAGCTGCGTGCCTCGTTGAAGAAAGCCGGATTCCTCACCCGTGACGCGCGGGAGAAGGAGTCGAAGAAGTACGGACTGAAGAAGGCCCGCAAGGCTCCGCAGTACTCCAAGCGGTAGGCCAGTGATCAGAGCCCAGTTCGGAACCGATGGCGTACGGGGCGTTGCCAACGTCGAACTGTCACCGGAGCTGGTCCTCGCCCTCGGGCGGGCCGTCGCCCGCACCATCACTGCAACCACGTTCCTGATCGGGCGGGACACCCGGAAGTCGGGACCGATGCTGCAGGCCGCCCTCTCCGCCGGGCTCGCCAGCGAAGGGGCCGACGTGGTGGATGTCGGCGTGCTGCCCACTCCGGCCCTGGCCTGGTTGTCGGCCAGACGCGACCTGCCCGCCGTGGTGATCTCCGCGTCTCACAACCCCTTCGCCGACAACGGGATCAAGCTGTTTGCGGCGGGCGGGGCCAAGCTGAGCCTCGAGACCGAGGCGGCCATCGAGGACGAGCTGGAGCGGACCCTCGAACCGTCGGTGAAGGGTCCCCGCAGCCTCGAGGGCCATGGTGTCGGCAGCCTCACCGGCGATCTCGACCTGGGGGGGAGCTACGTCGAGCACCTGGGCACCCTGCTCGACGGGCGCCGGCTGGAGGGCCTGCGACTGGTCGTGGACAGCGCCAACGGCGCTGCCTCCGGTCTGGCCGCCCGCGTCTACGAGCAGCTCGGTGCCGAGGTGGTGGCCATCGGGTGCGAGCCGGACGGGACCAACATCAACGCCGGGTGCGGTTCGACGTCGACCGAGACGCTCGCCCGCGCCGTGGTGGAGCACCAGGCCGACCTGGGACTGGCCCTCGACGGCGACGCCGACCGCCTGCTGGCGGTGGACGGCGCCGGCGCCCTGGTCAACGGCGACGAGCTCCTCGCCCTGTTCGCCCTCGACCTTGCCGAGCGGGGCCAGCTGGCCGGCAACACGGTGGTGGTCACGGTGATGACCAACCTCGGGTTCCGCCTGGCCATGGAGGAGCGGGGCATCGTCGTGAAGGAGACCATGGTGGGCGATCGGTACGTCCTGGCCGCGCTGGACAAGGACGGGCTCTCCCTCGGAGGGGAGCAGTCCGGGCACATCATCTTCCGGAGGCTGGCGACCACCGGCGACGGCCTGCTCACCGGGCTGGCCCTGGCCGATCTTCTGGCACGGGCCGGTCGGCCGCTGGCCGAGTTGCTGGACGGCCTGGTGAACAGGGTGCCCCAGGTCCTCGTCAACGTTCCGGTACCCAGCACCGAGCTCCTGGCCGAAGCCGAGGCGGTGTGGTCGGCCGTCGCCGAAGAGCAGGGGCGGCTCGGGGACGCCGGGCGCGTGCTGCTCCGGCCGAGCGGGACCGAACCGGTGGTGCGGGTGATGGTGGAGGCGCCGGGCGACGGGGTGGCCGAGGAGATCGCCCATCGGCTCGGCAATCTGGTCGGATTCGAGTTGCAGTCGGCGGCGGCCACCAAGGGATAGTCCCGTCCCGGGCGGTCGGCGAAGGCCGTGGGGCGTGTCGGGCCACTAGCCTCGGTCACCATGTGCGGCATCATCGGCATCACCACGGCCACCGACCACGCCGGTCGGGGCTCCGACGTCCGCCGGGGTGACGGGGGCGGCTCCCACCGGGTGCTCGAAGTCCTCCTCGAGGGCCTGGCGCTCCTCGAGTACCGCGGCTACGACTCCGCCGGCCTGGCCCTGGTCGGCCCGGGGGCCGGCGACGGGATGTGGCGGGCGCGGGCCGCGAACGGGACCCGGTCGCTCGACGACCTCGCCAAGCGGGCGGAAAGCTCCCCCCGGGGCGCCACCGCCGGCGTCGGCCACACCCGGTGGGCGACCCATGGAAGGCCGACGGAGGAGAACGCCCATCCCCACGTCGACTGCTCCGGCCGGATGGCGCTGGTCCACAACGGGATCATCGAGAACCACATCGAGCTGGCCGACGAGCTGATCGCAGAGGGCCACCACCTCGAGTCCGAGACGGACACCGAAGTCCTGGCGCACCTGGTCGAGTCACGGCTGGCGGCCGATCCGGGGGCCGGCCTGACCGGCGCGGTGCGGGCCGCACTCGGGCGCGTCCGGGGGGCCTTCGCCCTTGCGGTGGTCCACGCCGACCAGCCCGATCTCATCGTGGCCTCCCGGCGGGTCTCGCCGCTGCTGATGGGGGTTGCCGACGACGCCGCCTTCCTGGCCTCGGACATCCCGGCGATCCTCGGGCTCACCCGCGACTTCTTCGTGCTCGAGGACGATGAGATCGCCGAGCTGCGACCCGGGTCGGTCCGGGTGACCGCCCTTGACGGCACTGAGGTGGATCCGGCACCGCTCCATGTGGACTGGGACCTCGACGCCGCCCGCAAGGACGGGTACCCCGACTACATGAGCAAGGAGATGCACGAGCAGCCGAGGGCGGTGGCCGACACCCTGCTCGACCGGGTCCTCCCCGACGGGACGCTGGTGCTCGACGAGGTGCGCATCACCAACGAGGAGTTCCGGGCCATCAACAAGGTGTTCATCGTGGCCTGCGGCAGCAGCTACCACGCCGGCCTGATGGCCAAGTACGCCATCGAGCACTGGGCCCGCCTCCCGGTGGAGATCGACATCGCCAGCGAGTTCCGTTACCGCGACCCGGTCCTCGATGAGCACACCCTGGTGATCGGGGTCAGCCAGTCGGGCGAGACGGTGGACACCCTGCAGGCCGTCCGCGCCGCCGGCAAACTGGGCGCCAAGGTGCTGGTCATCTCCAACGTGGTGGACTCGTCCATGGCCCGCGAGAGCGACGCGGTGCTCTACACCAGGGCCGGCCCGGAGATCGGCGTGGCCGCCACCAAGACCCACCTGGCCCAGATCACCGCGCTCGAGATCCTCGCCCTCTACCTGGCCCAGGCCAGGGAGACCCTCTCGCCGGCCGATGCCCGCTCGTTGCTGGATGCGATGGGCGCCCTGCCCGAAAAGGTCTCGGCCGCGCTCGAACGGGCCCCGGACGTGGAGGCGGTGGCCGAGACCTACCGCGACTCGCCGTCGTTCATCTTCCTCGGGCGCCAGGTGGGGTACCCGGTGGCGCTGGAGGGTGCCCTCAAGTTGAAAGAGCTCTCCTATCTCCGGGCCGAGGGATTTCCCGCCGGCGAGTTGAAGCACGGGCCCATCGCCCTGGTGGAGCCGGGCACGGTGGTCATCGGCGTCGCCACCCGCACGCCGATCTGGGAGAAGATGATGGCGAACGTGGCCGAGGTCAAGAGCCGCGGGGCCACGGTGGTGCTGGTGGCCAACGACGGGGACCAGGAGACCGCCCGCCAGGCGGACGCCGTCCTGTGGGTCCCCGAGACCGAGTACCTGTTCGCACCGATCGTCGACGTCGTGCCCCTGCAGCTGTTCGCCTACTCGCTCGCCCGCCTCCACGGCCACGACGTCGACCGCCCCCGCAACCTGGCCAAGGTGGTCACCGTCGAGTGACGGTCCACGGCGGTGCCGCGCCTGTGGCCGCATTCGCCCAGGCGGCGGCAGAGAGGCTTGTGCCCGCGGCGGTGGCATCGGGGGTGCTCGTGGGCGTGGGCGTCGACGCCGTGGACGTCGATCGGTTCCGCCTGGTGCTGTCCCGTCGGGCGCACCTCGTCGACAGGCTGTTCACGGAAGGCGAGCGCCGCTACGCCCGGGCCGCCCACGACCCCGTCCCGCGGCTTTCGACCCGCTTTGCCGCCAAGGAGGCCACCATGAAGGCCCTCGGCGTCGGCCTCGGCGCGTTCCGCTTTGACGAGGTGGAAGTGATTCGGGACGGCCTCGAGGCGCCTTCGCTGGTCCTGCACGCGTCGGCGGCCGACCTGGCCGGTCGGGCCGGGGTGTGCCGGTGGCATCTGTCCTTGACCCACACCGACCACGTGGCCGTGGCCATGGTCGTCGCCGTGGGGGTTCCGGAAGCGGTCAGTTCCGCAGACGGCCCGTCGAGGTCGTAGCGTCGGGTCCGATGCATCCGGTCCTCAACGTCTCCGAGATGAACGCGGTCGATGCCGCCGCCGTGGCGTCCACGCCGCTCGACGTGCTGGTGGGCCGGGCCGGGATGGCGACGGCCCTGGCCGCCGTCGACCTGCTCGGGGGCACCTACGGGCGCCGGGTGGCCGTGATCGCTGGCCGGGGGAACAACGGTGCCGACGGCAGGCATGCCGCCCGGCTGCTGTCCGCACGCGGCGCCAGGGTCCGCATCGTCGAGGCGGGAGGTGTGGATGCCATCGCCACGGCAGACCTGGTGATCGACGCGGCCTATGGCACCGGGTTCCGAGGCGAGTACCGGGCCCCGTGGGTGGATCCGGCCACCCCGGTGCTGGCCGTCGACATCCCCTCGGGCGTGCGGGGCGACACCGGCGAGGTGTCGGGGTCGCCGCTCGCCGCCGTCCGCACCGTCACCTTCGTGGCGCTGAAGCCCGGCCTGGTCCAGGGGGACGGGCTCCGATTGGCCGGGCGGGTGTCGGTGGCCGACATCGGCCTGCCTCCGGGGCCGTCCGCCATCGACGTGATGGACGACGGCGACGTGGCCACCCTGCTGCCCCCGCGCCGCCACGATGGCAACAAGTGGTCGGCCGCCGTGCTGGTGGTGGCCGGTTCGCCCGGCATGGTGGGGGCTGCCTCCCTTTGTGCCCGCGCCGCCTACCGCGGTGGAGCGGGGATGGTCCGGCTCGGCGTGCCCGGTGGCAGCCTCTCGGACCTCCCGGCCGGCGAGGCGGTGGGGGTGTCGCTTCCCACCGAGGAATGGTCGGCCGACGCCCTCGAGGTCGCCTCGCGGTGCGCGGCAGTAGTGATCGGCCCGGGCCTCGGGCGTAGTGCGTCGTCGGCCGGCGAGGTGCGGCGGCTGGTGGCCGAGTCGCCGGTGCCGGTCGTGGTCGACGCCGACGGACTCTTCGCCCTCGGGAGGGTGGACGGTGCCTCCGCGCCCGCCGCACGGTCGACCGTGGTCCTGACCCCGCACGACGGGGAGTACGGGCGGCTGATGGGCGATCGCCCGGGCGAGGACCGGATCGCCGCTGCACGACGACTGGCCGGAGCGGCTGGCGTCGTGGCGCTGGTCAAGGGCCCCACCACCGCGGTGGCCGACCCGTCCGGCCGGGTGCTCCTGGGTATGGCCGGGACCACCGCGCTGGCCACGGCGGGCACCGGTGACGTCCTGACCGGCCTCATCGGGGCGACGATCGCCCGAGGGGTTGCTCCGCTCGAGGCGGCGGCCCTCGCCGCCCACGTCCACGGCCGGGCCGGGGCCCGGGGACCCGCCGAGGGCCTGGTGGCCGGTGATCTCCCCGACCTGGTGGCCCTGGTGCTGTCAGGGCTCCGACCTTCGCCGGGCGGGCGGGAGGGTCGACGTGGCTGACCGGTGGCGGCCGGTGTGGGCCGACATCGACCTCGATGCCGTGGAGCACAACGCTTCGGTCCTCTGCGCGGTGGCCGGTCCGGCCGCCCTGTGCGCGGTGGTGAAGGCCGACGGCTACGGGCACGGGGCCCTGCCGGTGGCCCGGGCCGCCCTGGCCGGCGGCGCGTCCTGGCTGGCCGTGGCCCTGGTGGAGGAGGGGGTGGCCCTTCGGGAGGCCGGCATCGAGACGCCGATCCTCCTGCTGTCCGAGCCCCCGGTCGAGGCGATGTCCGAGGCGGTGGCCCGCCGGCTGGTCCCGACGCTGTACACGAGGAGCGGTGTCCGGGCACTCGGCACGGTGGTCGGGGCCGACGGCTCCCCCCCGGTCGGTGTCCACCTCAAGGTGGACACCGGCATGCACCGTGTCGGGGCCGACCCGGCGGACGTGGTCCCCCTGGCCCGGATGATCGCCGACGACCCGGCACTCCGGCTGGGTGCGGCGTGGACCCATCTGGCGGTGGCCGACGGGGCAGGCCCGACCGACCGCGAGTTCACCGCTCTGCAGCTCGAGCGGTTCGAGTCCGCGCTCGACCGCCTGGATGGCGCCGGGCTCCGACCACCGATCACCCACGTGGCCAACTCGGCGGGCACCATCGGCGTGGCCGCAGCACGCCGGGACCTGGTCCGTTGCGGCATCGCCCTCTACGGGGTCGCCCCCACCCCGGCACTGGCCGAGGAGCTCGCCGCCGCTACCGGCGGTCAGCGGCTCGAGCCGGTACTCTCCCTCCGCACCCGGGTCACCTTCGTCCGCGACCTTGACGCCGGCGAGCGGCTCTCCTACGGCCGGCGGCGGCCGCTGGCGGAACGCTCCACGGTGGCCACCGCGCCGATCGGCTATGCCGACGGCGTGCCCCGCCGCCTCTTCGACGAGGGCGGGGAGGTCCTGATCGGGGGCGTCCGCCGTCCCCTGGCCGGCGTGGTGACCATGGACCAGATCGTGGTGGACTGCGGTCCGGTCGGAGGCGCGCCGGTGGAGGTCGGCGACGAGGTGGTCCTGCTCGGCCGCCAGGGTTCCGAGGAGATCACGGCGGACGAGTGGGCGGAGCTGCTCGGCACCATCAGCTACGAGGTGTTGTGCGACATCGGGCCCCGGGTGCCGCGCCTGGTGAGGGGCGCAGGCGCAGGAAGGGCCGACCGCCCGAGCTGAGGTCGGCTCACCGTTCCCGGGGGCGCCGGCGCGCGGCAGCGGCCTGCCCCGCGTGCCGGGCAGTACCATGCGGCCGTGGCACCGGGCACCGAATTGGCCGACCTCGCCCGGGAGGCGGCCGGATGCACGCGCTGCCCGTTGGCCGCCCACCGCACCCAGGTGGTGTTCGGCGTCGGCGACCCCGAGGCCGACCTGATGTTCGTCGGTGAGGCACCCGGCCGCGACGAGGACCTCCGGGGCGAGCCGTTCGTGGGCCGCTCGGGCAAGCTGCTCGACCGCCTGCTGCACGAGGAGCTCGGCGTCGGACGGGAACGTTGCTACATCGCCAACGTGGTCAAGTGCCGGCCTCCCGACAACCGCGACCCGAAGGCCGACGAGATCGCCGCCTGCCGGCCCTATCTCGAGGCCCAGCTCCGTCTGATCCGCCCCAAGGTGGTGGTGACCCTGGGGAACTTCTCCACCCGGCTGTTGCTCGGGACCGACCTCGGGATCACCAAGGTCCGGGGCAGGTCCTACCCGGTGGGCGACTGGCATCTGGTGCCCACCTACCATCCGGCCGCCGCCCTCCGCTCGGGAGGCGTGGTCGTCGCCGAGATGCGGGCCGACCTGATCCGGGCCAAGCAGTTGGTGGGGTGGGGATGACGCCTCTGCCCGTGACCCTCCGACTGGTGGCTGTGACCAACAGCGCCGAGCAGACCCGTGCGCTGGCCCGGGCCCTGGCCCCCCTGTGCGCCTCCGGGGACGTCCTGCTGCTGGCAGGGGACCTCGGTGCGGGGAAGACCACCTTCGCTCAGGGGTTCGGCGCCGGCCTGGGCATCACCGAGCCGATGACCAGCCCCACCTTCACCCTGGTGCGCCAGTACCCGGTCGGGCCCCGGTCGACCGGGCCGCCTCAGGGCGGGGTGCGCACGCTCCTGCACGCCGACGTCTACCGCCTCGGCACCCTGCAGGAGATCGCCGACCTGGGGCTGGGCGAACAGGTCGAGGACGAGGGCGTGGCCCTGGTGGAGTGGGGGGATGTCGCCGAGCCCGTCCTCGGTCGGGGGTCGCTCTCGGTGCGCCTGGCGGTGGCCGACGACGACGACCGCCGGGTGATCACGTTCACGTCACCGGAGGGTTCGTGGTCCGAGCGCTGGCCGGCATTGCGGGCGGCACTGGGGCAGTGGCTGGTGGACGGGTGACGGCGCGGGTGCCCCGGTGACGCTGCTGGCCATCGAATCGGCCACCGACATGGTGGGCGTCGCCCTCATCCGCGACGACGCCGGGGAGGCGGAGCGGGTCCACCTCGGGGGCCGGGCGCACGCCGAGCTTCTGGCGCCGGCCATCGCCGAGGTCTGCGCCGTGTCGGGGTGCACCATCGGGGACATCGACGCCCTTGCCGTCGACAGAGGCCCCGGCCTGTTCACCGGCCTCCGGGTCGGGGTGGCGACGGCCAAAGCGCTGGGTCAGGCCCTCGGTCTCGGCGTCCTCGGGGTCAGCAGTCTCGACGTGCTGGCGGCGGCAGCCCACGGGCGCTGCGGCACCGAGCCTGCCCGGCGGGTGGTGTCGGTGGTGGACGCCCGGCGCGGCGAGGTGTTCGCCGCCGCCTTCCGCTTCGATCGGTGGCCGGCGGCTTCCGGACCGATCGACCCGGCGTCGGTCCGGGACGACCGGTTGGAGCCGATCGACCCTGCAACGCTGGTCGACTGGCTGGTCGGCATCGCCGCCGAGGCCGGCCCGGTGGTGGTGGTGGGGGACGGCGCCGTCCGCTACCGCCAGCTGCTGTCCGGGCATCCCTCGCTCGACCTCGACCTGGCCGCCGAGCTCTCCGCCCCGCCACCGCTGGCCCTGGGCCGGCTGGCGCTCGAGCGGCTGGCACGCGGAGCGGAGGCGCCGGCTCCGGGGGACCTGGTGCCCGACTACCGCCGCCACGCCGATGCCCGCATCAACTGGGAGCAGCGGGCGCCGCGTGTGCCGGGCGCGGGCGAGCCGGGCCACCGGCGGACGTGATGGTGGGACCCGGTGCGCCGGACCGGCCGCACCAGGTGATCGTGGCCCCGATGCGGGCCAAGGACCTCTCGATGGTGCTCCCCATCGAGGAAGCGGTGTTCCCCGAGCCGTGGTCCCGCCGGCTGTTCGCGGACGAGCTCGCCCAGCGGATGTCCCGGGCCTACCGTGCTGCCTGGATCGGCCGCCGCATCGTGGGGTTCGCCGGCCAGATGTTCATCGACGACGAGACCCACGTGAACAACATCGCTGTCGACCCGGCGTGGCACGGCCGGCGCCTGGGTACGGTGCTCCTGTTGGACCTGGCCCGCACCGCCCTGGCCCACGGGGCCCGCCACCTGACCCTCGAGGTGCGGGTGGGGAACGAGCCGGCTCTGGCACTGTACGCACGCTTCGGGCTGGCCCCGGTGGGTGTCCGCCCGAACTACTACCCCGAAGGCGGTGACGCGTTGATCATGTGGGCGCGGGACATCGATTCGGACCAGTACGCACAACGGCTCGCCGCCGTCGAGCGCTCGCTCCCTCACGACCTGGAGGTCATCACCCGCCGGTGACCGCCGGCCGGCGTCGGGTCCCCAATTCGGTAGTGTCGACAGCTGTGCCCATCCCCCCGGCGTCCACCTCCGCGGCGCCCGTCCACCGGGTCCTCGGGATCGAGACCTCGTGCGACGAGACGGCGGCCTCGGTGGTCGACGACGGGACGGTCATCGTCTCCTCGGTGGTGAGCAGCCAGATCGACCTCCACGCCCGCTACGGCGGCGTGGTCCCCGAGCTGGCCGGCCGGGCCCACCTCGAGCTGCTGACCCCGGTGCTGGCCGACGCACTGGCGCAGGCCGGCACCTCTGTGTCGGGGGAGGGCATCGACGCGGTGGCCGTCACCTACGGGCCGGGCCTCATCGGCTCCCTGCTGGTCGGCGTGGCGGAGGCCAAGGCGCTCTCGCTGGCCTGGGGTGTCCCGCTGGTCGGGGTCAACCACCTCGAGGCCCATCTCTTCGCCTCGCTGCTGGAGCAGCCCGACCTGGGGTGGCCCCTGGTGGTGCTGCTGGTCTCGGGGGGCCACACCATGCTGGTCGAGGTCACCGCACCGGGCCGCTACCGGCTGATGGGCGCGACCATCGACGACGCCGCCGGCGAGGCGTTCGACAAGGTGGCCCGGTTCCTCGGCCTCGGGTACCCGGGGGGTCCGGCCATCGACCGGATCGCCGAGGAGGGGGACTCCCGCGCCTTCGTCTTCCCGAGGTCGCTGCCCGGTGACGGCTACGACTTCTCCTTCAGCGGGTTGAAGACCTCGGTGGTCAACACGGTGAGGAAGCACCCCGATGCCGTCACCGCCGACGTGGCGGCATCGTTCCGCCTGGCGGTGGTGGACGTCCTGGTGGCCAGGGCGCGCCGGGCGGCGGCGGACGTAGGGGCCACGGCCCTCTGCCTGGCCGGGGGAGTGGCGGCCAACTCGTTGCTCCGCCGCCGGATCGAGGAGGCCTGCGAGGAGGACGGGATCGGCGCCTTCCTCCCCAGCCGCGCCCTGTGCACCGACAACGCCGCCATGGTGGCGGCGGCCGGGTGGTGGCGGCTGCAGCACGGGGGGGCGAGCCCCCTGACACTCGGTGCCGACCCCAATCTCCGGCTGGTGGCCGCCGGCTGACGCACGGCCCGCGGCCCGTGGGTCCCGACCCGTGGGTCCCGTGGGTCCCTGCTGGCACTCTCGCTTGCCGGTTGCCAAACGCCGCTCGGGCGGGTATGTTGGCACTCTCAACTCTCGACTGCCAACGCGTGCCACAGGAGGCCCGATCACATGAGTCTGCACCCCCTTGACGACCGCATCGTCGTCCGCCCCGGCGAATCCGAGGAGACCACCGCTTCCGGCCTGGTCATCCCCGACACCGCCAAGGAGAAGCCCCAGCAGGGTGAAGTCCTGGCCGTCGGGCCCGGCCGCCGCGCCGAGTCCACCGGAGATCTGGTACCGCTCGACATCGCCGTGGGCGACATCGTCGTCTACTCCAAGTACGGAGGCACCGAGATCAGCGCCGACGGCGAGGATCTGCTGATCCTCTCCAGCCGTGACGTGCTGGCCAAGGTGACCAAGTAATGCCCAAGATTCTCAAGTTCGACGAAGCCGCCCGCCGCGGCCTCGAGGCAGGCGTCAACAAGCTGGCCGACGTGGTCAAGGTGACCCTCGGGCCGAAAGGCCGCAACGTGGTCATCGAGAAGAAGTTCGGTGCCCCCACCATCACCAACGACGGCGTCTCCATCGCCCGTGAGGTGGAGCTGGAGGACGTCTTCGAGAACATGGGCGCCCAGCTGGTCAAGGAGGTCGCCACCAAGACCAACGACGTCGCCGGTGACGGCACCACCACGGCCACCGTCCTGGCCCAGGCCCTCATCCGCCAGGGGCTCCGCAACGTCGCCGCCGGTGCGAACCCCCTCGGGCTGCGCAAGGGCATCGACAAGGCGGTCACCGCCGCGGTCGCCTCCATCAAGAAGCAGGCCAAGGAGATCGACTCCAAGACCGAGATCGCACAGGTCGCCTCGATCTCGGCGGCCGACAACGCCATCGGCGAGGTGCTCGCTGACGCCATCGACCGGGTTGGCAAGGACGGGACCGTCACCGTCGAGGAGTCCAACACATTCGGCATCGACCTCGAATTCACCGAGGGCATGCAGTTCGACAAGGGCTACCTCTCCCCGTACTTCGTGACCGATGCCGAGCGCCAGGAGGCCGTCCTCGACGATCCGGTGATCCTCTTCGTCAATCAGAAGATCAGCGCGGTCCACGATCTCGTTCCCGTCCTCGAGAAGGTCATGCAGACCGGCAAGCCGCTGCTCATCGTGGCCGAGGACGTGGAGGGCGAGGCCCTGGCCACTCTGGTGGTCAACAAGATCCGCGGCACGTTCACGTCGGTGGCCGTCAAGGCTCCCGGCTTCGGCGAGCGCCGCAAGTCGATGCTGCAGGACATGGCCGTCCTCACCGGCGCCCAGGTGATCTCCGAGGAGATCGGCCTGAAGCTCGACACCACCACCGTCGACCTGCTGGGCAAGGCCCGTCGGGTCATCGTCACCAAGGACAACACCACCATTGTCGAGGGTGGCGGGGCCGAGGGGGAAGTCAAGGGCCGGATCGCGCAGATCAAGCGCGAGATCGACGACACCGACTCCGACTGGGACCGCGAGAAGCTGCAGGAGCGCCTGGCCAAGCTGGCCGGCGGTGTGGCCGTGGTCAAGGTCGGGGCTGCCACCGAGGTGGAGCTCAAGGAGAAGAAGCACCGCATCGAGGATGCACTCTCCGCTACCCGGGCCGCTGTCGAAGAGGGCATCGTGGCTGGTGGTGGGACCGCACTGGTGCGCTCGCGCGCCGCCGTGCAGTCCGTGGTCGACTCCCTCACCGGGGACGAGGCCACCGGAGCGTCGATCGTGCTGAAGGCCCTGGCCTCCCCGCTCGAGGCCATCGCCAACAACGCCGGCCTCGAGGGCACCGTCTTCGTTCGCGAAGTCGAGGCCAAGAAGGGCACCGTCGGCCTCAACGCCGACACCGGAGAGCTCGAGGACCTGGTCAAGGCGGGCGTCATCGACCCGGCCAAGGTCACCCGCTCCGCACTCCAGAATGCGGCGTCGATCGCCGGGCTGCTGTTGACCACCGAGGCGCTGGTGGCCGACAAGCCCGAAAAGGCCGATCCCGCCGCCGCTGCTGCGGCTGCTGCCGCCATGGGCGGCGGCATGGGCGGCATGGGCGGGATGATGTAGATCCGCTCCGGCTCGTTCTCGAGCCGGAGGCGCCGCCCTGGCGCAATTGGCAAGTGGACGTGTGCACCGGCCGGGCCCTCGGGCCCGGCCGGTTTGCCGTCCCGGGGACGGTCGGTCAGCGACCTGCTTCGGGGACGTAGTGGCGCTCGCCCGCGGCATCGACCCACACCCGCATGGTGCGGTCGGTGCCCGGGTCCTTGAACACCTCGTCGGTCGGCGTCCAGCCCGCCTGCGGGTCGGATGACTCGCCGTGGCGCTTGACGAAGAGGCTGATCACGACGATCACCACCACGGCGATGCCGAGGAGCGCGAAGAGGATCACCTCGAGCATCGCCGATCGAACCGGATGCCTCCGGCCATCATCGGCGCGGCCCGACGACCACCGCGGTGCCGTAGGCGACGATTTCGGTCAGCGTCTGGCCGACCTCCGAGGAGTCGAACCGCATGGAGACGACGGCATTGGCCCCTTGGATCCGGGCGTTCTCGATCATCCGGTCGAGGGCGTGGCGGCGGCTGTCCTCGACCAGCTTGGTGTACTGCTTCACCTCGCCGCCGGCGAGGGAGCGGAATCCGGCGGTGATCCCCTTGGCCGCGCCCATCGACCGGACCACGACGCCGAAGACCATGCCGAGGCTGCGGTCGATCGGCCACTCGGGGAACTCGAGGGCGGTGGTGATCGGGAATTGAGAGGCAGCAGGCTGGGCACTTCTCGTATCGGTCATGGGGCTCCTCCTCGCTGCGGGCCGCGCCTGTTCCGGCCCGGCGCCGACCGTGTACGGGGGAAGGCTAGCGAACGGTCCGAACCGGCGGATGGGGCCGCTGCCCGCCCTAGTCTGATCTCCTCCATGAACACCTCGGATCCACCAGTTCCCGCCGCCAGGAAGGCCATCCCGCGGCCGCCACTCAGTCGCACCGGCCAGCCCGCCCCGTGGGCCCACCTGCCGGTGGAGGGACGGCGCGGCATCACCCTCGAGCGGGTCATGGGCGCCCTCGCCGCCGACCGGGCCGACCGGGCCGATCGGGGCCAGAGCGGGTCACCCGAGCCATGGCGCTCCCTGTCCGGCGAGGCCGTCGACGGCCGGCCCGCCGCGGTGCTGGTCCCCTTGTTCGAGCAGGACGGCGAGACCCGGGTGATCCTCACCGTCCGGTCGGACCGGCTCCGGTCCCACCGGGGAGAGGTGGCGTTTCCGGGTGGTCGCCTCGACCCCGGCGAGGAGGTGGCCGAGGGTGCGCTTCGTGAGGCCCACGAGGAGGTCGGGCTCGATCCCGGGCTGGTCACCGTGGTCGCCGCCCTCACCGCCATGCCCACGGTGTCGTCGAACACGGTGATGACGCCGGTGGTGGCCACCCTGGAGGGACGCCCCTCGCTGGTGGCCAACCCCGACGAGGTGGACCGGGTCTTCGACGTCGCCCTCTCCGAGTTGGTGGCGGCGCACGCCTTCCACGAGGAGTGGTGGTCGGTACCGGGTCGCCGACATCTCTCGGACCTGCCCGACGGGGAGTTCCCCGTATGGTTCTTCGAGGTGGCCGGCGAGACGGTGTGGGGGGCCACGGCCCGGACGCTGGTGGAGCTGCTCTGCCTGGTGCTCGAAGTGCGCGTTCCCACCACGTTGCAGTCTCCCTGAGAGCCGGTGGGCGCTTCCGGCAGCCCACGCCCCGGATGCCGTTCCGAGCGCCGGCGGGCGATAGTCGGCGAGGGGTGCCCAGGCGGTATCGTGGGGACAGTCGGTGGACGCGGTGTTCGGGGCTGCCATCGATGGGAGGTTCGGAGAACTGCGATCATCGTCCGGAGGACATTCACGTGGCTGAGCTAGAGATTGGCATCTTCAAGTCGGGCCGGAGGGCCTATGGGTTCGACGACATCGCCATCGTCCCGAGCCGTCGCACCCGCGATCCGGAGGATGTCGACATCAGCTGGGAGATCGATGCTTACCGCTTCGAACTCCCCCTGATGGCGTCGGCCATGGACGGGGTGGTGAGCCCTTTCACCGCCATCGAGATCGGCCGTCTCGGCGGCCTGGCGGTGCTCAACCTCGAAGGGCTGTGGACCCGCTACGAGGATCCGACCCCGCTGTTCGACGAGATCCGGGAGCTCCCGGCGGAGAAGGCCACGGCCCGGATGCAGCAGATGTACGCCGAGCCGGTCAGGTTGGAGCTGGTGACCGAGCGCATCAAGGAGATGAAGGCGGCGGGCATCACCACCGCTGCCTCGGTGACGCCGCAGAAGACGGAGACCTTCGCCCCGGCTGTCCTGGCCGCCGAGTTGGACCTGCTGGTCATCCAGGGGACGGTGGTCTCCGCCGAGCACGTGTCGAAGACGGCCGAGCCGCTCAACCTCAAGCGCTTCATCCGCGAGTTCGAGATCCCGGTGATCGTCGGCGGCTGCGCCTCCTACCAGGCGGGCCTCCACCTGATGCGCACCGGCGCGGTGGGCGTGCTCGTAGGGGTCGGGCCGGGTAACGCCTGCACGACCCGGGGCGTGCTGGGGATCGGGGTTCCCCAGGCCACGGCCATCGCCGATGTGGCCGGCGCCCGCATGCGGCACCTCGACGAGACCGGCGTCTACTGCCATGTGATCGCCGATGGCGGCATGTCCAAGGGCGGGGACGTGGCCAAGGCGGTGGCCTGCGGTGCGGACGCGGTCATGCTGGGCTCGCCGCTCTCCTCCGCGGTGGAGGCGCCGGCCCGTGGTTACCACTGGGGCATGGCCACATTCCATCCCACGCTGCCCCGCGGCGCCCGGGTCCAGACCACCACAAGGGGCACGCTCCAGGAGATCCTCCTCGGGCCCGCCCACGAGAACGACGGCCGGATGAACCTGTTCGGGGCGCTGAGCACGGCCATGGCCACATGCGGCTACCAGACGGTCAAGGAGTTCCAGAAGGCCGAGGTCATGGTGGCACCGGCACTGCAGACCGAGGGTAAGGACCTGCAGCGCTCGCAGGGTGTCGGCATGGGCCATTGAGCCCGGACACCACGGATGCCGGCGAGCGCGGCGAGGGGCCGGTACTGGTCGTCGACTTCGGTGCCCAGTACGCGCAGCTGATCGCCCGCCGGGTGCGCGAGGCCCACGTCTACTCGGAGATCGTCCCCCACTCCGCCACCGCGTCGGAGCTGATGGCCCGCCATCCTTCGGGCATCATCCTCTCGGGGGGGCCCAAGTCGGTCAACGAGACGCCGGCCCCGACCATCGATCCGGCCATCTATGACACCGGCGTCCCCATTCTGGGTATCTGCTACGGCGCCCAATTGCTGACCCGGCAGCTCGGGGGCGAGGTGTCCCGCACCGGGAGGGGCGAGTACGGCCGCACGCCGCTGACGCTGACCGGCCGCTCACCTCTGTTCGTCGACTGGCCGGAGGACGCCGAGGTCTGGATGAGCCACGGCGACGCCATCACCCGGGTGCCCGACGGCTTCGTGGCCACCGCGTCGAGCCCCGACGCGCCGGTGGCCGCACTCCACGACGGCGAGCGTGCCATCTACGGGGTGCAATTCCACCCCGAGGTGGCGCACACCGAGCGGGGCCGCGATCTGCTCGAGCGGTTCCTCTACGACGTGTGCCACTGCCCGCCGTCGTGGACCCACACCTCGATCATCGAATCGCAGGTGCAGGCGGTCCGCTCCCAGGTCGGGTCCTCGCCCGTGCTGTGCGCGCTGTCCGGCGGCGTGGACTCGGCAGTAGCGGCAGCCCTGGTCCACAAGGCCATCGGCGACCAGCTCACCTGCGTCTACGTCGACACCGGCCTGATGCGGGCCAATGAGAGCGAACAGGTCGAGGAGACGTTCCGCCGGCAGTTCCACATCGACCTGGTCCACGTGAAGGCGGCCGACCGGTTCTTCGAGGCACTGTCCGGGGTCACCGATCCGGAGACGAAGCGCAAGATCATCGGCGAGCTGTTCATCCGCATCTTCGAGGAGGTCGCCCGCGACCTGGTCATCGAGAAGTTCAGCCCGGCCGGCCAGGACGGGGCCGGCGACACCGTGGAGGAGGCGGCCGGCTACCTGGTGCAGGGTACCCTCTACCCGGACGTCATCGAGTCGGGCTCGGGCTCTGCGGCCACCATCAAGTCCCACCACAACGTCGGCGGGCTGCCCGAGGACCTGGCTTTCGACCTGGTCGAGCCGCTGCGCCTGCTGTTCAAGGACGAGGTCCGGGCGGTCGGGGAGGAGCTGGGGCTCCCCCACGAGATCGTGTGGCGACAGCCCTTCCCCGGTCCCGGCCTGGCCGTGCGCATCGTCGGAGAGGTGACATCGGAGCGGGCCGAGATCCTCCGGGCCGCCGATGCCATCGTCGTCGAGGAGGTGCGCCGTGCCGGCCTCTATCGCGACCTGTGGCAGAGTTTCGCCGTCCTCCCGGCCGTTCGCACGGTGGGGGTGATGGGCGACGGGAGGACCTACGCGTACCCCATCGTCATCCGCGCCGTCTCCAGCGACGACGCCATGACGGCCGATTGGGCCCGCCTGCCCTACGACCTGCTGGAACGCCTCTCCTCCCGCATCATCAACGAGGTGGAGGGCGTCAACCGGGTGGCTCTGGACATCACCTCCAAGCCGCCCGGGACCATCGAGTGGGAATGACCTCGTGGGGAGGGAGCGCCGACCGGCTCCCTCACGACAGCGGCGGGCTCCGCCTGGGCTCGGGTGGGACCCCCGGGCAGACGCAGCCGGCCGGTGGGGAGGACCTGGTGGAGGGGCTCACCGGCCCCCAGCGGGCGTCGGTGGTCCACCGGGGCGGCCCCCTGCTGATCGTGGCCGGGGCCGGTTCGGGCAAGACCCGGGTGCTGACCCGGCGCATCGCCCACCTGATCGCCTCCGGTGATGCCGCACCCTGGCAGATCCTGGCCATCACCTTCACCAACAAGGCGGCGGACGAGATGCGCCGGCGCGTGGCCGATCTGGTCGGGCCCCGCGCCGGGCGCATGTGGGTGTCCACCTTCCACTCCGCCTGCGTGCGCATCCTTCGGGCCCACGGCGATCGCCTGGGCTACAAGGGCTCGTTCACCATCTACGACGACGCCGACTCGCGCCGGCTGATCGAGATCGTCTGCCGCGAGCTCGACATCGACACGAAGAAGCTCTCCCCCCGTTCGATCCTGGGCCAGATCAGCCAGGCCAAGTCACGGCAGCAGGGCCCAGCCGAGTACCGGGCCGCAGCCGTAACCATCTTCGACCGGCGGGTGGCCGACGTGTTCGACCTCTACCAGCAGCGGATGCTGTCGGCCAACGCCATGGACTTCGACGACCTGCTCCTCAACACGGTTCGCCTGTTCCGAGAGCACCCCGACGTCCTCGAGCACTACCGGAACCGGTTCACCCACCTCCTGATCGACGAGTACCAAGACACCAACCCCGTTCAGAACGCGCTGGCCGTCCTGCTGGCCGGTGAGCACCGGAACATCGTCGTGGTGGGGGACAGCGACCAGTCGGTCTACCGGTTCCGCGGTGCGGACATCTCCAACATCCTCGACTTCGAAAAGGCCTTCCCCGACGCCACCGCGATCACCCTGGACCAGAACTTCCGCTCCACCCAGACCATCCTCGACGCAGCCAACGCCGTGATCACCAACAACGTCTCCCGCAAGCCGAAGACGCTGTGGACCGATCGCGGGGAGGGCGAGCGGATCACCCGCTACCGGGCGGAGGACGAGCACGACGAGGCGGAGTGGGTCGCCCACGAGATCGTCCGGCTGCGCGGCGACCAGGGCCTCCACTGGGGCGATGTGGCCGTCTTCTATCGGACCAACGCCCAGAGCCGCGCCCTCGAGGAGGCCATGGTCCGGGCCGAGGTGCCCTACAAGGTGGTGGGCGGCACCAAGTTCTACGACCGCCGCGAGGTGAAGGACGTCCTGGCCTACCTCCGCGTCCTGGTCAACCCGGACGACGAGGTCAGCTGGCGCCGCATCGTCAACGTTCCCAAGCGTGGGGTGGGCGACACCTCGGTGGCCAAGCTGGCCGGGTGGTCGGGCGGCCGGGGCCTGTCGTTCGGGGAGGCCGTGGCCCACGCCGATGACGCCGGGGTGGGTGGCAAGGCCGGCAAGGCCCTCATCGATCTCTCGGCACTGCTCGACGACCTGCGGGCGCAGATGGCCGTTCCACTTCTGGTCGACGAGAACGGCGACGCCATCGCCCCCGACGGTCTGGACGGGGCGGGGCCGTGGGGGGGGCCCGCCGTGCCCGCCGACGGGCCCACCGGTGGCGACGAGGGGGCACTGGGACCCGGCGAGCTGGTGACCGCCATCGTCGAGCGGACCGGCTACCGGAGCGAACTGCTGTCGGAGGGGACCATCGAGGCGCTCGGTCGGGTCGAGAACGTGGACGAGCTGGTCGGCGTGGCTGCGGAGTACCGCACGCTGGCCGAGTTCCTGGAGGCAGCGGCCCTGGTTGCCGACTCGGATCAGCTCGACGGCGACGGGACCAAGGTCTCCCTGATGACCATGCACATCGCCAAGGGCCTCGAGTTCCCCGCGGTGTTCCTGGTCGGCATGGAGGACGGGATCTTCCCCCACCTGCGCTCCCTGGGGGATCCGGTGGAGCTCGAGGAGGAGCGGCGGCTCTGCTATGTGGGCATCACCCGGGCCGAGCGGCACCTCTATGTCTCCCATGCCTGGAGCCGCATGCTCTGGGGGAGCACCAGTAGCAACATTCCGAGCCGGTTCCTCAACGAGATCCCTGGCGAGCTGGTGCGGGATGCGGGCGCCGATGCCGGCACGACGGGGTTCGGTTCTCCGGCTCGTGGGCGCTCCCTGTCGTCGGGGAGCCGGTACCCGACACCGGACGACGGGGGGACACCCGGGCGGAGCGTCTTCGGCCGTGGGGTGTCGCAGCCGGACGGCGGATTCGATGCCACCGGTAGACGCCGACGGCCCCCGGCCTCCAGTGGTGCCGAGCTCCTCGGGCTGGCGGTCGGGGACAAGGTGGTCCACGGCCAGTGGGGCGAGGGGAACGTGCTCGAGACCGGAGGCGCCGGCGAGGATGCCGAAGCGGTTGTCCGGTTCGGGACGGTCGGGCGCAAGAAGCTCCTGCTCCGCATGGCTCCGCTCAAGCGGTCCTGACCTGCCGGAACGGCCCGGTGGCCCACCGGGCCGTTCCGGAGCACAGGCTGGCCTGCCGGGACGGCCCGGTGGTGCCCACACTCGTGTGCCGGCCCGTGGGAAGCTGATGGTCGGCCGGGGGCGCTTGACCCGACCTTCCCGCGGTTCATGAAGTTGTCAGCCCCACCTGGGTTACTGGTGGTGGGGCCGGGAGCGTGTGCACGGCTCCGCGCCCGCCGTGATGGCCATCCCGGTGGACCAAGCCGGCCCTGTGGAGCGTGCGAACGCAGTGCAGCGAGTAGAAAGAGGTTCGGAGAGCGCCTTGGGAGGCAACATCGTTTTCGATCAGGACGGCCTGACACCTGCGCCGGGTTCCGGGGTGGTCGGGGAGCACGTCGATCCGGCCGCCGCCACCAAGGACGGCATCCGGGCGGGGGGGTCGGTTCGACCTGTCACCGGCATCCCCCTGATCGTCACCACACCCACCGACCGGGCGGCAGGGGCAACGCGCCGCGACCACGCCCTGCTCCGCCCGACCCGGAGGGAGCGCAGGGAGCGCCGCCGCGAGAAAGTCCGCCGCCGGAGGACGGTATTCGGCCGCCACCCGAAGTCGACGGTGGCCCTGGTCGTCCTGCTGCTGCTGACGCCGGTGTGGCTCTCGGCCGGGTCGGCAGCCACCGATCAGGCGATGGGCAATACCGTGGGGGCACGGCTCACCGAGTGGGTCCGCGACCATGGCGGTGGCGGCCTGGTCACCTGGGCGGAGAACACCTGGTACACCTGGAACGCTCCGCCCAAGGGCGGGAAGCCGGCAGCCGGTGCCATTCCGGCCCCGACACAGGGCACGAGCACGACGGTCGCCGCGGGTTCCGCCCACCTTCCGGTCCCGGCGGCCGTCACCCCCTTCGTCTCGGACCCCACCCCCGGTGAGGGGCAGTGGCATCCGATCGGCCGCACCGTGGCCGGGATCCCGGCCATGTACGCGGCCTACCTGCGTCCCAACGCGGTCAACACCAGCCTGGTCACCGGCGTCGCCTGGATGGACACCAAGCTGCTCTCCACCACGCTGTATGCCGGATCCATGATCCCGTCCCCCGGGCCGGCGTGGACCAACAGCCCCCCCATCGCCGGTTCCGCGCTCGACACCCTGGACGCCGCCTTCAACTCGGGGTTCCGCATGCAGGACTCCAACGGTGGCTTCTACCTCGACGGCGTGACCTCGGCCGGGTACCCGCTCCAGGCGGGGTCGGCCTCCCTGGTGATCCACAAGGACGGGACACCCGACATCGGGGCCTGGGGCACCGATGTCACCATGTCCCCTTCGGTGGTGGCCGTCCGCCAGAATCTGGATCTCATCGTCGACAACGGCCAACCCGTCCCCGGGCTCGACGCCAACGACCACAGCAGGTGGGGTGCCACGCTCGGTGGCCAGGTGCAGGTGTGGCGCTCGGGGCTCGGCATCACCGCCGACGGCGCGCTGGTGTACGCCGGCGGGTCGGGGCTGTCCATCGTGGACCTGGCCGACGTGCTGGCCCGTGCCGGCGCGGTGCGGGCCATGGAGATGGACATCAACACGTCCTGGGTCAACTTCTTCAGCTTCGACCCACCGGCGGGCCAACCCGCCTCGGGCGCGGACGGAACCAAGCTGACCTACGACGAGGTGAACTCCCCGTCTCGCTACTTCTCGCCGTCGGCGCGTGACTTCATCACCGAGTCGGTCCGCACCACTTCGGCCACGACGTCCCGATCTAAGGTGGGCTGAGTCGGGTCGACGGGCCGAGGGGGGGGATCGATGGGTCACCGGATGCCGAGGGAGCGCTACGCAGAGGAGCTGCTGGCACTCCAGGCCGAGTTGACCACCATGACCGAGTGGATCCGCGAGACCGGAGCCCGAGTGGTGGTCGTCTTCGAGGGCCGTGACGCAGCCGGCAAGGGCGGGGTCATCAAGAGGATCGCCGAGTACCTGAGCCCGAGGGCCTGCCGCATCGTGGCGTTGCCGTCACCCACCGAGCGCGAACAGACCCAGTGGTACTTCCAGCGGTACGTGAGCCATCTCCCGTCCGCGGGCGAGCTGACCCTGTTCGATCGCAGTTGGTACAACCGGGCCGGGGTCGAGCACGTGATGGGGTACTGCACTTCCGAGCAGTACCACCGGTTCCTCCAGCAGTGCCCGGTCTTCGAGCACCAGTTGATCGACGACGGGATCATCCTCGTCAAGTACTGGTTCTCCGTGAGCGACGACGAGCAGGAGCGCCGGTTCCAGAGCCGCCTGCACGATCCCCTGCGGCGCTGGAAGATGAGCCCGATCGACCTCGAGGCCAGGCAGCGCTGGTCGGACTACTCGAGGGCGAAGGACGCCATGTTCCTCCACACCGACACCCCCGAGTCGCCGTGGTTCGTGGTGGACGCCGAGGACAAGCGGAACGCCCGCATCAACTGCATCGCCCACCTGCTGGGCCAGGTGCCCTACCAGGCGGTCGACCTGACGCGGCTCAAGCTGCCCAAGCGGGTCAAGGACGACACCTACCAGCGCCCCTCGCGCGACCTCTACACCTACGTGCCCGACTACGCCGCCACCCTCACGGTGTAGCCGGGGCCGCCCCGCTGATCAGCCGGGCATGCGCCGCCAGACGACCTGGGGGAGCAGACGCATGAGGGCGAAGACCCAACGGAGAACGGAGGGCACGTAGACCACGCCGGCGCCCGATTCGATGCTCTTGACCACGGCGTCGGCCACGGCGTCCGGGGTGGTCGAGAACGGCGCCGGCGCCATCCCCTCGGTCATCCGCCCGACCACGAACCCGGGGCGCACGATCGTAACGCCGACCCCGGTGCCCTCCAGCGAGTCGCCGAGGCCCTGGGCGAAGGCGTCCAGCCCCGCCTTGGAGGATCCGTAGACGAAGTTGGCCTTGCGGGCACGGATGCCGGCCACCGAGGACAGCACGACCAGCCGACCGTGTCCCTGCTGGCGCAGGCGCCCGGCCACCGCCACCAGCGCGGCGGCCAGCCCGGTGAAGTTGGCGGCGAGCAACGAGGCCGTCGCCACCGGGTCGCGTTCGAGGATGCCCTGGGTGCCGAGGATGCCCGCTGCGGCGATGACCACGTCGAAGTCCCCGAACCGATCGAAGACCTGGTCGACGAAGGCGAGGTGGTGGTCGACGTCCGTGGTGTCGAACGCCACCGTCTCGACCACGTCGGCTCCGGCCGCCCTGGCCGCCTCGGCCGCCTCGGCCAGCCGTGCGCTCTCCCGCCCGGCCAGCACCACGGTCCGGCATCGGGCCGGGACCAGCTTGGCCACGATGGCCTGGGCGATCTCGGAAGCGCCTCCGAGCACGAGCACTGACTGGGGTCGTCCGATGGCGTCGATCATGTTCCTGTCCGTTCTGGTGGGGTATCGGTGCGGGGGGTGCGGGTCGCTGCGGTCCCTCTGGCGACAGGGGATGCCCCGGCGCCGCGCACTGGTGCGGCCTTCTCCGGAGCGGCCGTTGTGCTCCTCGCCCGCCTGGTGCGCCGGCCGGGCGCGGGCGGCAGGCGGTCGGAGCACAGTCCGAGCCGCCGGCCGAGGTCGGATCGGAGCACCCCGAGGGGATCGACCCGGTTCCGCACGGCGAGCCACTCGTCGACCCGCGGGTACATGGTGCGGAACGCGGCCGGAGCCACGCGCGAGTCCTTGGCCAGGTACACCCGGCCGCCGGCCTCCATCACCTTCTGGTCGAGCGCATCGAGCAGAAGGTCCAGGTCGTGGTGGCCCACCGGGAGATCGAGGGCCAGTGTCCAGCCGGGCATAGGGAAGGAGAGCGGGCCGGGGTCGTCGGGGCCGAAGCGCTTGAGCACGGCCAGGAACGAGGCCAGTTTCACCTCGGTCAGCCGCTCGATCACCCGGCGCACGGTCTCCCCGTGCTCGTCGGGGACCACGAACTGGTACTGCAGGAACCCGTTGCTGCCGTAGAGCCGGTTCCACTCACCCACACCGTCGAGGGGATGGAAGAATCCGGTCATGTGATGAGGCTTGGCCACCTGGTGAAGGGGGGCCTTGCGGAACCAGAACTCGTTGAACGCCGCCACGGTGAGCGGATTGAGCAGTCCGTTGGGTGGGGTCAACGGCACCCGGGCGAGCGTGCGGGGCACGAATGCCCGGGCCCGGTCCGGTGACCGCCGGAGGCGCTCGGGAAGGTCCTCGAGTCGGGCGTGGTCCCCTCGGGTCAGGACCGACCGGCCCAGCCGGCGTCCGGTCGACTGGCAGTCGATCCACGCAACCGAGTACCGGTAGGCGTCGTCGCCACCGAGCATCTTCTCCATGACACTGTCGAGGTCGGGCGCCCGTTCGGTGTCCACCAGCATGTAGCTGGTCTCGACCGCGATCATCTGGATGGTGGCGTCCGTGATGACCCCGGTGAGGCCCATGCCGCCGGCGGTGGCCCAGAAGAGATCGGGGTCCGAGGCGGGCGAGAGGGTGACCTTCCCGGTCGGGGTGACCAGGGTCATCTCGAGGACGTGGGAGCAGAAGGCACCGTCGATGTGGTGGTTCTTCCCGTGGATGTCGGCGGCGATCGCGCCTCCGACGGTCACCAGACGGGTACCCGGGGTAACCGGTACGAACCAGCCCAGCGGTACCAGTCGTTCCATCAGGGTCTGCAAGCTGACCCCAGCCCCCACGGTCACCACACCGGAGTCGAGGTCCACCTTGTGGAAGGCGTCCAGCCAGGTGGCGTCCAGCACGGTGCCGCCGGCGTTCTGGGCGGCATCGCCGTAACTGCGGCCCAGGCCGCGGGCGACGATGCCCCGTCCCCGCTCCGACCGTGAGGCCCCGGCCGCTTCCATGGCGGCGTCGACGATGTCCTCGTCGACGGCGTGGACCACCTCGGCGGCGGTCGGTGCGGTGCGCCCCCATCCGGTGAGCAGGCCCCGTTGGCCGAGCGGAGCGCTCACCGCGCGTAGGCGCCGATGGCGAAGAGGGCCACCCAGCACAGACCGTAGATCTGCAGCCGGTGGTCGTGGACGGCCAGGTCCTCGGGAGCCGCCCCGGCACCCGAATCCAGGAGGCGCAGAATGTGGAGCAGGGCGATCACGAAGGGCACAATGCTCAGCTGGAACCAGATGGGGTCGTGTCCCGGGTGCACCTGACTGGCCCGTTCGAACGCCCACAGGCAGTAGGCGGTCATCGTGACGGCGGCCGACAGGGTCCGGACCGACCGGAGGAACGAAGGCGTGTACATGGCCAGGGTGGGTCGGACGGTACCGTGGTCGGCCTGGTGGTGGTCGAGGAGCTGCTTCTCGCCCGACCGCTTGCCGGTCACGATCAGCAGCGAGCCGAACGACGCCACGATGATGAACCAGTTGGACAGGGCGACCCCGGTGGCGACCCCACCGGCCAGGGCCCGAAGGACGAAACCGGCACTCACCGCGGCCAGGTCGAGGATCGGCTCGTTCTTGAGCCCGAGGGAGTAGGCGACGTTGACCAGGGCGTAGACGGCCATGACCACGGCCAGGTGCCAACCGGCCAACAGGGAGGCGGACCCGATCGAGACCGCGAGAAGGCCGGTGCCGATGGTGATGGCGAGGGGGACGGGTACCGCTCCCGAGGCGACCGGCCGGTGGCGTTTGGTGGGGTGGTGCCGGTCGGGCGTCGCGTCGATGGCGTCATTGAGGAAGTAGGTGCCCGAAGCGGCGACGCAGAAGATGCCGAAGGCGGCGGCACTGTGCCACAGGATGGTCCAGTGCAGCAGCACGCCGGCTGCGCCCGGGGCCACGAAGACGAGCAGGTTCTTGATCCACTGGCGCGGTCGGGCCAGGCGGACCAGCCCCTTGGCGAGGGAGGGCGCCGGTCGTCCCGGTGGCCGGGCAGCGTGTTCGTCTGGTCTGTCCACGGCTTCAGCCGATGTCGTCACGTCGTCCTTTGCGTCGTCTGTCCGGGCCCGCCGGTGCCGGTGTGGAGTGGGGCCCACTGACCCCCCAAAGGCTAGGGCCTCGTCGGCCCTTGCGTGGACCCCCCGGGCCGCCGGACCTCGTGTGCGTGGTCCCGGGTGGGCCGGACGGTCTGTCAGCGCTTAGTATCTGCCTCCGTGAAGCGCCCTTATCGAGTGGTTGTGGCCAAGCCCGGACTTGACGGGCACGATCGCGGCGCCAAGGTCATCGCCCGGGCCCTGCGCGATGCCGGGTTCGAGGTCATCTACACCGGCCTCCACCAGACCCCCGAGCAGGTGGTCCAGGCCGTCATCCAAGAGGATGCCGACGCAGTGGGGCTTTCCCTGCTCTCCGGCGCCCACCTCACCCTTGTCCCCCGGGTGATCGAAGGACTGCGCGAGCAAGGCCGCGACGACGTCCTGGTCCTGGTGGGGGGGATCATCCCCGAGGCCGACATCCCGGTACTGAAGGAGCTGGGCGTGGCCGAGGTGTTCACGCCCGGGGCACCGCTGCCGGCCATCGGGGCCTGGCTCGGCGCCGCCCTCGACGAGCGCGAGAGTGGAGTGGACGCCTGAACCACCCCGCACCTGCGCCTCGGCGCCGGCCGACCAGATGCCATCTGGGTCGAACACGACCGGCACGACGGCAACCGGTGACGCCGGGGGCCTTCCCTGGCGGCCCGACCCGACCCGGCATTGCCCCGCAGATTCAGGCAGCAACCGACCGATGCACCCAGACCACGCGACATAGAGATTAGAGAGGAACTGACCCAGTGGATCTCTTCGAGTACCAGGGTAAGCAGTACTTTGCCCGGTTCGGCATCCCCATCTCCAAGGGAGGGGTGGCCGACACCGTGGACCAGGCCGTCGCGCAGGCGGATGAGTCCGGATACCCGGTGGTGGTCAAGGCCCAGGTGAAGGTCGGCGGCCGTGGCAAGGCGGGCGGCGTCAAGCTCGCCGAAAACGCCGAGGAGGTGCGCACCCACGCCGGCAACATCCTCGGCCTCGACATCAAGGGCCACGTGGTCAAGCGGTTGTGGGTCGAGCACGCCTCGGACATCGAGCGTGAGTACTACGCCAGCTTCACCCTGGACCGCGGTGCCAAGAAGCACCTGGGCATGCTTTCGGCCGAGGGCGGTGTCGAGATCGAGGAGGTGGCGGTGACCAACCCCGATGCCATCGCCCTCCTCCAAGTCGACCCGGTGGACGGGCTGAGCCTCGAGGCGGCCCGGGCCTGGGTGGACCGGGCCAACCTCGACGAGCCGGCCCGGGCCCAGGCGGCCGAGCTCCTGGTGAAGCTCTACACGTGTTACACCGAGGGCGATTGCGACCTCGCGGAGATCAATCCGCTGATCCTCACACCCGACGGGAGGGTCCACGCCCTCGACGCCAAGGTGACCCTCGACGACAACGCCGCCTTCCGGCACCCCGAGTGGGAGGAGTTCGCCGGCACCGAGGTCGAGGACGAGCGCGAGACCCGGGCCAAGGAGCGCGGCCTCAACTACATCGGCCTGCAGGGCTCGGTGGGGATCATCGCCAACGGCGCCGGCCTCGCCATGAGCACGCTGGACGTGGTCAACCAGTGCGGCGGGGCGGCGGCCAACTTCCTCGACATCGGCGGCGGCGCCAATGCCGACGTGATGGCAGCAGCGCTCGAGGTGATCAACGCCGACCCTGCCGTCCGCTCCATCCTGGTCAACATCTTCGGTGGCATCACCCGGGTCGACGAGGTGGCCAAGGGCGTGCTCGAGGCGCTCGACCGGGTCGAGATCAGCTCGCCCATCGTGTTGCGCCTCGACGGCACCAACGCTGCTGCGGGCCGGGAGATCCTGGCCGACCATCTGTCCGATCGCCTGGTCGCCGAGCCGACCATGCTCGACGCCGCACGCCGTGCGGTTGCCCTTGCTGGAGGCCAGTCGTGAGCATCTTCGTGGACGAGAACACCAAAGTGGTCATCCAGGGCATCAGCCCGACCAGCCAGGGCCTGTACCACGGGCTCCGCAACCGGGCCTACGGCACCCATGTGGTGGCCGGTACCAACCCCAGGCGTGGGGGTGAGGAGATCGAGGGCATTCCCGTCTTCGCCACCGTGGCCGACGCGGTGGAGGCCACCGGAGCCAACGCCTCGTTCATATCGGTGCCGCCCAAGTTCGCGGCCGACGCCATCATCGAGGCCGCCGCCGCCGGCGTCCCCTTCGTGGTGTGCATCACCGAGGGCATCCCCGCCCAGGACGAGGCCCTGGCCTACAACCGGCTGGTGCGGGAGTTCCCCGGCACCCGTCTCCTCGGCCCCAACTGCCCGGGCATCATCTCGCCGGGGAAGTGCAACATCGGCATCACCTCCGGGGACATCGCCATGCCCGGCGGCCCGGTCGGGATCGTCAGCCGCTCGGGCACGCTCACCTACCAGGCCCTCCACGAGCTCTCCCAGCAGGGGGTCGGCCAGACCACCTGTGTGGGCATCGGTGGTGACCCGGTGCCCGGCACCAGCTTCATCGACTGCCTCCGGGCCTTCGAGGCCGACCCGGACACCCGGGCCATCATGATGATCGGGGAGATCGGCGGATCCGCCGAGGAGGAGGCTGCCGAGTTCATCGGCTCATCGGTGACAAAGCCGGTCGTCTCCTACGTGGCCGGTGTGACGGCACCGGCGGGGCGCAAGATGGGCCATGCCGGCGCCATCATCTCGGGTTCGAAGGGCACGGCCCAGGCCAAGATGGATGCGCTTGCCGGCGCCGGGGTGACCGTCGCGCACAACCCGACCGCGGCAGGCGAGGCCATGGTCGACGTCGTCCGGAACCTCGGCTGAGCGCGGAGCTACCTTCGGTGGCCGCGTCGGCCACCTGGCCCATCGCCGCAGTGGTCTTCGATCTCGACGGTCTGCTCATCGACTCGGAACCGCTCTGGCGCCAGGCCGAGATCGAGGTGTTCGGCTCGGTCGGGCTCCATCTGTCGGAGACCGATGTCCGCCACACAATGGGTCTGCGCATCGACGACGCCGTCCGATACTGGTGGGACCGCTTCCCGTGGAGCGGGATGAGCCTCGTGGAGATGGAAGCGGTGATCACCTCCCGGGTTGCGGAGCTGGTGCGTGTATCCGCCACCCCGATGCCCGGAGCCCTGGAGGCTGTGGCCCTGTGCCGGCGGTTGTCGCTGCTGGTGGCGGTGTGCTCAGGTTCGCGTGCGGTGGTGATCGAGGCCGCCCTCCGGTCCCTCGGGATCGAGTCCGAGGTCTCGGTGTGGCACTCCGCAGAGTGGGAGCCACTGGGCAAACCCCACCCCGGGTCCTATCTGTCGACGGCGGCGAAGCTGGGTGTCGACCCGGTCGCCTGCCTGGCCCTCGAGGACTCGTTCAACGGTGCGCTCTCGGCCAAGGCTGCCCGCATGCGGGTGATCGCGGTTCCCGAGGCCGAGACGTTCGACTCCCCACGCTGGGGATTCTGCGACCGGAAGCTGAACTCGCTGCTCGGGTTCGACGAAGCGCTGATCCGTTCGCTCGAACGCCGGGACATCTGAGATTTCTGCTTCGGAATTGCTCCATCTGTGCCGATGGAAGGGGTACGAGGGGCGTTCCCTGGGCAGGGGGACCGAGCGACGTAGTGCCCGTACCGGTGGCAGGCCGGTCGGGCTACGTCGCTTGGGTCGCCTCTCCCAGGGAAGCTGCCATTCACCGGCGCGCGCCAGCGGGACCACACCGGGCATGGGCGGTGAACGTCGCTGGTAGCGTTCGCCCGTGGGCCCCGGCACTCCTCCTCGCGACTCCCCATCCGTGCGGATCGCCGTCCTCGCCTCCGGCAGCGGCACCATCCTCGAGGCGATCATCGGCGCCGACCTCCCGGTCCGGCTGGTGGTGGCAGACCGGCGATGCCGTGCCCTCGAAGTTGCCTCTGACGCCGCCATCCCGGCCGTCCTGGTCGACCGTGCCGAGTTCGGGGGATTCGGCCCGGCGTTCGAGCGAGAGCGGTACACCCGGTCGCTCACCGGGGCACTGGCCGACGCGGACATCGAGGTGGTGGTGATGGCCGGGTTCGGCACCGTGCTCGGCCAGTCGATCCATACCGCCTTCGGCGGCAGGATCCTCAACACCCATCCCGCGCTGCTGCCTGCGTTCCCCGGATGGCACGCAGTGGCCGACGCCCTCGACGCAGGAGTGACCGAGACGGGATCGACGGTCCACATCGCCACCCTGGAGATGGATGCGGGTCCGGTGCTGGCCCAGAAGTCGGTCCCCGTCCTGCCCGGTGACACGGTGGACACGCTGCACGAACGCATCAAGTCGGTGGAGCGGACGCTCTACCCCGACACCATCCGGTCCTTCATCGACGGGTTGGCGGCCCAGGTCGGCGATGGGCGAGGATCAGCACAGGAGGTCACGGAATGAAGGCGCTGCTGTCCGTTTACGACAAGACCGGTATCGAGGAGTTCGCCCGGGGGCTGTCCGAGCTCGGCTGGGAACTCATCTCGAGTGGCGGCACCTCGGCCACCCTGGCCGCTGCCGGCATCGACCACGTGGAGGTGGCCGACCTCACCGGGACACCCGAGATGCTCGGCGGGAGGGTCAAGACCCTCCACCCGGCCATCCACGGGGGGATCCTTGCCGACCGCTCGAAGAGCGACCACCTCGACGCCCTCGACCGCCTGGGCATCGGGCTGATCGACCTGGTGGTGTGCAATCTCTATCCGTTCAGCACGGACCCCTCGGTCGAGCTGATCGATGTCGGAGGGCCGACGATGGTGCGCGCCGCGGCCAAGAACCACGACCACGTCGGTGTGGCCGTCGACCCCGCCGAGTACGGGAGCATCCTCGCCGAGTTGCGCAGCTCCGGCTCCCTCTCGCTCGCCACCAGGCGCCGGCTGGCCCGCGAGGCATTCGCCCACACCGCCGGGTACGACGCAGCCATCGTGGCGTGGCTCGACGAGCGCGAAGGACCCGGCCGTAGCGAGGCCGAGATCAAGGAGGGTGCCGCGGTGTTCGACACGGTCGCACTGCTCCCGCCGACCATCCACCTCACGCTGGAGCGGGCCGGCTCCATGCGGTACGGCGAGAACCCCCACCAGCACGGGGCCCGTTACCGGATCGTCGGCCGGCACACGTGGTGGGACGACGTGGTGCAGCATGGCGGCAAGGAGCTCTCGTACCTCAACGTCTTCGACGCCGATGCGGCGTGGCGCCTGGTCCACGAGCTTCCCGCCCCCGGCAGCGCTGACCTGGCCGTAGCCATCATCAAGCACGCCAATCCGTGCGGGGCCGCGCTCGACACCGACCTGGTCCGTGCCTACGAGCGGGCCCTCGAGTGCGATCCGCAGTCCGCGTTCGGGGGCATCGTGGCCATCGGGGGGCACGTCACCATGGCGGTGGCGGAGGCCATCGCTTCGGGCCCGCAGGCCGATGTGATCATCGCTCCCTCGTACGCCGAGGCGGCGCTGGCCCAGTTGGCCTCGAAGCGCAAGGCGACCCGCCTACTGTCGGCCCCTGCTCCCGAGCCCCTGGTGCGCCAGTACCGGGGGCTCGGCGCCAGCATGCTGGTGCAGGATGCCGACCGCTTCGTGATCGATCCCTCCGAGTGGGAGGTGGTGACGACGGCGCAGCCGACCGGCGGGCAGTGGCGCGATCTGGCCCTGGCCTGGAAGGTCTGTGCCCGCACGACCTCCAACGCCATTGCCATCGTGACCGACGCCCAGGCTGTCGGCGTGGGTGCCGGCCAGCAGTCCCGGGTGGTGGCCGCGGAGATCGCGGTGGGCAAGGCGGGGGACCGGGCACGCGGGGGGGCCGCGGCCAGTGACGCGTTCTTCCCGTTCCCCGACGGGCTGATGGTGCTGGCCGACGCCGGTGTGGCGGCAGTGGTGCAGCCGGGTGGATCGATCCGTGACGCCGAGGTGATCGCCGCAGCCGACGCAGCGGGGATCGCCATGGTCCTCGCCGGTGGCGAGCGTCACTTCCGACATTGAGACACCGGAGCGAGGCTGCCCCGACGGGACGCCGACCGCAGAAGACACGGAGGACACGGAGGACACGACGATGACGGCGACTCTGCTCGACGGTGAGCTGCTGGCGGCCAAGGTCCGTGCCGAGGTGACCGACCGGGTCGCCCGGCTGCGGTCTGCCGGCGTGACGGTGGGGCTTGGGACCATCCTGGTGGGTGACGACGGCCCGAGCTCCCGCTACGTGGCCATGAAGCATGCCGACTGCGACGATGTCGGTATCCGGTCGGCCCACGAGCACCTGCCGGCCGACGTGTCGCAGGCCGAGCTCGAGGCGGTCGTCGCCCGCTTCAATGCCGACCCCGGGATCCATGCCTTTCTGGTCCAGCTGCCGCTGCCGGCCGGCCTGGACGAGGAGCGGGTGCTGATGGCGGTCGACCCCGACAAGGATGTCGACGGCCTCCACCCGGTCAACCTGGGCCGGCTGGTCATGGGGGCCAACGGACCGCTGCCGTGCACGCCGGCGGGCATCGTCGAACTGCTGCACGCCAACGACGTGCCCGTCGAGGGAAAGCACGTGGTCGTGATCGGACGGGGGCTGACCATCGGTCGGCCGCTGGCCCTGCTGCTGGCCATGAAGCGGCCCGGTTGCAACGCCGCGGTGACCGTGGTCCACACCGGGGTGGAGGACCTGGCCGGCCTGGTCCGCCAGGGAGATGTGGTGGTGGCCGCGGCCGGTCGGGCCGGTCTGGTCACCCCGGACATGGTCAAGCCGGGCGCCGCCGTGGTCGGGGCCGGTACCTCATGGGAAGGGAAGAAGCTGATGTCCGATGTCGATGAGTCCGTTGCCGAGGTGGCCGGGTGGATCACCCCGCGCATCGGCGGGGTGGGTCCGATGACCCGGGCCATGCTGTTGCGCAATGCCGTGCGTGCTGCGGAACGCTCGTCGTGAGCGGTCAGGTGCCGCTCGAGACCGACCAGCGCCCGTGGGGGAGCTACACCGTCCTCGACGATGCCGCCGCGCACAAGGTGAAGCGCGTCGAGGTGCTGCCCGGCAAACGGCTCAGCTACCAGCGCCATGCCCGGCGCTCCGAGCACTGGTTCATCGTCAGTGGCACCGCCCTGGTGACGCTGGACGGCGTGCAGCGCGAGCTCTTGCCCGGTAAGTCCGTCGACATCCCGGCGGGCACCGCCCACCGGATCGAGAACGCCACCGACGCCGACGTCGTGTTCGTCGAGGTGCAGCACGGCGCGTACTTCGGTGAGGACGACATCGTCCGGCTCGAGGACGACTATGGCCGGAGCGACAGCTGATGCGGGCCCCTCTCCGGCGCCGGCACCGCCTCGCCCGACACCTGGGCGCCCTGGCCGCCGTGGTGTGCGTGTCGGCTGTGGGCCTCGCCACACCGGCGGGCGGCACCGTGCCCGGCGCCCGGGCGGCCCTGGCGGACGCGACCACGACCACGGAGGCAGCGACGAGCACCTCGGTTCCGCCCACCACCACGACGGTGCCACCGACCACGTCGACCACCACCCCGGCCTCGACCACTTCCTCGCGGCCGGCCACGACGACGACGACGCCGGCCACGACGTCGACGACGGCGCCCGCCACGGCCGCCAAGGCGTCGAAGACCCCGTGGGGCCTGATCGCCCTCATCGCCGTGCTGGTGATCGCCATCGTGGCGGTGGCGTTGCTGTACCGGTCCCGGAAGAAGCGGGCGGTCGAGACAGGGTGGCGCCACGCCGCCATCCCCGCCCTCAGCGACGCCCAGCTGGCCCGTGAGTCGCTGGTATCGGGAACTGCCGCGTCGGACGACCCGGAGGTCCGCGGGGCGGCGGCAGCGCAGGTGGAGAAGGCGGCGGTCGCCCTCGAGAAGGCGGCAGGGTCGGCACCCGGAGCACAGGCCGCAAGTACGGCCACTGCCGCAGCGGGCTCTCTGCGAGGGCTGGCCTTCGCCGTCGAGGCCGACCGACTGCTGCGCAACGGCTCGACCCCGCCGACGGGGCTGCAGCTGGCGCAGGCCGACGAGGCCCGCCGGGCCCGCACCACCGAGTTGAACACGGCGCTGGCCAGGCTCTCGACCCGCATCCGTTCGGGCCGAGGCGCTCCGTCAGCAGGCTGAGGGGCGGCCCGCACCGGTCGTACCGGCCGGACCTTCCGGGACGATGTACGGCAGTAGGCTGATGCGGCTATGACCCGGATCGCCGACCTCCTGGCCAAGGGCCGGACCTACTCGTTCGAGTTCTTCCCGCCGAAGAACGACGCAGAGCAGGCCACACTGGTCACTACGCTCCGCGACCTCGAACCGCTCGGGCCGTCGTTCGTGTCCGTCACCTATCGGGGAGGCGCCGAGTCGCGCAAGCGCACCTTCGACCTGGTCACCGGCATGCTCCGCACCACCACCCTGGTGCCCATGGCCCACCTGATCTGCGTGGCCCACACCCGGCTCGAGCTGGCGGAGATCCTCGTGGCCTACCGGTCCGCCGGCGTGGAGAACCTGATGGCGCTGGGAGGGGACCCGCCCACCGAGCCCGGGGAGGGACCGGGCGAGCTGCTTCACGCCTACGAGTTGGTCGAGCTGGCCCATGCCATCGGGGGCTTCTCGGTGGGAGTGGCGGCCCAGCCGGGCTGCCATCCGCTGTCCGCCGACCGTGCGTCGGACCGGGACCATCTGGCCGAGAAGCTGTCCATGGCCGACTTCGCCATCACCCAGTTCTTCTTCGAGGCGGAGGAGTACCGCGAGCTGGTGGCCGACCTCGCCGACCGCGGGGTGGACAAGCCGGTACTGCCCGGCATCATGCCCGTCACCAGCCTGAGCTCGATCCCCCGCATGGCGGCCATGGGCGCCGCCGTGCCGGACTGGATGGCCGCCCGGTTGCACGCAGCGGACGGCAGGGGGGGTTCGGCGGCGGTTCGCCGAGAGGGCGTCGTCATCGCCACCGAGCTCTGCGAGGAGCTGCTCGGGACGACCGCGCCGGGCCTGCACTTCTACACGCTCAACCGGTCGAGTGCCACCCGCGAGATCTACTCGGCCCTGGGCCTCGCCACACCCTGAGCCGGGCCTCCGCTGAGCCGGCGCACTCGTCCCCCGACGCGGGTGAGGCACCGGCCCGGTTGGGATGGTGGCAGGGGGCGCCGATAGGCTGCTGCCCATGGCCGAACTGATCACACCGGGGCCCGATGGCGCCCTCCACGTACCCGACGTACCCATCATCCCCTTCATCGAAGGGGATGGCACCGGCGTGGACATCTGGCCGGCGGCGAAGCTGGTGCTCGACGCCGCGGCCGCCAAGCACGGTAAGTCGGTGGCGTGGAAGGAAGTGCTCGCGGGCCAGAAAGCATTCGACGAGACCGGGAGTTGGCTGCCCGACGAGACCGTCGAGGCGTTCCGCACCCACCTGATCGGCATCAAGGGCCCGCTGACCACGCCGGTCGGCGGCGGCATCCGCTCCCTCAACGTGGCCCTCCGCCAGATCCTCGACCTCTACGTCTGCCTCCGCCCGGTGCGGTGGTTCGCCGGCGTACCCTCCCCGGTGCTCCACCCCGAGAAGGTCGACATGGTCATCTTCCGTGAGAACACCGAGGACATCTACGCCGGCCTCGAGGTCGAGGCCTACACCCCCGAGGCGGCCAAGCTCTCGGCGTTCCTGCGCGACGAGATGGGATGGGAGATCCGCGAAGGCTCCGGCATCGGCATCAAGCCGATCTCGGAGTTCGCCTCGAAGCGGTTGATCCGGGCGGCCATCAATTACGCCTTGTCCCACGATCGGGCCAGCGTGAACATCGTCCACAAGGGGAACATCCAGAAGTTCACCGAGGGGGCGTTCCGCAACTGGGGCTACGAACTGGTCCGCGAGGAGTTCGCCGACGTCGCCGTCGGCTGGGACGACTGCGGAGGCCGGCCCGGCGACAAGCTGCTGGTCAAGGACAGCATCGCCGACATCACCCTCCAGCAGGTCCTGACGCGCCCCGAGGAGTTCGACGTCCTGGCCACCACCAACCTCAACGGCGACTATCTCTCCGATGCCCTGGCCGCCCAGGTGGGCGGCATCGGCATCGCACCCGGGGGGAACATCAACTACGTGACCGGCCACGGTATCTTCGAGGCCACCCACGGCACCGCTCCCAAGTACGCCGGCCAGGACAAGGTCAACCCCGGATCCATCCTGCTCTCGGGCGTGATGATGTACGAGCACCTGGGGTGGACCGAGGCCGCCGCCGACATCGTGGCCGCGCTGGAGGCGACCATCGCCGACAAAGTGGTCACCTACGACTTCGCCCGGCTGATGGAGGGTGCCACCGAGGTCAAGTGCTCGGAGTTCGCCTCGGCCATCGTCGACCACCTGTAGCGGGGTCCCACCCTGGCCCCCGGTTCCCAGGTTCGACCGATCGCAACCGACCGGGTTAGCCTCGGCCCATGGCAGCCAAACCACCAATCCACATCACCGTCACCGGCGCAGCCGGCCAGATCGGCTACGCCCTCCTCTTCCGCATCGCGTCCGGTCAGCTGCTCGGTCCGGACCAACCGGTCGTGTTGCGCCTCCTCGAGATCGAGCCCGGCATGAAGGCCCTCGAAGGCGTGGTCATGGAGGTCGACGACTGCGCGTTCCCCCTGGTCAGCGACATCATCACCACCACCGACCTCGACGTCGCCTTCGACGGGACCTCGTGGGCGCTGTTGGTCGGCTCCGTCCCCCGCAAGGCCGGGATGGAGCGCGGGGACCTGCTCACCATCAACGGGGGGATCTTCGGACCCCAGGGCCGGGCCATCGCGGCAAATGCCGCCTCGGACATACGGGTGGTGGTGGTCGGCAACCCGTGCAACACCAACTGCCTGATCGCCCGCTCGAACGCGCCCGAGGTGCCGACCGACCGCTGGTTCGCCATGACCCGGCTCGATGAGAACCGCGCCAAGGGCCAGCTGGCCAAGCGGGCCGGCGTGCCGGTCTCTTCGGTCACCAACCTGGCCATCTGGGGCAACCACTCCGCCACCCAATTCCCCGACTTCGCCAACGCACGCATCGACGGCACGCCGGTCCCCGAGGTCATCGACGACAACGGGTGGCTGCAGGGAGAGTTCATCACCACGGTGCAGAAGCGCGGGGCGGCCATCATCGACGCCCGCGGGCTGTCCTCGGCAGCGTCTGCTGCCAACGCCGCCATCGACTCGGTGGTGAGCATCCGCACCGCCACCCCGGGAGACGGCTTCACCTCACTCGCCGTCGTCTCCGACGGGGAGTACGGCGTGCCCCAGGGACTCCAGTTCGGCTTTCCGGTGCGGGCCAAGGGCTCCGGCGCCTGGGAAGTGGTCGAGGGCCTGGGCCATGACGAGTTCGCCAAAGAGCGGATCCGGATCACCACCGAGGAGCTCGTCGCCGAGCGCTCGGAGGTCATCGACCTCCTGCGGTAGGCGGCCTGCAGTAGGCGGCACGGGCGGCCCCGGAGGTATGGTCAGGCCATGGACAACGACCGCCCCGAGGGAGGTTGGGCCGAGGGACTCGAGTTCGTCCCGGACCCCGCCGCCAAGAGCAAAGCCCTCGAGCAGTTCGCCACCTATCTGAACCCCCAGAAAGTCCGGGTCATGCGGGCGGCCGGACTCGACATCATCGAAGCGCAGCGATCCGGGCCCTGGGTCTGGGATCTCGACGGGCGCCGGTTCCTCGACTGCTTTACGTCGGCGGGCTCGTTCAACGTCGGCCGGCGCAATCCCCGGGTCGTGGCCGCCGCGCATGCGGCGATCGACCGGTTGGACCATGGCAACTTCCTGCTCTGCTCGAGGGAGAAGGCCGAGTTGGCGGCCAAGCTGGCGGAGATCACACCGGGGGACCTGTCCTGCACCATGTTCGGCACCGGCGGGGGCGAGGCAGTCGACTTCGCCATCAAGCTGGCCCGGGGCTCGACCGGGCGCCCCCGGATCGTCTCGTCGGTCAACGGCTACCACGGCCACACCGGGTTCGCCCTGTCGGCCGCAGGCCGGAGCGCGTTCCGCCAGCCGTTCGAGCCCCTGATGCCCGACTTCGTCCAGGTGCCCTTCGGGGACCCCGACGCCCTCGCCGATGTGGTCGACGAGCACACCGCCGCGGTGCTGCTCGAACCGATCCAGGGCGAAGGGGGGATCGTGATGCCGCCGCCGGACTACCTGAGGGCGGTGCGCGCCTCCTGTGACCGGGCCGGGGCGCTCCTGATCCTCGACGAGATCCAGACCGGCCTCGGCCGGACCGGGCGCTGGTGGGCGGGCGAGCACTTCGGGGTGGTGCCCGACATCATGACCATCGCCAAATCGCTCGGGGGGTCGTTGGTGCCGATATCGGCCACCGTGTTCACCGAGGAGCTCCGGGAGTTCCTGATCCCCAATCCCTTCATCCACCTGTCCACGTTCGGAGGTTCGGACCTCGCGTGTGTGGTGGCGCTCGAGGTGATCGCCGTCATCGAGGAGACCGGTCTGGTCGCTCACGCCGCCGCCATGGGAGACCGGCTCTTCGCCGGGCTCGACTCCATCGCCGAGGCCCATCAGGAGGTGATCTCCGACGTGCGAGGGCTCGGATTGATGGCGGGCATCGAGTACGCCGAGGATTCCATGGGGCCGCGCATGTCGTACCACCTGGCCCGCCACGGCGTCCTCGCCATCTACAGCGGGAACCAGCCCGCCGTAATGCGCCTGATGCCCTCGCTGGTCATCGAGGATGCCGAGGTGGACTTCCTCCTCGAGGCGCTCGACCGGGCCATCGGCGACCTGGAGTCGGGAGCTGGTCCCGAGGAGTCTGCGCCGACCCGACCCCGCCGCCGTCCGGCTCGACCGACAGCGGCCACGGCGGGTTAGGGGGGACCATGGCGAGCTGGGACGAGCTGGCAGAGGCGCTGGCCGACTACACGGTCAGCTGCAACGAGAACGAGCGGCTGCGCAAGATGCAGCGCGACTGGTCGAGGACCCTGCATTTCATCTGTGCGGACACCAGGGTCACCTTCTCGATGATGGTCGAACGGGGCGAGATCCTCTCGGTCCCCGAAGGCCATGTGGGCACGCCGGACATCGTGGTGACCGCGGAGTCCGAGATCTTCTGCGACATGTTCTGGGGCGACCTGAACCCGGTGCAGAAGTACTTGAGGGGTGAGATCGCAGTGAAGGGCTCTCAGGAGGACATCATGCGCCTGGACGCCATCAGCTATGTGATCTGGCCCGACTCCTGATGTCCGGCGCCGACCCGGCGCACCCCGTCGCCGTGGCCCTCCGCCGGTCGGTCGGCACGGCCACGGCAACGGCCACCTCCGCCGGGCTTGCCTTCGCCGCCATCGACTACCTGGGGGTGGTGTCGGTGCTGGCGTACGCCCCGGGCGCCACGGCGGCCGTGGCCATCTTCATCGGCGGCCTCATCGTCCTGCTGGTGTCGGGGATCTTCTCCGAGCTGAACGGCCTGTACCCCACTGCGGCCGGGATCCGCCTCTACCTGGGCCGGGCCGTGGGCAACAGGACCGCCCTGTCGGTCACCTTCACCTACATGACGACAGTGGTCCTGGTCATCGCGGCCGATGCCTTCCTGATCGGTGCAGCCGTCCGCCACGTGCTGGACGAGCCTGCGGTGCTGGCCTACGTATGGATCGCCGTGCTGCTCGGGCTGGCGCTGGCCGCCAACCTCCTGGGAGTGCGCCTCGCCGGCTGGGTCCAGACCGTCGTCACCTACACCGTGCTGACCGGCACCGTGGCGCTGTCGGTGGTCGCCCTGTTCCACGTGGGGGGTGCCTTCCACCACCCGTTCAACATGTTCGGCAAGGGCAGCTTCTCGGGGATCCAGGCGGTTGCCTTCGCCCTCTTCCTCTATGCCGCCTTCGAGTGGGTCACCACCACTGCGGAGGAGGCCAGGACCCCGCCGGTCATCACCCGGGCACTCTTCATCGCCCCGGTGCTGATCTGGATCGTGTCCAGCATGTTCGCACTGGCCCTGGCCCACCTGGTGCCCTACTCCAGCCTCCACGGCAGCGCCTATCCCCAACTGCTGCTCGGCCAGGCGGCGCTGGGAACCGTGGGTGAGCTGTGGATGCTGGCCCTGACCGTGCTCACGGCCCTCAACACGTTCAACGGGGGCTTCCTGGTCGCCTCTCGCTTCATCTACGCCGCCGCCCGAGAGGGGAACCTCCCGCGCCAGTTCGCCTGGCTGAATCTGCGGGCGGTCCCCTGGGTGGCCGTGACCACGCTGGCGGTGGTGTCCGCCGCGGTCGCCGCGGTGGTGTTCGCCACCGGCCAGTGGCTGCTGCTGGTGGCAGTCGGCGCCACCATCGAAGCAGGCATCTACGCCATCGCCTCGCTGTGCCTCGTGGTCCTGCGCAGGCGCGAGACGCGTGAGCGCCCGTTCCGGCTCATCGCCGGCAAGCCGCTGGCGGTGTTCGGGATCGTGCTCTTCAGCATCCTGTTCCTCGCCACCGGACTCTCCGATCCGAAGAACGCCCACCACTTCTCGATCGCCCCGATCAGCGTGATCGCGGTGCTGGGGGTGCTGTCCACCGGCTACGTACTCATCTTCGTTCCGAGGCTGAGGGCCGCCGCCGCCGCCCGGACCGCCGCCGCCCGCCCCCGCCGCCGTCCGCCCCGGCCGGACGCCGCGTCCCAGGAGACCGCCCCGGCAGCCGGTCACCCATCGCCGACCGAGGACTGAAGCGGCCGCGCTCGGTGCGCGGTGGGGCCCGGTGGCGCGGCGCCCCCGTGAGGCCGCGCGCCTAGGGTTGCGCCATGCACGACGCGGTGACCGTCCACATGGCCGCTCCTCCGGAGCAGATCTGGGAGCTGGTGAGCGACGTCACCCGGATCGGCGAGTACAGCCCCGAGACCTTCGGGGCCGAGTGGCTCGACGGCACCACGGGTCCGGCCGTCGGTGCCCGCTTCCGCGGCCATGTCAAGCGCAATGGCAAGGGCCCCACCTACTGGACGACCTGTACGGTGCTCGTCTCCGAACCAGGGAACGAGTTCGCCTTCGGTGTGGGCCCCGCCGACAAGCCGTTGAACGTCTGGCGCTATCGTCTGGAGCCCGCCGCGGACGGCACCGACGTCACCGAGTCCTTCGACCTGGCCCGGACGCACATGCTCCGCCTCTACTGGGCGCTCTTCGGCTGGGCAAGGGGCCGGACCAACCGCAACGGCATGCGGACCACCCTCGAACGCATCAAGGCAGAGGTCGAATAGGCGACAGCCGCCTCGTGCTTCGCCGGCCGGACTCTGGAAGCATGGGGGAATGAACCTCACCGGACGTGATCGCCCACTCGGGCTCGCCCCGGCCTCGGTGCGCGACTACCGCGAGCTCGCACGCCGCCGGCTGCCCCGCCAGCTGTTCGACTACATCGACGGGGGCGCCTACGAGGAGACGTCGATGGCCGCCAACGCGGCGGACCTCGGCCGGATTCGCCTGCGGCAACGGGTGCTGCGCGACGTCTCCGAGCGGATGCTGGGGACAACGGTGCTGGGCGAGCAGCTCTCCCTGCCAGTGGTGCTGGCGCCGGTCGGCCTGGCGGGCATGTTCGCCAGGCGGGCCGAGGTGCAGGCCGCCCGGGCCGCCGCCGACTGCGGCATTCCCTTCTGCGAGTCCACCGTGTCGATCTGTGGGATCGAGGAGGTCGCCGCCGGTACGGATCGGCCGTTCTGGTACCAGTTGTACGTGATGCGCGACCGCTCCTATGCCGAGGATCTCATGCACCGTGCCCAGGCGGTGGGTTGCCAGGTACTCGTTCTCACCGTCGATCTCGCCGTGGTCGGTGCCCGCTACCGGGATGTGCGCAACGGCCTGGTCGGCCCGTTGTCCGCCGCCAGGAAGCTGGTGCGGGGATACGACCTCGCCTCCCACCCGACCTGGGTGCGTGACGTGGCCGTCGGGGGGAAGCCGCTCACGTTCGGCAACCTCGAGAAGGCGGTGCCCGGGGCGACCACGCCCGACGCCTTCCGGTACTGGACCGACAGCCAGTTCGATCCCAGCGTGACCTGGGACGATCTCGCCTGGGTCCGCGAGCACTGGCTCGGGAAGCTCGTGCTCAAGGGGATCCTCGACCCAGAGGACGCCCGGGAGGGCGTGGCCAGGGGAGCGGACGCCATCGTGGTCTCCAACCACGGAGGCCGCCAGCTCGACAGTGTGCCCTCGACAATCTCGGCCCTCCCGGCCATCGTCGACGCGGTCGGAGATCAGGCGGAAGTGCTCGTCGACGGCGGGATCCGCAGCGGCCTCGACGTGGTGAAGGTCCTGGCCCTCGGTGCACGGGCGTGCCTGATCGGCCGGCCGTGGGCCTATGCCGTCGCCGCACGCGGGCAGGAGGGGGTGGCCCACGTGCTGCGCATCCTGCGCGGCGAGATGGAGGTGGCGCTGGGCCTCACCGGCGTGCCCGACGTCCGCGACCTGGCCCGGTCCGCGCTGGTGGACGCCACCGACGGCTGATCGCGACCGGTACCCGGCCGGCGCGTGGCGCCCCTGAGTCGGGGCGGCCGCCCCCCGTTCACGCGTTGGCGGCGACCTCGGTGCCCGGGCCCCTGCGCCGCAGGGCGACCAAGTCGGGGCGTGACTTCGGCAAGGTCTCCTGGTCGCGTCCCTCGACCACGAACCCGGCGTCGGAGATCATCTGGAGGTCGTCCGATCCGGCTTGGCCCTCGCTGGTCAGGTAGTCGCCCAGGAAGATGTAGTTGGCCAGGTGGAGTCCGAGCGCCTGCAGGGTGCGGAGGTGGAGCTCGCGCCCGCCGGCGATGCGGACCTCCGTGTCCGGGAAGAAGAAGCGGAACAGGGCCAGAATGCGCAGGCAGCGCTGGGGGGTGAGCTGCCACTCCTCGCCCAGCGGGGTGCCCTCGAAGGGGATGAGGAAGTTGATCGGCACGGAATCGACGCCGAGCCTGCGCAGGTCGACGGCGAGGTCGACGACCTCGTCGTCGGTCTCGCCCATCCCGAAGATCGCTCCGGAACATGGGGAGAGCCCGGCGGCGTGGGCGACGCCCACAGTGTCGACCCGGTCGGCGAACGTATGCGTCGAGCAGATCCTCGGGTAGTTCGCTTCGTTCGTATTGAGGTTGTGGTTGTAGGCGGACACGCCCGCCGCCAGCAGGCGCTCGGCCCGTTCCGCAGTCAGGAGGCCGAGGCTGGTGCACACCTCGAGGTCGGGGTGGTGCTCCTTGACGGCGAGGACCGTCTCGGCCACCCGGCTGATGTCGCGGTCGGAAGGGCCCCTCCCGCTCGCCACCAGGCAGATCCGCTTGACCCCGCTGGCCGCGGCCCGATCGGCCGTCTCGGCTGCGGCCACCGGATCGATCCAGTTGTACTTGAGGACGTCGGCCTGCGACCCGCTGCGCTGTGAGCAGTACGAGCAGTTCTCCGGGCACAGTCCGCTCTTCAGGTTGATGATCAGGTTGAGCTTCACCCGGTTGCCGAAGAAGTGTCTGCGCACCCGTCCCCCGGCGGCCACCACGTCCAACAGGTCGTCGTCGCTGCTCCCCAGCACGGTGAGCGCCTGCTCCCTGGTCGGAACCTGGCACCGGAGCGCCTGTTGGACCAGGTCATCCAACGTTGCCCCGAGGTTTGGTTCCATGGCCCCGATCATGCCACCTGCCGCTTTGACAGCTCCGACTGGCGCCACCTCGGCTTGCTTGCAGACGACGACCCTGCGGACGCAGGGACCATGACCCGGCGGTGGTCGACGGGGCGGGTTCCCCCGTAGGGTGGGGGTGTCGACCGGAAACGCGCGGAAGGCCTCTCCGTTGCGGCTGGTCTGCTCCGTTGCGGGCTGGTCTGCCGAGCCAGGACGGCCGGAGTCGAACACTGATCGGAGGTGCCCGTGCCGTACGACCGCCACAGAATGCACCACAAGGCGAGTCATGCCATTTCCAACACGACCACATGGCTCGGTTCGTTCACGGCCATCTGCATTGCAGTGGCAGTCGTGGTCATGTGGGCCGTTGGGCTGCTGCTCGTCAAGGGTGGTCTCTTCAATGCCCACTACGAGATGCTGATCACCTCGATCACCACCCTGATCACGTTCGTCATGGTCTTCATCATCCAGTCGACCCAGAACAGGGAGAGCCGAGCTATGCAAACGAAGCTCGACGCCTTGTTGATCGCCAAACAAGGGCTGGACGAAGGCAAGTTGCTCGGCCTCGAGGACAGACCCGATACGGCGATCAAGGGTGTCCAGTCCGGGGTTCACGAAGCCGAGCGGAAGGAAGCCGAAGAGCGGGCTCGCTTGGTGATCAGCGCCAATGTCGGGGTCCGGCCGTCGGAGCATCGAACAGAGGGCGACTCGGGTGCTTAGAAGACTCGCCGAGGAACGCACCAGGGAGTCCGCGGCATCGCCTTGACGCGTCCCCGATCGGCGTGGGCGCCGCCCCGCGAACGTTGCCGCACGGGTCGGCAGAGCGCGTGTGCGGCAACGTAGGCCGTCAGCGAGCGAGCGTCGGAGGACCGGGATGAGCGGTCAGCGGATCAGTCCCTTGCGGGTCTGCTGCTTGTCCTTCTTGGCTTGGCGCTTCTCTTTGAGCGTCTTGCCGGACTTCTTGGAGGCGGTCTTGCGGGGAGACTTGTCGGTCATGTCAACCCCCTTCCCTGTGTGCAGCGTACTCTCGTGCCGGTCGCACCGGCTCCTCCCCGAGCGGCGGCCGGTGGGAGGACGGCCTTCGGGCCGTAGCCGGGTGCCCGATCGGTCGTATCTCCTACCTTCGGTTGGTCGGGCCGGCCTCTGGCAGACTTGGGGTGGTGGAACGCTCCTCCGGTCCGCGCCGGCACCCGGCGCCGATCGAGCGCTACCTCCCTTGGATGCTCGCCGGCATCGGCTTGGCCGGGCTGGCAGCCGCCACCGCGGTCAGCCCTACGGACGCGAGAGCGGCGGCGTCCCAGGACTGGTCACCGTTCGTGCTCGTGACCGGACTGCTCCTCATCGGCTTGGTGGCCGACGACGACGGACTCTTTGCCGCCGCCGGTCACCAGCTCGCCCGGATGTCGAAAAGCGGAGGCGTCCTGTTTCTGGGTGCCACCGCCATGATCGCCGTGGTGACTGCCGTGCTGAACCTCGACACCTCGGTGGCGTTCCTCACCCCGGTGCTGGTCTACACGGCCAGGAGCCGAGGCGGGGGCGAGGCCCCGCTCCTCTATGGCTGCCTCCTGCTCTCCAACGCCGGGTCGCTCTTCCTTCCGGGTTCGAACCTGACCAACCTCATCGTGCTCGGACACTTCCGGCTCACCGGCGCGGCGTTCTTCTCCCACATGTGGGCGCCGGCCCTGGCCGCCCTCGTCGTGACTGCTCTTGTTGTCATGGCCGTGGAGCACCGCGCCCTACGGGTGACCACCGGTGAGCTGACGCCACCGGTATGGCCAAGACTCGGACTCGGTTTGCTGGCGGTAGCGGCCGCCACGGTACTGGTGCTCGTCCTGCGCTCTCCCGCGCTGCCGGTGGCGGTCGTCGGCATCGTGGCGATCGGAATCCGACTGAGTACCGGCGAGGACCAGCCTCGGCACGTGGCCGATGTGCTCGGGGTGCCACTGCTTGTCGGCTTGTTCGGGGTGGCAGTGGCGTTGGGAACCCTGGGTCGGGTGTGGTCAGGGCCGGCCACCCTTCTCTCGCACCTCGGTGTGTGGGGAACGGCCGGCGTCGCAGCCGGTTGCTCCGTGCTGGTCAACAACCTCCCTGCCGCATCGCTGCTCGCCGCCCGCATCCCCGACCACCCGTTCGCACTGCTCATCGGACTGAACCTCGGGCCGAACCTCTTCGTGACCGGATCGCTCGCCTGGATGCTCTGGCTACGAGCGGCCCGGACCGCAGGCGCATACCCGTCGATCATCAGGGCAAGCCGCATCGGGGTGGTCGCCGTTCCGCTGTCGATGGCCGCCGCTCTCGGAGTCCTCGTAACCACAGGCGTCCGCTAACCCCTTCCTGGGCACCCGTGGCGACCTGCCGAGGGGTTTCCCCGACCGGTGGAGGACACGCCGGATCGACGGCATGCCCAGGGTCATTGCCGGAGTGAAGTGGACCTTCGCCGCCATTCACGGCCCGGCTCCCCAGTTCGGACCCATCCCTCTCGCGGCTGAGCCCGATGGCGATGGTTCGCAGAAGTGACCTTGGTCTCTACCCGGCCGGTGCCGGTCGTGGTTGGCTCGACGATGGGGAGTCCGGGAAGCGGGCGAGTTCGGCATTGCGTGAGCGTGGGCCCGGTCCGGTCGTACAGCCGTGAATGGAGGTTCCAATGGACACGCTCGATGGGCCCGGCCGCCATCGGGGGACGAGCTGCCCGCTATCCGCGCACCCGCGACAGATCCACATCGAGGTTCTCGCCCACTTCGAAGTGACGCCCCGTCCGGCCGGTGGGACGGTGCAGGCGCTGCAGACTTCCGGTGCGCCGGAGTCGTACGGGCCGTCGAGAAGAAGGGCGGCCTCATCCCGCCAGAGCACGTACCGGAAGAAGCGAGACCGGTGATGGCCAGGCATGGGGTGCAGGCTGGAAGGGCGCAGCTCGTCGAATCAGCCGGCGTGGATTCGGACATCGACGCCGACTACGCCGCACAGCTCCTGGAAGGTGGCTCGTTCTTCTGGCTCGATCTCTCCGGTGTGCCTCCGGAGCGCATGGTCGAGTTCTCGGCGGCGCTGGAGCTGAACGCCGACGCCGTGCAGCATCTGGTGGATGTCGACCAACGGTCGAGCTTCACCGAGACCCATGACGGAGTCCGCTGGGTGTCCTACGGGATGCGTGACAACAGCCATCTGACACAGGTCCGGGCCGTCTTCACCAAGTCGTTCCTGGTCACTGCCCACGAGGAACCGTGCCGGGGCCTGGCCGACGCCCGGCACCGCTACGAGCGACTACGGGACAGCGAGCAGGACGATGGACCGCTCGTCTTGTTCATGGTGCTCGATGCGCTGGCCACGACGTTCGAGTCCGTTCTCGCTCGACTGGACGCTCAACTCGACGAGCTCGAGGCGGCGGTCCTCGGAGGACCGCCGATGCCCGGCTACCTCCAGCAGGTCCTCGAGGTGCGCCAGATCCTCACTCCGATCATCAGAGCGCTCGGACCCTACCGGCGGGACCTCGTCAGCATTCTGGGCGACGTCGACCGGATGCCCGGGATGCAGGTTGGCACCCAGCAGTACCTCGATTCCCATCGGAGCCATCTGGTGGCCCTGTTCGAAGCTGCGCACGACTGTCGCGACGAGACGCGAGACGCAATGGAGGCCTTCAGCTCGGCCACCTCGGAACGACAGGGTGAGGTGATCAACTGGCTCACGATCGTGGCGGCGGTGTTCCTTCCGCTCACCTTCGTCACTGGATACTTCGGGATGAACTTCTCGATCATCACCCACCTGCACGGGACGCTGACCTTCAGCCTGTTGGCCATCGTCCTCCCCGCCGTGCTGGCGGTCTTCACCGTGCTGCTGCTGGGATTCCTCATCCGCCGCCTGGGGGTCCGCCTCATCCCGGCTCGAGTCCCGCGGTTGGCCCCAGGCAGTTCGGCCGACGTGTCCGGCGGCGATCGCCCGTAGCGCTGGCTTGCCTGCCTGCCGGGTTGGTGGCGGTGGTGGTCGACTGCACGAGGCACAGGGCTGGACGGTGATCGCCGATCGAGCGCCGGTGGCGAGGCGACCGGGTGTCGACCATGATGGGAAGATGGGATCCGGTGGCGACAAGCCTCGCAAGCCGAGGCGCAGACAGGCCAAGGTGCCGAAGTACGAGGAGCCGAATCAGCTCGAAGGGGCCGGTGGAGGTTCGGGGTTCGGCCGTGCCGGTCATGGTTCGGATCACCACCAGGCCGGGAAGCCGGGTCGTGTCGGGTCCTTCGTCTTGAGACTCCTGGGAAGGCGGCCCAGGCAGTAGGCGCCGGAGTGTCCCGGCGAGCCACTCATGGCCGCCCTACCGCTCGATGAAGCGCGCATCCCGGCGCAGTGGATGGTCGGCAGGCACCTCCACCAGGTGGATGCGGAGTCCGTCCGGGTCCTCGATCCATGCCTCGATCAGCCCCCACGGCTCGAGCACCGGGGGCCGGACGACCGGCACCCCGCGACCTTGGAGGTCGGCGATGGCGGCGCCGATGGACCGGACCTGCAGCCACAGCGCGATGGCGGGCGGGTGATCGGCCGTCCCTGCGAGGTCGGGTGCGGGGGCCGGGGACGGTCGCGGGCGGGTGCCCACCACCTCGATCAGCCCGCCCCCGGCGAAGAAGACCACCCCCCGGCCGGCGCCTTGGCCGAACTCCCGTGCCACCGCAAGATCGAGATCCTCCCCGTAGAAGGCGAGTGAGCGATCGAGGTCGCGGGGGTGGATGATGGTCCTGCTGGTCAGTACTTCCATGCTTTCAACCTCCCTGGATCGGACCCGGCCGACGAGGTGTCACGCCGGAGCGCCTGTCGCCAGCGCCCGGTCACCGGCTCCGCTGCTCAGTGGTGCGATCCCCGGTAGTGCTCAGTAGGTGGTCGAGGAGCGGAGCGACGCGGTGGCGGCCCGGGCCGCCTGGAGCATCTGCTGACCGGCCACAAGGACGGAAAGGTCCCCCCGGACCCGGATCCTCCCGGCGTTGAGTGCCTCGGCCGGCGCCAGCTCACCAGCGGACAGGGCCACCGCATCCTCGTAGGACAGGGCGATCGTCACATCGGCCGCGGTCTCGTCGGCATCGCCCCCGACGGCCGAGCGCGACAGACGCAGGGTGCCGGCATCGACGTGCAGGATGACCCTCAGGTCGCCGTCGGGCGCGCCGTGCACCTCCTGGACCACGGTGAACCGACCGTCGGCGGCTGCCAGTCCGGCGTCGGGGCCGGCCTCGGGCAGGACCACCCCTTCCAGGGCGGAGTTGAACTCCCCGACCCAGGACGGGCTCAGGAATTGCGGCACGACGCGACTTCCGTCGGCGGGCTCACTCTGCGGGTGCGTCTTCGGCGGGTGCGTCGCCGCCGGGTCCCGCATCCGTTGCCCACGCGCCCACCAGCGCATCGTCGGCGTGCTCCGGTGCGGGGATGCCGTGGACGCCACCCTCGGGCTGCACTGCGGCAGGCCCGGTGGACGGCGCGTCGGCCTCCGCTTCTGCCGGCGTGCTCTTCCTCCGCTTGAGGATCTTCCGTCCGAGCCACGCCACCGGGTCGTAGGACGCGTCCACCACCCGCTCCTTCAGGGGGATGATGGCGTTGTCGGTGATCTTGATGTGCTCGGGGCAGACCTCGGTGCAGCACTTGGTGATGTTGCATTTGCCCAGACCCTGCTCCTTTTGGAGGAGCTCCCGCCGGTCGTTGACGTCGAGCGGGTGCATCTCCAGCTCCGCCGAGCGGGCGAAGAACCGTGGGCCGGCAAACGCGGTCTTGTTCTCCTCGTGGTCGCGGATGACGTGGCAGACGTCCTGGCACAGGTAGCACTCGATGCATTTGCGGAACTCCTGGCTCCGCTCGACATCGATCTGCTGCATCCGGTAGCCGCCCGCCTCCTCTTCGTCGTCGGTCTTCTCCCGGGGGTGGAAGGGCGGGATGCGCTTGGCCACTTCGTAGTTGTAGGAGACGTCGGTGACGAGGTCCCGCAGGATGGGGAACGTCCTCATCGGGGCGACGGTGACCGCTTCCCCGGGAGGGAGGGTGTCCATCCGGGTCATGCACATGAGGGCCGGGCGGCCGTTGATCTCCGCGGAGCACGAGCCGCACTTGCCGGCCTTGCAGTTCCACCGGCAGGCCAGGTCAGGTGCTTCGGTGGCCTGCACCCGGTGGATCACGTCGAGGACCACCTCGCCCTCCTGGGCGGGCATCACGTACTCGGCGAACTCACCCCCGGTTTCGTCACCGCGCCACAGGCGCATCGTGACCTCGCCCTTCGCGGTGTTGCGGATGATTTCCTCGGCCATCAGCTCGCCTCCTCGACCAGTGCTTTGAGATCGTCGGGCATCACCGGGATCGGTTCCGGGGTGACGGTGATCGACCGGACCGACGGCGTGCCCCCGACACCGCCGGCGGCCGCACCGGGATCGGGAATCCGCTCGACGAAGTTGACCGTCCCCATCTCGGCCTCCGGCTTCGGGTAGTCGTTCCGGGTGTGGCCGCCACGACTCTCCTTGCGGTTGAGCGCACCCATGGCGGTGCATCGGGAGACGGTGAGCATCGAAGGGAGGTCGGTGGTCAGGTTCCACCCCGGGTTGTAGCGGAGGCCACCGCTCACTGACACCTGGTTGGCCCTCTCCTCGAGCACTTCGATCTTGCCCAGTGCCTCTTCGAGCTCGGATCCGGTCCGGATGATGCCGACCAGGCTCTGCATGGTCTCCTGCAGGTCCTGGTGGATGTCGTAGGGATTCTCGCCGCTCTCGCGCTCGAAGGGCGCAATGGCCGCGGCAATGGCTGCATCGATCTGCCCCTTGTCGACGGTGGGCGACCCGCTGCGGCCCGAGGCGAACTCAGCGGCCCCGATGCCGGCGCGGCGCCCGAACACCAACAGGTCGGAGAGGGAGTTGCCGCCGAGTCGGTTGGACCCGTGCATGCCACCGGCCACCTCGCCGGCAGCGAACAGCCCGGCGACCGTCGTTGCCGCCGAGTCGGCATCCACCCGGACGCCACCCATCGCGTAGTGGCAGGTCGGGCCCACCTCCATCGCTTCGGAGGTGATGTCAACCCCGGCCAGCTCCTTGAACTGGTGGTACATCGACGGAAGCCGACGCCGGATGTCCTCGGGGGTCCGCCGGGTGGCGATGTCGAGGAAGACCCCACCATGGGGGCTCCCCCGGCCGGCCTTGACCTCGCTGTTGATGGACCGGGCCACCTCGTCGCGGGGGAGCAGCTCGGGCGGCCGCCGGCCGGCGGAGTGGTCGTCGTACCAACGGTCGGCCTCGTCCTCCGAGTCGGCCGTCTCGTCCTTGAACATCGGGGGGATGTAGTCGAACATGAACCGGTTGCCCTCCGAGTTCCGCAGGACTCCACCGTCACCACGGACGCCCTCGGTCACCAGGAGCCCGCGGACCGACAGCGGCCAGACCATGCCGGTGGGATGGAACTGCACGCACTCCATGTCGATCAGGTCGGCTCCGGCCCACAGCGACATGGCGTGCCCGTCACCGGTGGACTCCCACGAGTTCGAGGTGTACATCCAGCTCTTCCCGATCCCGCCGGTTGCCATCACCACCGCCTTGGCCGTGAAGGTGACGAACTCGCCAGAGGGCCGCCAGTAGCCGACCAGGCCGGAGACGGTGCCCTCGGCGTCGTGGAGGAGCCGGAGCACCTTGAGCTCCATGAAGACCTCGATGCCGGCGGCCACCGCCCGTTGCTGCAGCGTCCGGATCAGCTCGAGCCCGGTGCGGTCGCCGACGTGGGCCAGGCGGGCGAAGCGGTGGCCGCCGAAGTCACGTTGCAGGATCAGCCCGTCCTTGGTCCGGTCGAACAGGGCGCCCCAGTCCTCGAGTTCGCGCACCCGGTCGGGCGACTCCTGGGCATGGAGCTGGGCCATGCGCCAGTTGTTGAGCATCTTGCCGCCGCGCATGGTGTCGCGGAAGTGGACCTTCCAGTTGTCCTCGTCGGAGACGTTCCCGAGGGCGGCAGCGACGCCGCCCTCGGCCATCACCGTGTGGGCCTTGCCCAACAGCGACTTGCATACCAGCGCGGTGCGCAGCCCCTTGGACTGCGCCTCGATGGCCGCCCGCAGGCCGGCGCCGCCGGCCCCGATGATGACGACATCGAAGTCGTGGGTCTCGTACTCAACCATTGGTCCGATACCCCTTTAGAAGTGGAAGCCGTAGTCGTGGATGGTCCCGCTCGCCACCAGCCGAATGTAGAGGTCGGTGAAGGCCACGAAGCCCAGGCTCATCCAGGCGAACAGCATGTGCCGGCCGTTGAGGGGGGTGAGGAGCTTCCAGACCCTGTACCGGATGGGGGACTGGGAGAACTGCTTTACCCCACCACCGCACAGATGGCGGCATGAATGGCAGCTGAGCGAGTACGACCACAGGAGGAGGGCGTTGATCAACAGCACCGCGGTCCCGACGCTGAACCCGATGCCGATGCCGGGTTGGCGGAAGGCCACGAAGGCGTCGATGGTCAGGATGACGTTGAACACCAGGCCGGCATAGAAGAAGTACCGGTGGACGTTCTGCAGCAGCAGCGGAAATCGCGTCTCACCGCTGTAGGAGCTGTGTGCGTCGGAGACCGCGCAGGCGGGCGGCGCCATCCAGAACGACCGGTAGTAGGCCTTGCGGTAGTAGTAGCAGGTCAACCGGAATCCGAGGGGGAAGATCAAGATGAGCAGGGCGGGGGAGATCGTCCACCAGGTGATGATCGTGCCCGGGTGGCTTCCGGGCACGCAGCTCTCGGTGAGGCACGGCGAGTAGAACGGCGAGATGAGGTCGCGGTGGAGGCCCGAACCGGCGTAGTAGTTCTTGTTCACGAACGCCGCCCAGCTGGCGTAGCCGACGAACAAGGTGAGCACGGTGGCCGTGACGACCTGTTGAACCCACCATCTGTCCTTGCGGAGGGTCGGCACGGAGGGACCGCCCCGGACCCCTCCCAGAACGACCGGTGTACTCGTGGTACTCGTCGCTTCCTCCAAACTGGTCAAGTCGCTTCTCCCTCATCTGGCTCATCGGGCCACTGCGGACCACCTCGCGCGGAGGTTTCCGCGCGCGATCGCTGGTTGACCATCATCTTTCCATTCCTGGCCGCTGGGTGCGAAACCGGGCGAGGCCGGCGGGACAGCGTCGGACATCGACGCTTCACTGCGGCATCCCCCCGCGTAGGCTCGACTGCATGACCGCGCCGGACCGTTCCGACCACCCTGAGGCACCGCTCGGATCCCTGGATCTCTCGACCCGGCTGACCCCCCCGCCGGACATCACCACCCTGGGTCGGCTGCACCAGGCCGGATGGAGCTCCATCCCGGTGGCCGAGGAGATCCGGCGAAACGCATCGGCTCGCATCGCCGCAGGTCAGCCCCTGGTCAGCGGGGTGCTGGGCTTCGAGGACACCGTGCTGCCACAGTTGGAGAACGCGATGCTGGCCGGTCACGACGTGATCCTCCTGGGGGAACGGGGCCAGGCCAAGACCCGCATCATCCGGTCGCTGGTCGGCCTGCTCGACGAGTGGCTCCCCATCGTGGCCCACTCGGAGATCAACGACGACCCGTTCCACCCGATCTCCCGGTTCGCCAAGGACCTCCTGGCCGAAGCCGGTGACGATCTGCCTGTGTCATGGGTCCATCGAAGCGAGCGATACGGCGAGAAGCTGGCCACACCCGACACCTCGATCGCCGACCTGATCGGGGAGGTGGACCCCATCCGGGTCGCCGAGGGCCGCTATCTCTCGGACGAGCTGACCATCCACTACGGGCTGGTGCCGCGTCTCAATCGCGGCATCTTCGCGGTCAACGAGCTTCCCGACCTGGCCGAACGCATCCAGGTCGGCCTGCTCAACGTCCTGGAGGAGCGCGATGTGCAGATCCGCGGCCACCGGGTCCGCCTGCCGCTCGACATCATGCTGGTGGCCACGGCCAATCCGGAGGACTACACCAACCGGGGCCGGATCATCACCCCGCTGAAGGACCGCTTCGGCGCCCAGATCCGCACCCACTACCCGCCCGACGCTGCCACCGAGTTGAGGATCGCCGTGCTGGAGGCTGACCTGCCCGGTGACGGCGCCATGGGCACCCCAGGTCGGCCACGGGTCGAGGTGCCCGAATTCATGGCCGAGGTGGTGGCGGAGCTGAGCCAGTTGGCCCGTGAGAGCCCGCATCTCAATCAGCGCTCGGGCGTGTCGGTGCGGCTGACCATCGCCAACTACGAGACGCTGGTGGCGAACGCCACCCGCCGTGCGCTCCGCAACGGCGAGTCCGAGGCGGTGCCCCGGATCTCCGATCTCCAGGCGCTGGTCTCCTCCACCCAGGGGAAGGTGGAGATCGAGTCCCTCGAGGAGGGACGGGAGGAGGCCATTCTCTCGCATCTGGTGTCCGCCGCGGTGCTCCTGGTCTTCCGCCGCCGGGTCCACCTGGCCGATCCCCAGGCGGTGGTGGGGGCGTTCACCGCCGACACCGTCGTGCACGCCGGAGACGACCTGCCGACCAGTGCGTACGAGGGGACGCTCACCCAGCTGCCGGCGCTGTCGGCCCCGGTGCTGTCGTTGACCGGGGGTTCGGAGGACCCCGGCGTCGTGGCCAGTGCCGTCGAGTTCCTGCTCGAGGGGCTGCACCTGACCAAGCGCCTCAACAAGGAGTCGGCCGGCGCGCGGGCGACCTATCGGGGCCGGGGATGACCTGGCGCTTCGACTACCGCCGTTGGGACGGAACCCAGGACTCGCTGGTCGACGACACCGACTCGGTGCTGTCGCAGCTGACCGACGACCTTCTGGCCAACGGCGACCTCCACGAAGCGCTCCAGCGGATGCTCAACCGCGGGTGGCGCACCCCCGACGGCGAGCAGGTGCAGGGACTGCGCGATCTCCTGGACCAGCTCCGGCTCGAACGTGAGGAGCAGCTCGAGCGGGGTGACCTGGGTGGCGCCTACCGCGAGGTGGCCGAGGAGCTCCAACAGGTGCTGGGCGAGGAGCGTACCGGCATCGAACGGCTGCAGGCCGATGCCGAGGCCTCGGGGGACCAGCGCCGACGGGAGGTCACCGACGAGGTGGCTGCCGAGCGGCGCATGCAGCTCGACCTGCTCCCGAGCGACCTGGCCGGCACGGTGCGCGGCCTGCAGCAGTACGAGTTCGTGTCGTCCGAGGCGCGCCAGCATTTCGAGGAGCTGGTCGAGCGTCTGCGCGAGGAGGTCGCCCGGACCTACTTCGAGCAGATGTCCGACGCGCTGTCCAACCCCGACCCGGCACAGCTGGAGCATCTGCGGGAGGCGTTCGACGCGCTGAACCGGATGGTCGAGCAACGCGAGGCGGGCGAGCCCATCGACCCCGGCTTCGAGACGTTCATGGAGCAGTTCGGCGACCTGTTCCCTGGCAACCCGTCCTCCCTCGACGAACTGCTCGAGCAGCTGGCCGCCCGCATGGCCGCAGCCCAGGCCATGTGGAACTCGATGTCGCCCGAGCAACGTGCCCAGCTCCAGGGCCTGGCCGAGTCGCTGCTGGAGGACCTCGACCTGCGTTGGCAGGTGGACCGCCTGGCAGGCAATCTGCAGAAGGCGTTCCCGGGCGCCGGGTGGGAGCAACGGTTCCGGTTCAGCGGCGACCAGCCCATGGGCATGGGTGAGGGGGCCGATGCCGCCGGGCGGCTACGCGACCTCGACGAGCTCGAGGCCTATCTCCGATCCGCCAACTCGCCGGCGGCACTGGCCGAGGTCGATCTCGACAAGGTGGCCCGCAACCTGGGCGACGACGCCGCCCGGTCACTCGACCGGTTGGCAAAGCTGGCCAAGCAGTTGACGGACGCCGGGCTCATCGACCAGCGGGAGGGGCGCTTCGAGCTGACCCCGAAAGGGATCCGACGGATCGGCCAACAGGCGCTCTCCGACCTCTTCTCGCAGCTGACCAAGGACCGGGTGGGGAACCATGCCACCACCTGGACGGGCACCGGGCACGATCGCGAGGAGACCACCAAGCCCTACGAGTTCGGCGACCCCTTCAACCTCGACCTTTCACGGACGGTGCACAACGCGGTGCGCAGGGCCGGCAGCGGCGTCCCAGTGCGGCTCCACCCCGACGACTTCGAGGTGATCGAGACCGAGGCCTTGACGCGGTCGGCCACCGTGCTGCTCCTCGACCTGTCGCTGTCCATGCCGATGCGGGACAACTTCGTCCCGGCGAAGAAGATGGCCATGGCACTCCACACGCTCATCTCGACGCAGTTCCCCCGCGACTACCTCGGCCTGGTCGGGTTCTCCGAGGTGGCCCGGGTGATCGAGCCCGAGGACCTGCCCACCGTCAGCTGGGACTACGTCTATGGGACCAACCTGCAGCACGGGCTGATCCTGGCCCGCAAGATGCTCGCCCACCAACCGGGGACCAAGCAGATCATCCTGGTCACCGACGGCGAGCCGACTGCCCACATCATCCCCTGCGACGGGGGCGTCGGCTACGACGTCTTCTTCAACTACCCACCGGTACCGGAGACGCTCGAGGCCACCCTGGCCGAGGTGATGCGGTGCACCAAGGCCGGTATCACCATCAACACCTTCCTGCTCGATCCCGATCGCGGCCTGCAGGGGTTCGTCGAGCAGTTGGCCCGCATCAACCGGGGCCGGACGTTCGCCACTTCACCGGACGAATTGGGCGACTACGTGCTGGTCGACTTCCTCAAGCACAAGACGACGCTCCGCACCCGGGGACACCGGGCCGGCTGAAGCCCTGTTACCTTCGCTGCATGGCCGCAACCTTCGTCCACGGCAACCCGGAGACCCCTGTCATCTGGGACGACCTGGTCTCACGGCTCGAGCGCACCGATGTCTCCTGCCTCCAACTTCCCGGATTCGGGCGTTCGGCGCCCGACGGGTGGGGTGCCACCAAGGAGGAGTACGTCGACTGGCTGATCGGCGAGCTCGAGGTGCTGGCCGCCGCCGACGGCCCCGTCGACCTGGTCGGCCACGACTGGGGTGGGATCCTCACCCTGCGCACCGTGTCCCTCCGCCCCGACCTCGTGCGGAGTTGGGTGAGTGACGCCCTCGGCGGTCTCCACCCGGACTACGTCTGGCACGACTTCGCGCAGATCTGGCAGACCGAGGGAGCCGGCGAGGAGTACTTCGAGTCGTTCCTGGCAACGCCGTTCGAGGTCCGGGTCACCCTCTTCGAGAGCCTGGGTATTCCGCGTGCGACGGCCGAGCGGCTGATCGCGGCTGCGGACCCGGAGATGGCCCGGTGCGTCCTGGCCCTCTACCGATCGGCGGTCCAGCCGGCGATGGCGGAGTGGGGCCGCGAGCTCGAGCCTGCCGGCGGTCTCCCCGGGCTCAGCGTCACCGCACCGCTCGACCACTTCATGGGCACCGGTGATCTGGGCTCGGTGGTGGCGGAACGCCTGGGGGCGCGCACCCAAGTCATGGAGGGCCAGGGTCACTGGTGGATGCTCGGGGACCCGGCCGGCGGAGCCAGGGCACTGGAGCAGTTCTGGGCATCGATCTGACGTGAATTGGACGGTGCCGCGTACCGGCACCGTCCCGGGCGGCGGTCTCCCGACGACGGTGGACGGTCGTCGGGAGACCGCCCCCAGTGGTGGCCTTCCGACGGCCCCATCGCACGCGCCCGGCCCCCTGCGATGGCCCCCGGATATTGCGCCCCTGTTCACAAGCAGGTTTTTCTTGCGTTTCGTCCTCAGATAGTGAAGGATGACATATCTGTAGTTACATCAGTGCTATGCGGCTTCACCCGAAGCTGCGTAGCTGAGTGGGAGGGAGGCCTGTCAGTGGACATGGTGTCATTGATGTACGGACCCCAAGAGCGGACCTGGCAGACCAAGGCGAACTGCATGGGGGTCGATCCCGACCTCTTCTTCCCCGAGCGGGGGGCATCGACCCGCGAGGCGAAGGAGGTGTGTCGTGGCTGTGTGGTCCGCGAGGACTGTCTCGAGTACGCCCTGGCGAACGGCGAGAAGTTCGGGATCTGGGGTGGACTGTCGGAGCGGGAGCGCCGCCGGCTCCGCCGCCAACGCGCCATGCAGCGCCGGTCGGTCACCGCCTCGTAGGCACCGGCAGCATCGGGCTCACCTGGTGCCGGCAGTGGGGGACTGGTTGTCGTCCAGGCGGCCCTCGATGGTCCGATCCTCGGTGAGATCGAGTTCCGCCCAGCGATGGCGGGGGACGGCGTCGAGCACCTCGGCCGGTGCGAGGCCGACCAACTCGGCTCGCAGCACCTTGCAGCCCTTCGACTCTGCGCCCGACGCCACTGCGTCGTAGACGTCGACAACGGAACGTGCGACCGGGTCGATCAGGTTGAAGCTGACCTGTGCGCCTGCGTCCACCGCGAAGCCCAGGCTCCGGACGGCGGGTCCCCGGAGGTCGCTCGCCAGCGAACGGGCCACCGCCACCGCCCGGGCGTGCTCCTCCTCGGGAGTGCCACTGGACGCGCCGGCGATCCACACGTTGTAGGCGACCAGCACCGGCCGGGCGCCCACGGCCGAGGCACCTGCCGTGGGGTGGGGCTCCGAGGGTCCGGTGTCCGGCGCCAGGGATCGGAACGCCCTTCGCCGGACCTCGGGCAGCGAACGCTCCGGGCCGTACAGGAAGCAGGGCAACTGCAGAGTGGTGGCCGCCCAGACGGCGAAGCGGTCTCTGGCTTCGACCACGCGGGACCAGGCGTCCCCGGCCGATCCCTCGGACGGCGCAACCGCTGACCGCCCGCAGGAAGGAAGCGGTACGAAGGGCACCACGTCGGCCGCCCCCAGGCGCGGGTGGATGCCGGCGTGCGTTCGGAGGTCGATCCGGGCGACGGCCTCGGCGACCACCCGCCTGGCTGCATCCTCCACCGCATCGAGTGGTCCACCAAGGGTCAGAACGGAACGGTGGTGCTCCGGGTCGGAGTGGACATCGAGCACCTCGGGCCCGCCGGCGACGCGGATCGCATCAATGGTCTCCGTGCTGCGCCCTTCGCTGAAGTTGATGACGCACTCCGTCAACACCTGGGCCCCGGCCACATCAGACCTGGCGGGTGAATCCTCAGACGGCTACTGCGTGCCCGACACGGCGACGACGGAGCATCCGGCGCCGCTCGCGCTCGGAGGTGCCGCCCCAGACGCCGTGGTCGACCCGCTCGTCGAGCGCGTACTGGAGGCACGCGTCCGACACGGGACACTCCGCGCAGATGCGCTGGGCCTCTTGCACGCCCACGCCGTCGCTCGGAAAGAAGATGGTCGGAGAGAGGTCCTTGCACTTCCCCCGGTTCATCCAATTCGTGTCCATGGTTCCTCCGTAGATCTCGAGGATGCTGCGGCAGGTGTCGGGTGTAGTGTGCCGACCCTGATGTCGCTGTCATCCGGTGCACAGCTAGTGTCGCATTTCGAAGCAATGCGCAGTGCGAAATGAGCCGGTATTGATGGAATCCTCACAATTTTCTTATCGGGCACCTGGGCCTTCTTATGAAAGCCCCCACGAGGGGGATTCGAACCGGCCCCCGGAGAACGACGGGGGAGTTCCCCCCGAGCCGACCTCCACGCCCCGGAGTGTCCCGTCCGGCCCGTTGTCGGCCGACCCCGTACCCCCTGCGACGTCCCCCCCGGGGACGGGCAGCGGCCCGCCGTCCTCGGTGCCGGGCACCGTGGATCCGGTGCCCCGAGGCACCGCCGGTCCGCTGTCTGGCGCCTACCCGCGGCCCGCGGCCTACACCCCCTATCCGCCCCACCCGGGCTACCCCCCGTACCCGGTGTATCCCTCCTACCCGGGGTACACCGGGGGGTACGCCCCCGCCGGCCCCGCGCCCGCCTACCCCTATGGGTACGGGGCCCTGCCCGCAGTCCCCCCTCCGCGCGTGGTGCGGCACACCTTGCAGCGGCGCACGTGGATGTGGGTGGTGCTCCTCACCGCGGTGGTGGCCGCACTGGTCGGCGGCCTGGTCGGAGCACTGGTCGGCGCAGGCAGCCAGCGCACCTTCGTGGAACAGTTCTTCCCGAACAAGAGTGTGCTGGCCCGCCCCCAGGACGTCCAGGCGGTACTGGCCAAGGTCGAACCGGCGGTGGTCTCCATCGACAGTCAGTCCGCCTCCGGCTCGTCCGGAGGCGACTTCGTCGAGGCTGCGGGGACCGGGATGATCCTCACACCCGACGGCGAGGTGCTCACCAACGATCACGTCGTGACAGGAGCCACATCGGTGACCGTCACACTGTTCGGTCAGACCACGGCGATGGCCGCCCACGTGCTGGGAACCGACCCGGGCCACGACCTCGCCCTGGTACAGATCGACCACGCATCGAACCTGCCGACGGTCGCACTGGGTGACTCGGGGCAGACCCAGGTGGGCGACGGCGTGCTGGCCATCGGCAATGCCCTGGCACTGGCGGGCGGCCCGTCGGTCACCGAGGGGATCATCTCCGCCGTCGGCCGCTCGCTGACGGCGCAGAACGACAGTGGGCAGACGGAGAACCTGACGGGACTGCTGCAGACGGATGCCGCCATCAATCCGGGCAATTCCGGCGGTCCGCTGGTGGACGCGCAGGCGCAGGTGGTCGGCATGAACACCGCGGTGGCTTCCAGCAGCACGGGTAACGCGCCGACCCAGAACATCGGGTTCGCCATCGCGATCGATTCGGTGAAGCCCCTTCTCGCCGAATTGCAGCATGGTGGCCCGGGAGGCGCGAGCAGCCCGACTCCGCAACCGGTCCCCGTGTCGAACGCCGCCTACATGGGGGTGACCGTGGGACCGATCACCCCTGCACTCAAGCAGCAGGACGACCTGACTCCTTCGTCGGGTGCGCTGGTCATCTCGGTGCAGCCGGGGAGCCCGGCGGACAAGGCCGGGTTGCAGGTCAACGACGTGATCGTGTCGTTGAACGCCACGGCGATCCAGAGCCCGAGCGATCTGACTGCTGCCATCCACCCCTTCAATCCCGGTGATCGGGTGGCCGTCGGCGTCTACCGGGGCAGTACCAAGATGACGGTGGACGTCACGCTCGGGGCCCGCCCGACCGGCGGGTAGGATCCCCGGTGCCGCAATCCCAGGAGGAAGAACTGCCATGACCCCGGTCACCGACGATCAGACTCCCCCCGAGGAGAGCGAAGAGCCACAACCCCCGGTCGGTCACGTCCGCGTGGTCTACCTCGGACCGGTGGCCCCGCATTGGGAGGTCCGCTCCGACTACGGGGACCCTGCCCTGATCGAGGAGTTCCGTCGCCGGACCATGGCCCGCCTGGTGCTGTTGCCGCCTCACGATCCCCAGTACCGGCGCAATCGGGAGCGGGTGATCCGGGACGCCGAACGGGAGAACATCCTGCTCGAATGGGACCTGGGCCTACCGGAAGAGGAAGTCGCCGCCACGCCGGCGGGGGGCGCCGCGGACCCGGTCACCGAGGCCTGACCCCCGGAGGGACCCTGGCGGTCAGCCCGCCTCGGGTTCGTCGAGCTCGGGAAGGCTGATGCGCTCCAACCACAAGCCGGGTGCATCCACCTCCGAAGGCGTCGGGAGGTTTCTGGCCGATGTCCACAGTCGCGGCAGGGCATCCTCGCCGGCCCGCTCGATGACCCCGTTGACGAAGGACCGGCCCCGGTCGACCTGGGTCTGATCGAGATCGAGGCCGAACAGTGCCCCGGCCGCCTCTTCACCCTTGCCCCGCTCGGTGCGGCGCCGGTACCACGCCTCGGCCAGTTGGCTGTGGGAGCCCACCAGCTTCTGGCCGACCCGGTTTGCCACGTGGTCGGCGTAGGCGTCGATGACCACGGCGAGCGCGGTGAGCTGGTCGGACGAACGTCGCGATTCGGGGGTCAACAGCTCACCGAGCAGTGCCTCGGGATCGCCGAACATCCCTTGGAGCGACTCGAGATCCATCCCTCCCGGAGCGTCGATGGCGCCCGGGCTCCCCAGTCCTCCGAGCCGTCCGGCCAAGTCCTGCTGGGCGGCGGCGGACGACTTGGCCAGCGCCATCAGCAGCTCTTCCATTCGGGCCCTGACCGACGGCCGGGTCAGTACCGTGTTGGAGGCGAGCTCACGGGCACAGACCCAGACGAGCGCTTCTTCCTCGGGCAGGCTCCAGTCCTCGGCAAAGGAGGTGATGTTGGCCGTCACCAGGAGGAGCTCGTCCGACGGTGCCCAAGGAAGCGCCAACGGGTACTGGCCGAGGGTCCGCTGCGCAAGGTGCCCAACCACCGAGCCGACCTGCAGCCCGAAGAACATCGGCCCGATTGCGGTCGCCCACTGGCCGATGAGTCCGGCCAGGCCACCGGTCGGGTCCTCGTCGAACAGGTCCGGCGTCTGGGCCGGTTCGGTCGGGGTCGCGGCGGTCGGTGTCGGGTTGGGCGCGCCCATCGCGGTGAGTATCGGGCGCCACGACTCGAGCGCACGAGCCGTCCAGTCGCCCCTGCCCACGGGCACACAGGTGAGGCGCCGCCCGTCCGGGGAGACGGGCATGCCGGTGGTCTCGATCACATTGAGCTCGGCAACCCGCGAGAGCTGCTCGACCCGGATCCGCTGGATGGGCTCGACATTGGGCTCGGCAGTCCCGCCGGTGGCCACGTTGAGCGCGAACGACCGCGTCATCTCCCACTGGTCGGGAGCAGTGGACCCGAGCATGTTCATCAGGTCACCCAGCAGGGACTGGAAGGGGTTTCCCGCGTCCTCGTGTTCGGGTGGTGCCATACCCTCATGCTACGGCGAAGAGCCATCTCCCGGTGCATCGGTGTCGTTGTCGCCCAGCACGACCGAGGTGGTGAGCGTGCTTCCCGCCCGCTGGAAGGTGACGTCGAGCGCTGTTCCGGGCGGATCGGGGTAGAGCCTGGTGCGGAGCTCGGCCGTCGAGTGGACCTGGTAGCCGTCGATGGCGACGATGACGTCGCCGGGCAGGAGTCCGCCGATTGCCGCCGGACTGCCGGAGTCGACGGAGCTGACGAGGGCGCCGGCCGGATCCGCTGACGGGGCGACCGGCGATGCGGGTGACGAGGTGGTGGTGGCGGTGAGGGTGGGGGCCGAGGTGACGGCATCGTCATCGCTGCCGGCGACACCCAGCCACCCGGGATCGACCACTCCCGACGAGACCAGCTGGCGGGCCACGCCGAGGACGAGTTCCGCGGGCAGGAAGACCGACCGGGTCGAGGCCCCCGACTGCGTCACCTGCTCGAGGATTCCCGAGACGTTGCCGCTGCGGTCGAGGAGCGGGCACCCGATGTCGTCTGCGGTCAGGGGCGTGGCCACCGCGGTTCCGGCAAAGCCAGAGGTGAGGCCGCCTCCCTCGAGGGGAAGGCCCGACGAGAGCACGGTGCCCGCGTACTCCCTGGACAGCGGTGCGCCTGCCTGCGACGCCGGTTTCATGGCCACCGCCAGGACCGCGGCTCCGACGGAGGGGTCGTTGTCGTCGAAGGTGGCGGCCGGGAGGTCGTCGGCGATCCGTACGACGGCAAGTCCGGAGGTCTGGTCGACGCCGACCGTCTCGGCGGGCTGCCGGGATCCGTTCGGCTCGACGACGGTGATCGACCTGGCATCGACGAGGGCCCGTGAAGGGGTGACGATGATGCCCCCCGACTCTGCCACCAGTCCGGAGGCGACGGACCTTCCGGTCTGCTTCACGATGATGAGGGCTACCGTTGACGGGCCGATGGTGGCCAGCATTGCGCGCTCTGCGGAATTGGCCAGCTGGGTCATCCCCGGCTCGGTGGTCGGTGCTCCGGTCAGAGACGCCTGCCCCGGTGTTACCGCCGGAGTGCTCTGGCCAGCGCTGCCGGTCGTTGCCATGGTCAGCCCGGCGGCCACCAGCACCAGAGCGATGCACGCGGTGGCCCCGCCGATGATCCAGAGCCCGGCACGCGCGTGGCCCTCCACTGCCCCGGGGGGGATCCGCGCCGGCGATACGGGCCCTGTCGATGCAGACTCCGACGGGTGGCGCCACAGGCGGTCGTCGGGCGAGATCCATCCTCGCAACCGGTCGGCATCCTCGGACCGACTGTCGTCAGGATCTTCCCCCGCTCCCCGATGATCCTCTCCGTCCACAGGCTTGAGGTTACCGATCACGGCGGACATTTGGGGGTCGCCCCGCTCCGTGGCACGGCCGGTCGATCGGCCGAAAGGCTGTCCTTCGCGGCTCCGGACATCGTGGCCCTACGATGACGGGGTGGCTCGGGACCTCGCGATCGACCTGGGGACGGCCAACACCCTCGTCTATGCCAAGGGCAACGGGATCATCCTGAACCAGCCGACGGTCATCGCCCTCAACACCAGGACCCACGAGGTCCTGGCGGTGGGGAACGAAGCATGGCAGATGATCGGCCGGACCCCGGGCTACATCGTGGCGGTAAGACCGCTCCGGGAGGGTGCGATCACCGACTTCGACATCACCGAACGGATGATCCGCCTGCTGCTCCGGCGGGCCGGCGTGACCAAGTTCACCCGACCCCGCGTGCTGATCTGTGTGCCTTCGGCCATCACCTCGGTGGAGCGCCGTGCCGTCAAAGAGGCGGCGCGCCGGGCGGGCGCTTCGGCGGCCCACCTGATCGAGCAGCCCATGGCCGCGGCGATCGGAGCCGGTCTCGACATCCACGAGCCGGTGGGGAACATGGTGGTCGATGTCGGTGGGGGCACTACGGAGACAGCGGTCATCTCGCTCGGCGGAGTCGTCGCCTCGAGGGCCATTCGCTGTGGCGGCTTCGACATGGATGCAGCCATCCAGCAGTACGTGCGCAACCAGCACGGGATCGCCATCGGCGAGCGCACCGGTGAGGAGTTGAAGCTGGCCATCGGCTCTGCGCTCCCGTACGCCGACGAGATGCAGGCGGAGGTCCGGGGCCGGGAGATCACCACCGGGCAGCCCAAGACCGTGGTCCTCTCGCCCGAAGAGGTGCGCTACGCGCTCCGGGAGCAGGTCGACCTGATCGTGGACACGGTGATCAGCTGCCTCTCCGAGTCGCCGCCCGAGTTGGCCCAGGACATCATCTACGAGGGCATCCACCTGGTCGGCGGGGGAGCCATGCTGCGGGGCCTGGCCAATCGGCTGGCCGATGAGACGGAGGTGCCGGTCCACTTGGTGGCCACCCCGCTGGAGTGTGTGGTGTTGGGCGCCGGAATGTGCCTCGACTCGTTCGACAGCCTCCGGCCCATCTTCGCCGCAGCAGAGTCCTGAGCGCCCCGGATCTCCGCCCCGGAGGGCGCGGATCCGCTCACTCCACGGCGAGGAGGTCTTCTGCCACCTGGCGGACCTGCCAGTCCCGGTCGTCGAGACAGCGCCGGAGCGCCGCTTCGACCGCGGGCCCGTCGAACGCGGCCAGCGCGACCGCGGCCCGCCTGCGGATGGCCGGCTTGTCCTCGAGCGCCTCCAGCACGGCCGTCAGCCCCGCGGGGTCGCCAATGGCCCCGAGCGCAGCCACCGCTGCCTCCCGGCACAAGGGGTCGGGGTGCCCCGACGAGGCCGACGCGATCCTCGAGAGCTCGGGAACCGACGGGCGGTCCGCTCGCTCTCCCGAAGCCCACGCAGCCATCTCCACCACCGAGGGATCGGCGTCGCCCAACGCCGGCATGATGTCCACGCTCGGGAATCCGGCTGCCAACTCGCACGCCCGGCGGCGCACCTCGGACGCCTCGTCCTCGAGCCCCCGCCGGAGGTCGCCATCGTCGAGGGCCCCGAGTCGATCCAGCGCACCGAGGGCAGTGGCCCGCACCGATGGAGAAGGGTCGGTCGTCCCCGACCGTGCGGTCGGTAGGTCGCCGACGTGACCCGCCAGCGCCACCATCCGCCTGCGCTCGGTGACGCTCGGACCTGGAGGTTCCGTGGCAGGCTTCACCTCAACACTATGACCGACGACGAGAGCGATAGGCCGACGGCCGGCCCGGGTCCGCCGGCCGCGTGGCGGTCCGACGGCGACAGCGCGCCCGCGGCTTCCGCCCTGCCCCCGCTCGCGGATGTCGACGACGGGATCGACGGCCCGGAGGTGGCGGCCGCGAAGGAGCGGAGGCGGCGGACCTGGCCCTGGGTGCTCTTCGTCGTGGTCGTGGTCGGCATAGCCGCGGCCTCCCGGATCAACCTCGACTACTACGCCATCCAACCCGGTACGGCACAGTCCGTGCAGCACTTCATCACCGTCCCGCCCGGCAAGGACCATCCGGTCAGCCACCCGGTGCTGTTGACCGACGTCGAGATCGGCAGGGTGTCCGCACTCTCCTATCTGTTCTACAAGGCCCAGGGGAACACCTCGCTCGAGCCGGTCGAGGCGGTCACCGGAGGGACGCCCCCCTCGCAGTTGGACGCGCAGGGCCAGCTCGAGATGTCCCAGGCCGAGTCCTACGCCAAGACCGCGGCACTACGGCGGCTCGGCTACACGGTGACCGCCACCCCGGCGGGAGCCGTGGTGTACGGGACCTTCCCGGGCACACCGGCGTACAACGCCCTTGCCGTGGGTGACGTCATCACCGCGGTCGACGGGGTGGCGACCCTCACCGCACAGGATCTGGTGTCAACCCTGCGGAAGTACCACTCCGGCCAGACGGTGACCCTCGCGGTGCGCAGGGGGGGTACCGGCGGTCCGACCCCGGTGCCGCTGACGCTCAAGAGCACCGTGGTGGATCTGGGAGGCGGGTACAAGGCGACGCTCGACGTGGGCTTCCTTCCGGAAGACCAGGTCGACTACGCCTATCCCTTTCCGGTCTCCATCGACGTCGCCGACATCGGGGGCCCGTCCGCCGGACTGGCCATGACCCTCGGTGTGATCGACGCCCTGACCACGGGCTCCCTCACCGGCGGCCACACCGTCGCGGCCACCGGCACCATCGACAGCTCCGGCAACGTGGGCGACGTGGGCGGCGTCCCCCAGAAGACCATCGCCGTGGAGAACGCCGGCGCGTCGGTCTTCCTGGTGCCGCCGCAGGAGTACCGGGCGGCGATGTCCAAGGATCGGCCCGGTCTGAAGATCTACGCGGTTTCCACGCTCGATCAGGCACTGGTCGTGCTGGCGGCCCATGGGGGCACCGCCGTCGGCACCGCCGCGTCCACGACTGTGCCCGGGCAGCAGGCCGCGCTGGCGGGATGACCGGATTCGAGGACCGACAGTCGTAGGCTCTCGCTCATGCCCGAGGAACGCCGCATGACCATCACTTCCTCTCCCCACCTGGCGCCCGATGACGTGGCCCGTCACACCTTTGCCTCGGTGCGGCGAGGGTTCGACACCGACGAGGTCCGCGACTATCTCGAGTCGATCTCCATCGCTCTCAGGGGAGTCGCCGATCGTGAACGCCAGCTGCTCCAGGAGCTGGCCGAGGCCGAGCACCGGGCGGCCAACCCGGTCCTGGACGAACCGACGCTGACGGCGGCGCTGGGCCTGGAGACGGCTCGGGTACTCCACAGCGCCCACGAGGTTGCCGCCGAATTGGTCGCCAAGGCCGATGCGGAAGCGAACCGCCTCCGCTCGGAGGCCGACCAGGAGACCGGGCAGAACCGGGTCCGTGCCGCGACCCTGGTGGCAGAACAGACCGCCCGGGCCGAAGCGGAGGTCAACGACCTGCGTCAGCGGACCGACCAGCAGGTGTCGGCGGCCCTGGAGTCGGTGCGTCACGAGGCCGAGGAGGTGCTGGCCCAGGCCCGGGAGGAGTGCCGGGCCATGGTCGACGAGGCGCAGCAGCTGAGGGCCCGGGTCCTGGCCGACCTGTCTCGCCGCCGGAAGATCCTCCACGCCCAGATCGAACAGCTGCGCGCCGGGCGCGAGCGACTGGCCGAGACCATCAATGACGTCCGCCGCTCGTTCGATGCCATCGCCGACGATCTGTTCACCGCAGAGGACGACGCACGGCTGGCGGCCGAGGCTGCCGGGCGCGAGGCGGTGAGCCGTCCCGCCGAGGGTACGCCCGAGGAACTCGCTGCCGTTCTGTTGGCCGACGAGGCCGAGGTTGCAGCCGACCTGGCATCGTCGGCAGGCACGACAGGCGATACCGGGCCCGGAGGTGGGGAGGCGGCCCCCCCCGGCGACCTGGTGGAGATTCCGGGCAGCGGCACCACCGTGGCCACGGAGGCACCCCGTGCAGAGTCACCCCCTGGCGAGGCGCCGCCGGCCGACGCCCCGCCGGCGAAGTCGGTGGATGCCCTGTTCGCCAAGATCCGAGCCGCCCGGCAGGAGCCCGGGGTCGACGACCGGCCTCGCACCCCGGAGGGTGACGCCGCCGGTGCGATGGAGCCCGGGGTAGGGCCCGAAGGGGCCGGCGAGGACACCGGTGGAGAGTCGGGGGACGAGCCACCTGAGGAACGGAGCCCCTTCGCGGTTCGCCGTGACGAGCTCGTCAGCCCGATCATCACCGCGATGGCCCGTCGCCTCAAGCGGACCCTGCAGGACAATCAGAACGATCTCCTCGACCGGTTGCGGTCCAGCGGATCCCACTGGTCCCTCGATCTCCTCCCTGAGGAGATCGAACACATCGATTCCTACGCCACCGCAGCCCTGCCCGCGTTGGAGCAGGCGTCCGAGGCAGGGGCCACCTTCGCCGGCACGGGGCCGTCCGACGGCCCCCATGCAGATGTCCTCTTGGGAGTGGCCCACGACCTCGCCGAGTCGGTGGTCGGCCCGCTCCGGCGCCGCCTGTCCGCCGGCGACGGCCTGGCCGATGCGGAGGAGTCGGTGGTGGCCGAGTACGTGGGTTCGGCGTTCAGGGAGTGGAAGGGCGAACGGATCGAGCGCCTGGCCGGTGACCACGTGGTCGCGGCGTTCTCGGCGGGCACCATCGCCGCGGTCGACGGGAAGAAGTCGGCCCAGGTCGAGTGGGTGGCTGTCTCCGACGCCGGCGACGAACCTTGCCCGGACTGCGAGGACAACGGACTGAACGGATCGCAGAAGCCAGGGGAGGAATTCCCCACCGGGCACCGGCACCCGCCCGCACACCCCGGGTGTCGATGCCTCCTCGCACTCGCTGCCACGTAGGCTGCTGCGGTGCCTCCCCCCAGCGACACTCCCCTGACCGTCCGGCCGCCTTCACACAGGCGCCGCCGGTGGATCATCGCCGCCGCGGTCATCGTGGTCATCCTGATCGCATCACTGCGGACGTTCGCCATCTTCTACACCGACGCGCTGTGGTTCTCCTCAATCAATCTCCACTCGGTGTGGCTCAAGCTGTTCGAGATCAAGCTTGGCCTGATGGTGGTGTTCGCCGCCATCTTCGCCATCTTGTTGCTGGCCAGCCTGCTGGTGGCCGAGCGGCTCGCCCCCAAGGGCCCCTCCCTCGATGCCGAGGACGAGTTCGTCAAGCGGTACCAGGAGGTCATCGGTCCTTACTCCCGATGGCTCCGGGTCGGCGCCGTCGTCGTGCTTTCGCTGATCGTCGGGTCGCAGGCCATCGGACAGTGGAACAACTGGATCCTCTTCCGAAACAGCACGCCGTTCAAGTCCACCGATCCGGAGTTCCACCGCAACGTCGCCTACTTCGTCTTCACGCTTCCCTTCGAGCAGTTCTTGGTCCACTGGACCCTGGTGGCGCTCTTCGTGGTCCTGCTGGTGACCCTGCTCAGCCACTACCTGAACGGTGGCATCCGCATGCAGGGCTCCCGTCCCCGGGTGCGGCCGGCGGTCAAGGCCCACATCTCGGTGATCCTCGGCCTGTTGGCCCTGGTCAAGGCGGTCGGCTACTACCTGGCCCGCTTCAACCTCGACCTGTCGAGCAACGGCTACGTCCAGGGTGCCGGCTACACGGACGTGCACGCCAGGCTTCCGGCCCTCGAGTTGCTGATCCTGGTCTCGCTGGCAGCCGCGGTGCTCCTGATCTACAACATCCGTCGCCAGGGCTGGGCCCTGCCCATCCTCGGTGTCGGCCTGTGGTTCCTCGTGGCGCTGACGGCGGGCACCATCTACCCGGCCGCCGTCCAGGCACTCAAGGTCAACCCGTCGCAGAACTCGCTCGAGCGCCCCTTCATCCAGCGCAACATCGACGCCACCCGGTCCGCCATGGGACTCGACAAGGTCGAGAGCATCCCCTACCCGGCGTCCTCAACGTTGACCGCCCCGGAGCTGTCGGCCAACAGCGACACGCTGGCCAACGTGCGCCTCTGGGATCCGACCCAGACCCAGCCCACCTNNTCTCCAGTACACCCACGGCTACGGGATGGTCGTCTCGCCGGCCAACGCCGCCACCAGCAACGGTGATCCCGAGTTCGCCGTGGGTGACGTTCCGCCCCAGTCCAACAGTGGGCTGCCCCTGGTGACTCAGCCATCGATCTACTTCGGGCTCAACAATTCCGGATACGTGGTGGCCAACTCCGAGCAGCCCGAGATCGACTTCCAGCTCACCAACGGGACCAATGTCGAGACCCACTACTCCGGCAACGGTGGAGTCCAGCTCTCCAATTTCTTCGACCGAGCGATGTTCGCCCTCCGGTTCAGCGACTTCAACCTGATCATCTCCAACCAGATCACCGACAAGTCGCGTCTGATGTTCGACCGGGGCGTACAGGCGCGGGTGGCCAAGGCCGCACCCTTCCTCAGCCTCGATGCCGACCCGTACCCGGTGCTGCTGGGCGGTCACATCGACTGGGTCCAGGACGCCTACACCACCACCGACAACTACCCGTACNNACTCGGTGAAGGTGGTCATCGATGCGTACACGGGCAAGATGACCTTCTACGTGATGGATCCCTCGGACCCGATCATCCAGACCAACGAGAAGGCGTTCCCCGGCATGTTCACCTCAGCCACGACGATGAGTGCCGATCTCAAGGCGCATCTCCGGTACCCCGAGGACATCTTCACCGCGCAGGCGAGCATGTACGGGAAGTACCACATCACGTCGGCCCAGAGCTTCTACAGCGCCGCCGACGCGTGGACGTTGTCCCCGTCGCCCGGCTCCGGGTCGCCCTCGGAGGCCCTCCCGACCACGTTGACCACCAACGCCCAGGGCCAACAGGTCTCCACCGGCCAGCTGCAGCGGATGGCGCCGATCTACCAGGAGATGCAGGTACCGGGTCAGGCCAAGCAATCGTTCACACTGCNNGTCCTTCAGCCTCCTCGACGCCTTCGTGCCAGTGTCGCAACAGAGCCAGATCCAGACCCTGTCCGGGTTCATGATCGCCGGGTCGGACCCCGGTCACTACGGGCAGCTCCAGATGTTCGTGACCCCGCGTGACCAACCGGTCAACGGCCCCTCCATCGTGGCTGCCCAGATCGATGCCACGCCCGCGGTGTCCCAGCAGATCACCCTGCTCAACTCCAACGGCTCCTCGGCATTGTTGGGGAATGTGCTGATGATTCCGGTGGCTGACTCGCTCCTGTACATCCAGCCGCTCTATGTCCAGTCGTCACGCAACGCCTTCCCCGAGCTGCAGAGGGTCATCGCGGTGTACGGCAAGCAGGCGGCGATCCAGCCGACGCTGTCGGCGGCNNACGCGGGGGCACCGGTGCGCTGTCTCCCGAAGTCCGCTCGCTGCTCGACGCTGCCCAACAGGCGTACGAGCAGTCGCAGTCGGACCTGAAGGCGGGGAACCTCGGGGCCTACCAGACCGACATCAACACGCTCGAGTCGAACCTCCAGGAAGTGCAGCAGCTCACCGGCGGGACAGTGGTCGCACCGACCACGAGCACCACGACGACCTCAACGACCCCTTAGGTCGGATCTCCGGGCACCGGGGG
>PLHF01000087.1 GCA_003138855.1 Acidimicrobiaceae bacterium | reverse complement strand
CTCGTAGCCGCCGGCTCGGAAGAGCGCGGCCTGTTTGGCCACCCAGGACTTCGACATGTCGAGCGACGAGGCCACCGACCGGATGGACCGGCCCTCGATCACCACAGCGTCAACGGCATACCGAGCACGATCCATGGACACCACCTGAGCAGGTGTCCACGATGTCCTGGGACATGGTGTCCACTAAGTCATGGAACCGGACACTCTCGCCCGCACCAGTGTGATGTCGCGGGACATCGGAGACGAATCGGCCCGCTCCGGGGCTGGGCACGGTGGTCGCCATCCCGAGGCCGCCGGAGCGGTCCCCTCGGGGGTGGCGCCCGTCGGCCGACCGGTGTTAGCTGGAGCGCATGCCGATCGAAGGTAAGTACGAGCCGAGCACCACCGACTGGGTCCGCAACCAGGTCGATCTCTACGAACGCTCCGGCGGGGCCGAGGGCACCACGCTGCGGGGGATGCCGGTGGTCATCTTGACCAGCCGGGGTGCGACGTCGGGCAAGATCCGCAAGACGCCCCTCATGCGGGTGGAGCACGACGGCCGCTATGCCGTCGTCGCGTCCCAGGGCGGTGCCCCCACCCACCCCCGGTGGTACTTCAACCTGATCGCCGACCCCCACGTCGAGCTCCGGGACGGCGCGGCCACGACCGACTTAGTCGCCCGCCAGGTCACCGGGGAGGAGAAGGCGGTCTGGTGGGAGCGGGCCGTGGCCGCCTACCCCGACTACGCCGACTACCAGCGCAAGACGGCGCGGGAGATCCCGGTCTTCGTGCTCGAACCCGCCGACGGCTGAACACGTCCGATGGGCGCGGGGCTACCGTCCCGCCGGCTTCTGGATCAGCAGGGCCAGCAGGTAGCACGCCTCGGCGTCGTAGTGCACGCCGTAGTTGCCGGCCAGGGCAACCGGGTCGAACTCGCCGGCGGTCACCGCCGGGCCGCCCCAATTGAGGCCCCGCTCGGTGAGCACGTCGAAGCCTGCCCTGGTGACCTTGTCACGCAGCTCGTCGAGCGTGTACTCCACCTCGTGGTCCGGGTCGATGAACCCCGCCTGCTGCAGGCGGCAGACCCGGCCGTTGGGCGTGTCGATGGCCATGTACCCACCCGGCCGGAGGATGCGGAATGCCTCTTCGAGGACCGTGTCCCCGTCGGCCTCGGTGACGTGCTCGATGGACTGACCGCTGTAGACGAGGTCAACGGAAGCATCGTCGGCGAACGACAGGTCGGCCATCGACCGGTACTCGTAGCGGACCTTGCCCCGCTCGGTGTCCCCGGCCCCGAACCGCTCCGAGTGGTAGAGCGGGTGGCGGTCGTCCGGCGGCAGATCGACCACCACCAGCTCGTCGAAGTCGTACGGGTAGCCGAGTACCACCAGGGCACCGCGCGAGTCCGTGGTGTGGCCGCCCCCCAGGTCCACGATCCGCCGTGCCGGCGGCAGGCCGATGATGAACTCGCACCGGCTGGTGTGGAGCGAGCTGTGGAACCCGGCCTCGCCGACCGGTACCTGCGTCCGGTACTCGCTCGAACAGCGGATGCGGTCGACCACGTCGCCGTGGGAGAGCAGTCCCGCGGCCATGGCACCGGCCTGGTCGCTCCAGGCCGGCTCGTCGGGTTCGCGGCGGAGCAGGACGTTGTAGGCCATGCGGACCGCCTCCCGCGGGGGCAGCTGGGCGAACGAGAGCCCGGCGAGGCGGGTCGCTTCGCGGCGAACCTTGCGCTCGATCCTCTGCAGTTGCGGCGTGACCTTGCTGACCGCGGCTCCGACCATCTGGGCGCCGTGCGCCTTGCCCGCTGACTGATCCTGTCCGCTCACACCGTCTCCGTTCGCGTTCGGCCGAACGCCGCGAACCTACCATCGGGCAGCAAACGCCCCCCGGCCGGATCAGCCGCCGCCGTCGACGGTGACCACCTGTCCGGTGACGTATTCCGCCGCCGGCGAGACCAGGAACCGCACCACGTCGGCGACGTCCTCGGGACGGCACACCCGCCCGAAGGGCGACCCGGCATCGAGGGAACCGATGTCGTCGACCCCCATGGCGCCCTTGACCAGGCGCCTGCCCATCTCGGTGACCACCAGACCGGGTGCAACCACGTTGGCGTGAATCCCCGAAGTCCGTTCCTCCTTGGCCACGGTCATGGCCAGTGCCTCCAGGGCCGCCTTGGCCATGTTGTACGGCGACCCGTTGGCGCCCGGCAACCGGGCGGCCACCGACGAGATGAAGACGACGTCGCCGCGGGGCCGCCCGCGCATGGACGGGAGCAGCGACTTGCAGAGGAGGAATGCACTGTGGACGTGGGTGCGCATGAGCCGGTCCACCTCGGTCAGGTCGGTCTCCACAACGGAGCGGCCGCGGCTGGCGACGCCGGCATTGCAGATCAGGATGTCCACAGCACCGAAGTCGCCGAGCACGTCGGCGGCCAGTCCCAGTGCGGCATCGGGGTCGTCCACCGATGCCCGGTAGGGAACGGCCCGCTGGCCCAGTGATTCGATGGCGGCAACCGTCCCTCCGGCCGCTTCCGCGTCCCGCCGGTAGTTGACGGCGACGTCGCACCCGTCGGCTGCGAGCCCGAGGGCGATGGCCCGGCCGATCCCCCGGCCCCCTCCCGTCACCAGTGCCACTCGGTGACCGCCGGTCGGAGGCGCGGCGTGGGTGTCAGTCGTCATGGCGCATCCTGTCTTGCCGGTACGGGTGGGTATCGGCCATGCTTCCCCGGTTCCGTCGCGGCGTCAACGTGCGCGGTGACCGGGGAACCGAACACAGGAGGACACCATGGGAATGCTCGACGGCAAGGTGGCGATCGTCACCGGCGCAGGACGGGGGATCGGACGCGAGGAGGCCCTTGTGCTGGCCTCGCAGGGAGCCAAGGTGATCGTCAACGACGTGGGCGCCTCCCTCCAGGGAGAAGGCGGCGACAAGCACCCGGCCGAGGAGGTGGTCGAGCTGATCAGGGCGGGAGGCAGCGACGGTGCGGTCAACGCCTCCGACGTGAGCTCGTGGGACGGCGCCAAGGCCCTCGTCGACCAGGCGATCGACACCTTCGGCCAACTCGACATCCTGGTCAACAACGCCGGGATCCTGCGGGACAAGATGTGCTTCAACATGGAGGAGTCGGACTGGGACGACGTCATCCGGGTCCACTTGAAGGGCCACTTCGCACCATCCCATCACGCCGCGGTCTACTGGAGGGGCAGGGCCAAGGCGGGCGAGGAGGTCACCGGTCGGATCATCAACACCTCGTCGGAAGCCGGCCTCTTCGGCAACGCAGGCCAGGCCAACTACTCGTCGGCCAAGGCGGGCATCGCCTCGCTGACCTGGGTACTGGCCCGCGAGCTCGGGCGCTACGGGATCACCGTCAACTCCATTTCGCCCCGAGCCCGAACCCGCATGACCGAAAACCTGTTCGGGGAGATGGCCAAGGCCGACGCCGGCTTCGATAAGTTCGATCCCCGCAACGTCGCGCAGTTGGTGACCTTTCTGGCCACGGACGAGGCTGCCGACATCTCCGGTCAGAACTTCATCGTCTACGGCGGCGACATCTGGGCCACGGGCGGATTCCACCCGGTCGGTGAGCTGCACCGCGACTCGATGTGGACGCCCGAGGAGCTGGCCGCGGCAAAGGGGGAGCTGTTCAAGAACGCCTCGTCGCAGGTGCCGCCCTTCAGCCTCTCCTAGGCACGGCCCACTCCGGCCTTCCGGTCACTGCTCCACCCGGCCGAGTACCAGCTCGCTCAGCCGCGACTCCGCTCCTTCGACCGTGCCGTCGTAGACCACTCTTCCCTTGCTCAGGACCACCACCGCATCGGCGAAGTGGAGTGCCCGGTCGACGTGCTGCTCGATGATGAGGAGCGACGTCCCGGCCGACAGCACCTGCCCGAGGGCGGCATAGACTTCGTCGACCATCACCGGCGCCAGGCCGAACGAGAGCTCGTCGACGACCAGCAGCTTCTGACGCACGACCAGCACCCGGGCCAGAGCCAGCATCCTCTGCTCGCCCCCCGAGAGGGTGCCGGCAGACTGGGCCCGCCGTTGCCCCAGTCTGGGGAATGCGCCGTAGGCCCGCTCGAGGGCGGCGGGCACCTCGCGCCGCCCGAGGGCCTGCCGGAACGAGAGGGTGAGGTTCTCCTCGACGGTCAGGGAGGAGAACACCGACCGTCCCTCGGTGACATGGGTCAGGCCCATCCTGGCGATCTCGTAGGCAGGGCGCCTGGTGATGTCCACCCCGTCGAAGCGGATCCTGCCCGAGGTCACCGGCACCAATCCCGACACCACCCTGGCCACGGTCGACTTCCCGGCGCCGTTGACTCCGACCAGGGCCAGGGCGGAGCCGGCACCCACCGACAGCGATACGTCGAACAGGGCGCGGTAGGGGCCGTACGAGGCGCTCACGCCTTCGAGTTCGAGCAGGGGGGGTCCGCTCACCCGCCGGCCCCCAGGTAGGCGCGGCGGACCTCGGTGTCGGCCAGGACCTCGTCGACGCGCCCCGAAGCCAGCATGCGGCCGAAGTTGAGGACGCACAGCCGGTCGACCGCCGACTCGACCAGTTGCAGGTCGTGCTCCACGAGCACCACCGCCGTGGTCCGGGCGCTCCTGAGAGAGGCCAGGACCGTCGACAGACGGGCCGTCTCCCCGGCGTCGAGCCCCGAGGACGGCTCGTCCAGCATGAGCAGCTTCGGGGCGCCCATCATGGCGCGACCCAACTCCACCAACCGGGCATGGCCCAGATCGAGGCCGTCCACCGGTCGATCGGCCATGGCCTCGAGACCCAGCAGGTCCAGCACCTCTTGGACATGGTGCAGCTCCCCCGGGGTGGGCCCACCCCGGTTGAGGAAGTCGCGCCAGAACCGGAACGTCCCTGACGACGCCTGTTCGGACACCAGCAGGTGGTCGGCGACCGTCATGCCCCGGAAGAGCTCCATGCGCTGATAGGTCCGGCCGATTCCGAGCCTGCTTCTCTTCCACACCGGGAGCCGGTCGATCCGCACGCCGTCGAAGACGACACTTCCGGTGTCGGGCGTCTCCAGCCCCAGGAGGCAATTGAACAGGGTGGTCTTGCCGGCGCCGTTGGGGCCGACGATGCCGACCGCTTCACCCCGTCCCACCTCGAAGGAGAGCTCCGACAGCGCCTGAATGCCCCCGAACTGCTTCGAGATGCCGGTGGCCACCAGCAGGGAGGGCCACGACGGCAGGGGGGACGGCATCACGTTGCACCGCCGGGAGCGGGAGTCGGCACCAACACGTCACCGTCGGGATTCCCGGCACCTTCGTTCCGCGGCGGCTGGCCGCGGCCGCCCGTCCCGCTGCGCCCCATGAGGCGGGACATGGCCCCGTTGCGTGCGATGAAGGTCAGCGTCCTGTTCCCCAGGTAGTCGAGGAACCCTTCCGGATGGCGGGTGTAGCTGAGCGTGGCGAGGCCGAAGAGGACCGCCACCAGGCCCGCGTACCGGCTGGGCAGGGTGGTGACCGCCACCTGGAGGGTGGTGTACACCAGCCCGGCCACCACGGCCCCCGAGATCGACCCGAGCCCGACGATGGCCACCACCACCAGCAGCACCGTGGAGATCTGGTAGTTGAAGTCGGTGGGCGAGAGGGATCCCTCGAGGGACCCGAACAGGGCGCCCCCGACGCCGGCCAGACCGGCCGAGATGGCGAAGACGACGACCCGCAGCCGGTAGACGTCGATGCCCACCGAGCTGGCCGCCAGCTCGCTCCCCCGCATGGCGGCCAGGAACCGTCCCATGGTGCCGTCACCGATCAATTTCACGATGCCGGCGGTGACCGAGAGGATGGCCAGCGAGAGGAGGAAGAACGGTTTGGAGGCGGAAAGGTTCACCGGCCCGGCCGACGGCCGCGGCACGATGACGCCGCTCGCACCGTTCCCCACCCAGGAGTTGGGGAAGAGGATGTTGTCGGCCAGAAGGGCGAACGCCAGGGTGGCCAGGGCCAGCGGCAGTCCGGCGAGCCGGAGGGTCGGCACGGCAACGATCACACCCAGGGCCGCCGCCAGCAAGCCGCCGGCGACCATGCCGATGACCACCGGGAGCCCGAAGTGATCCGCCAGCTGGCCGGCCGCGAACCCGCCCAGGCCGGCGAAGGTGGCCTGGCAGAGGGAGATCTGCCCGCTCATCCCGGTCAGGACGGTGAGGGAGAGGAAGATCACGCCGAAGGCGATGCCCTGGGTCATCGTCAGCAGCCAGTCCGCCGGCACCCAGGTCAGCGCGGACAACACGGCCAGGGCCGCCAGCACCCACGCCAGCGTGGAGGTGGGCCGCCGAACGAAGCGGTACCACCATGCATCGGGACCCTCGAGGCCCAGTCGGCGGTGCCAGAGGCCGACCGCATGGACGTCGTCCTCGCCCGCCCCGGCAAGCGTGGTGGCCGACCGGTACCCGAGGGTCTCGGTCTCGACGGTGGCAGACGGTGGATCGCAACCCGCCAGTGGGTCGTCGAACTGCCGCTGCCGGGTGAACGGCAGGAAGATCAGCAGGACCACGAAGGGCAGCGACGGCCGCAACCCGGTGGCGATGATGCCGGCGGGCAGGTAGCCGGCCACGATCTGCTGTGCCACACCGAGGAAGAGGCCCCCGAGCAGGGCGAGTGGGAGGCTGGAGAACCGGCCGATCACCGCACCGGCGATGCCCCACACCAGCAGGACGGTGAAGTTCTGGGGGTCCAGCTGCGAGTAGAGCGGCGCCAACAGGACCCCGGCCAGGGCGGCCATCACGCTCGAAAGTATCCAGGCGAAGGCGCTGATCCGCCCGGCGTTGACCCCGGCCAGCTCGGTCATCCTCGGGCTCTCCACCACCGCCCGCATCTCGAGTCCGACCGGCGTGAAGCGGAACAGGGCGACCAGGACGGCGACGACGAGCACGGTGGACCCCGTGATGGACAGTTCGAGCCCGCTGAGCGGCACCGAGCCGAGGTGGAGGTAGACGCGTTGGGCGTTGACGAACAGCGCCGGCGGCGGGATGTCCGGTGTGGAGCCGGCGATGATCAGCGCCAGTTGGGGCAGCGCCACCAGCAGCCCGAGGGACGGGACCAGCTTCACCAGGGGCGAGGCCGTGCGGATCCGGCGGAAGAGGAGGCGGTCGAGGAGCACGCCCACCACTGGTCCCAGGACGAAGACCGCCAGGACCCCTGCCGCCCATCGTGGCCAACCGTCCTCGATCAGCGAGACGTAGGCCAGGGCCGAGACGAAGGCCTGGGCCCCGAAGGCCAGGTTGAAGACGCCCGACGCCTTGTAGGTGAGCACCAGGCCCACGGCCATCAGGGCGAAGACGCACCCGAAGGGGATCCCCGGCACTGCGTAGTTGAAGAACTGGGTCACCGGCTCGGCACCCCCGGCTGGCTCGGCAGCGTGGTCACCGTGGTGCTCGACGGTGCGAACTGGTGGAAGCACACGTACACGGTGGAGGGGGTGGCGAACACCGGCACGAAGACGTCCCCGCGGGCCCGGACGAAGGAGGAGCAGTCGAGGGAGGTGATCGCCGTATGGGCGACCGTCCAGTCCACCGGCGGGATGGCCCCTTCCGCCGTGTAGTCCGTGAACTTGTTGATGTCCGCCACCAGGGCGCTGCGGGTGAGGTCGGGGCCGACGGCCCGCAGGCCCTGGGCGAACAGGTCGGCGCTGAGCCAGCCGGCCAGTGCGGCCGTGCTTGGCTCGGTCCCCGGGGGTGCGTACTTCTTGAGGGCGGCGTTGAACTGGTCGATCCCCGGGTAGGCGCCGGGTTGGAGGGCGGTCATCTCGAAGGGTGTCTGCTGCAGCAGGAAGTACACGCCGTCCATGGCCGCCTGGTTGTTCTGGAGGGTCTGCTGGTCATACCCGTCGAGCCAGTACTGGACGGTCGAGCCCATGCCGTGCTGCTGGAGCGTCTGGGACAGCTTGATGTCGCCAGTGGTGTCCATGCAGGTGGCCACGAAGTCGACCCCGTTCTGCTGCATTCGGGTGACATCGGCGTCGAGCGACGCGGCGCCGTAGGGGATGGACAGGTCCACCACCGGTGTGTCGACGTGGAATCGGGCCAGTGCCTGGATGACACTCACGCACCCCTCCGATGACTGGGCCACGTTGTAGGCAAGTACCGCGGCCCGATGGGAGCGGGTGCGCTGGAACACGAAGGCCACCTGGGGCTGCGGGGCCGACGAGTCGACGTAGGAGCCGTTCGCACCGAACATGGTCGGCCCCGCCCACTGGGAGTTGGTGTTCTCCTGCAGTCCGAAAGTGGGCACCGACTGGGCCCGCAGGATGGAGGACCCCGTGAAGAAGGGGGTGGCCACACCGACCACCGCGAACACCCTGTCCTGGACCAACAGCTGAGCCGCCGACGTGTCGCCCGACGGCGAGGTCCCGTCGTCGAGGATGGGCGAGTAGATGATCTTGCGCCCGTCCACGCCACCGGCCGCGTTGAGCCGGTCGAAGTAGGCCTTCGCACCGGTCACCACCGGTGCGAAGTCGGAGCTGGCGAAGCCGCTGAGTGAGGCCAGCGCCCCCACCTTGATGGAGGTGGGGGTCACCCCGTCGGTGTCACCGGCATGGGAGACGGTGGTGGTGGTCACGTTGGCGCAGCCGGCCAACACCGACGCGGCCACCGCCCCGAGGACCACCGGTACCCGGATTGCGCGCCACCACCGTCGGTCCACTCTTCTCCTCTGGCCTCTTCGCATCGCCGGCACGGCCGCAGGCGCGGTACGAACCTACCGCCTGGGCTCCCGATGCCGGTCGACCGTCACCGTCGCTCCGTGGCCCTCCCGTGGGATCCCGGGCCGTAGGTGGGTCCGTGCGACGGACCGGGGCGCCGCCCGGAAACGATGCTCAGAGGCGGCAGGGCACGACGGCGGTGGCCTCCCCGACCACCTTCTCCTCGCCGTCGACGTTGTGGAGCCGGACGTCGAGGTCGACCAGGTGGTCGTCGCCCTCGGTCCGTGTCCCGGTGACCACGATCCTCGTGCGCAACTCCTCGTCGGGCCAGGTCTGCCTGGCGAACCGCACCTGGAACCTCCGTACGTTGCCCACTCCCACGTAGTTGGTGATGGCCGTTCCGACGAGGCCCATGGAGAACATCCCGTGCCCGAACACGCTGGGCTGGCCGGCGGCCGTGGCCTTCACCTCGTCGTGGTGCATGGGGTTGAAGTCGCCCGATGCTCCGGCGTAGGCCACCAGATCGGTCCGGGTCAGCACGTGGGCCAGTTCGGGGGCCCGGTCCCCTTCGGCCACGTCCTCGAAGTACAGCACCTGGTCACCCATCGATCGGGCCTCCCTTCTCGTCTGCCGCGTCCGGCGACCGCAACACTGCCACACTCACCGGCCCGGGTCGGGATCACGTGGCAGGCCGAGCAGGCGCTCACCGATGACGTTGCGCTGGACCTCGCTGGTCCCGCCGGCGATGGTGAGGCACTTGCTCTGCAGGACGCCGTGGGCCGAGACGGCGGCGTCCCCGTCCACCACCGCACCGTCGGGGCCGCAAAGGTCAAGTCCGAACTCGTGGACGCGCTGCTCGAACTCGGCACCGAGCAACTTGCGCACACTCGACTCGGACCCGGGCTGGAGGCCGCCGACGGATCGGAGGGTGGCCCGCACGCCCAGCTGGGCCAGGGACTGCGCTTCGGCCAGGAGATGACCCAGCCGATCGAGGGTGACCGGGTCCTGGAGCCCGGGATCGGCCGCAACCCGCGCCAGCACGCCCTCGAGGGCGCCGCCGAAGGCCGAGTCGGAGGAGAGCGACACCCGCTCGTTGGCCAGCGTGGTCCGGGCGAGCCTCCAACCCCCGTCGATCTCGCCGACCACGCACTCGTCGGGTACGAAGCACCCGTCGAAGAACACCTCGTTGAACAGTGCCTCGCCGGTGATCTCCCGCAACGGTCTCACCTCGATACCCGGCGACCTCATGTCCACCACGAAGTAAGTGATGCCCCGGTGCTTCGGGGCGTCCGGGTTGGTGCGGGCCAGGCAGATGCCCATGTCGGCCCGGGCCGCCACCGAGGTCCACACCTTCTGCCCCACGAGCGACCAGCCGCCCTCGACACGGGATGCCCGCGTGCTCAGGGCAGCCAGGTCGGAACCGGCACCCGGCTCGCTGAACAGCTGGCACCAGAGCAGCTCTCCGCGGAGGGTCGGGGCCACCCAACGTTCCGTCTGCTCGGGGGTGCCGTGGGCGATGATGGTGGGAAGAGCCCAGGCGGCCACCGCCAGGTTGGGCCGGTGGAGACCCACCTCGGCGCAGATCTCGTCGATCACCAGCTGCTCCACCGCTCCGGCGTCACGACCCCACGGGGACGGCCAGTGCGGGGTCAGCAGGCCCTCGTCGGCCAGGGCACGCCGCTGCTCCCCCTGGTCCTCGAGGGCGGCGATGGCCGCCGCGATCGGGGTGAGCCGGTCACGGAGCTGTTCGGCCTCCGGGGGCAACTCGATGGTGAGCCGACGGCGCCATCCCCCGAGCGCAAGGCGCGCCGACCCGGCTCGCAGGGGGGCGGTCCCACCGTGGAGCTGTCGAAGGGTCGTCGCCCGCCGGAGGTGGATGTGGACGTCGTGCTCCCAGGTGAAGCCCATGCCCCCCAGGACCTGGATGGCCCCCTTGGCGGCCTCGACATAGCCGTCCAGGGCCAGGTTGGCGGCGAGCTGCACGGCGAGGCGCACGTGGTCCCCGGCCTCGGCGGCGGCGCCGTCGGGCGGGGTGTGCCCCTGATCGATCTCCGTGGACGCGTCCCAGGTCGAGGCCACCCCCTGCTCGACGGCGACGAGCATGTCGGCCAGTCGGTGCTTCACCGCTTGGAACTGGCCGATCGGCCTCCCGAACTGGTGGCGGGTGCGCGCATGCTCGGCTGCCGTATCGAGGCACCAGCGGGCACCGCCGACGGCCTCGGCCGATGCGACCACCAGTGCCAGGTCGCGGATCCGGCCGGTCGCTGCGCCGGCCAGGACCCGCTCGGGTGGCACCCGGGCGCCCTGCAGCATCCAGGTCGCCGACGGCCGGGAGGGATCGAAGCTGGCCATGGGCTCGACCGCGGCAGCGTCGCCCCGTTCGAGCAGCATCCACTGCACCGTGTCGCCCACGGCGACCGGGGCCAACACCAGCGAGACCACCGACCCGTTGGGGACGGGCCGTAGCGTTCCGTCCACCGTCACCGCACCGTCCCGGCCTGGGTGGCCGGACAGACCCGGCCACGTGACCGCGGAACCGTCGTGCCCGCCGACAGGGACGACCACGGAGGCAGGGGTGGAGCCGTCGGCCAGCCCGCCCACGAGCTCCTTGGCCTGTGAGGGGCTCCCGCAGTCGGCCACCACGGCGCCCACCACAGCGGTGGAGGCCCACGGGCCGGGAGCGGCAGCCCGCCCCAGCTCCTCGGCGATCACGGCTAGCTCCACGATGCCGGCACCCTGGCCACCGAACTCCCCGGGCAGATGGATCCCGAGCGTGCCCTGGGCGGCAAGGTCCTCCCAGAAGGGAGGGAGCACGTCGGCCTCGGCATCGAGGGCGGCCCGGGTCACCGCAGGCGGGCAGCGTGACTCGACCCAGCGCCGGACCGAGACACGGAGGTCCTCGTGCTCGTCGCGGATCCCGATGGGCACCGGTCAGGCTCCGAAGCGATGGAGCAGAGTCGGAGTCACGCCAGAGTTTCTAGCATCCCGGGCGGCCGGAATCAGAACCGGTTCTAGCGGGGCGCGCCCGCCTACCAGCCCCGGAACACCGGGGGCCGGCGCTCGGCGAACGCGGCCAGCCCCTCGCCGCAGTCCTCGGTCCCGATCACCAGCTCCTGGGCCACCGCCTCGTCCCACAGGGCAGTTGCCCGGTCGGACTCGAGTGCCCGATTAGTCAGGTACTTGGCGGCACCGAGCGCCTTGGTCGGGCCGCTGGCCAGCCGCGCCGCCCACTCGCCGGCCACGTCCAGCAACTGGCGACGGGGGACGACCCGATTGACGAGGCCCAGGCGCTCGGCGTCCACCGCCGGCAGGTCGTCGCCGAAGAAGAACAGCTCCTTGGCTCGCTGGGGCCCGATGAGCCTGGCCAGGAGATAGGCCCCACCGGCGTCCGGGGCGATCCCCCGCCGCACGAAGACCTCGATGAACCTGGCCTCCTCGGCGGCCAACACCAGGTCGCAGGCCAGGGCCAGATGCATGCCGCCACCGGCCGCCGTGGCGTTGACCGCGGCGATCACCGGCTTCTCGCAGTCGAGCACAGCGCCCACCAGCCGCTGCCACCCCGTGCGGATCAGCCGGGCGGCATCGCCGACGGCGCGGTCGGGCGCGCCCTCGGGGCGGGGCGGGGCGGCTGCCTGCGAGCGGAGGTCGGCGCCCGTGCAGAATCCCTTTTCCCCCGCCCCGGTCAGGACCACCACCCGCACGGCGAGGTCCGCGGACGACTCCTCGAGCCAGGCGACGAGCTGCTCCCGCATGTCGGTGGTGAGGGCGTTTCCGGCCGCCGGGCGGTTGAGGGTGATCCAGGCGATACCGTCCTCGATCCGGCGGAGGACATCGTCCGACGGCGACGCTGCGGTGTCCGCGGCCATCAGATGCGGTGGATGATGTTCATGCGCGAGGTGCACACCGGCTCACCGGTGGACCGCTCGCTCCACGCCGTCTCGACCACTACGAACGTCATCGTCCTGCCCTTGGACTCCTTCCGGTAGGCGTCCACCACCTTGCCCTCCCCCACCAGCACGTCACCGGCGAACACCGGGCGGTGATAGGTGAACTCCTGCTCGCCATGGAGGATCAGTCCGCCTTTGGCCATCAGCGGCCCGATCACCTCGGCCATCGGGTTGCCGCTGGGTGCATCGCCAGGCTGCAACTCGGGGTAGGCGCCGAAGTTGCCCATGACCAAGGGGTAGGTGGGCGGTGCGGGGATCCCCGGCAGCCCCGCCTCGGCGGCGGCCCTCGGGTCACGGTAGATCGGGCTCTCGTCCTTGACGGCCGAAGCGAACAGGGCAAGCTGCCCCCGCTCCACGGTGACGACGGTTGTGCCGGTCGGCTTGCCGATGATCGTGTTCAGGATGTCGTCTGCCACCTGGGGCTCCTCCTCTGTCGTCGGGCTGGTCGCCGGTTGGGTCGGGACCGCGTCGACCACCGGGTGGGCGCTAGGGTGCCCGCTGCGCACCGTAGCGCGCAAGCCTCGGGCCGGCCGTCCGGCGAGGGCCGAGTGAGAACGGAGCTGGCCACCCATGGCAACCATCCCTTTCTTCGAGACAGTGGGGTACGAGGAGCACGAAGGCGTCGCCTGGGTGACGCTGAACCGTCCCGACGTCCACAACGCCTTCAACGCCGTCATGCAACGGGAGCTGCGCACCCTGTGGCGCGCGCTCCGGCGCCACGACGACGTCCGGGTGGTGGTGCTGACCGGGTCGGGCGACAAGGCATTCTGCACCGGCATCGATCGCAACGAGGCCCTCGGGGGAACCGAGCCCGACGCCACCGCCGGCGAGGACGGCGAGCCGGTCCACGTGGGAGCCGGGACCACTCCCTTCATGTTCGACGACCCCGGTGAGGATCTCGGACCCAAGTCGTGCGATCTGTGGAAGCCGGTCATCGGCGCCGTCAACGGGATGGCCTGCGGCGGCGCGTTCTACCTGCTCGGCGAGGTCGACTTCCTCATCGCCACCGAGGCCGCCACCTTCTTCGACCCCCACGTCTCCTACGGCATGGCCGCTGCCTTCGAGCCGCTGCAGATGTCCGGGCGCATGCCCTTCGGCGAGCTGGCCCGCCTCACCCTGCTCGGCGCGTCGGAGCGGTTGAGCGCCGCCCGGGCCCATGAGATCGGACTGGTGTCCGAGCTGGCCACCGACGTCGCCGATCTGCGGGAGAGGGCCCGGTGGGCGGCCGAGGCCATCGCCTCGGCTCCGCCGCTGGCGGTCCAGGGCTCGCTGCGCGCCCTGTGGGCGGGACGGGACCTGAGTCGAAGCCAGGCCCTGGCCCTCGGCTACGCCTTCGTCGGCCTCGGCAACAGCGAGGAGGCGCTCGCCGAGGGCCAGCGCGCCTTCGCCTCCGGTTCGAGACGGGACTGGCGGCTCCGCTAGCCCCGCCCCCTCTCCGATCAGGTCGCGGGTTCGGGACCCCTGACCGCCGGGAGGCCATGGAACGGGCTCCCCTTCTGCCTCCACTCCTCGTACTTGACGAAGAACGCGTCACCGAACGGGTCCTTGCCGACCAGCGGCATGGCCGCCCGCCAGATGGTCAGGTCTTCCGGCGCCAACTCGGACGCCCGCGCCAGGTGGCGCCGGGTGGCCTCCTGATTCCCTCGGCGACGGGCCTCGGCGGCGACCCGGAAGTGGAGGCGGGCCAGCACCTCGTCACTCGACAGGTCGCCAACGGCATGGCGCGCCTCGTCCTCGGTGACCGGGACCACCCCCTCCCGCACCCACCGTCGGACCTCGTCGAGGTGGGGCGCCGACTCAACCCCGGTGAAGTCGGCGAACGTGTCGGTGCCGAAGGCGGCTCCGTTGGGCCGCACGATGCGGTCCTCCTCGTCGATCCACACCACGGTGGGCACGTTGGAGATGGCGTACAGCTCGGTCAGCACATGGTTGGGGTCGTAGAGGACCGGCATGGTGATCCCTTCCACGAACGGCCGGACATCGTCCGCACTGTCATCGATGGCCACCGCGACCACGGTGAACCCGAACCGGTGCAACTCGTCGTGGAGGGCCTGCCAGCCCGGCAGGTCGTAGCGGCAGCCGCACCAGCTCGAGAAAGTGACCAGCAGCTTTTTCCTCCCCAGCCGAGAGCGCCGGGGAGACGGTCGACATCGATGAGGAATGTACCGCAAGCAGGGTCGGGCGTGGCTTCGACCGCGCGCACCTCTTCGGTGATGATGGTGATCTGGGTCACGGTGATCCTCCTGGTTCCGTCCCTACCGTCGCCGTCGGGCGCGGCACGGTCACTGCGTCCCCGACGCCCCGTGGGGTCCTTCGCCGGCGGCGCCGGAGAGTCCGCTGGCTTCGATGAACTGCCGGCTGCGCTCCGCGTATCCCCCGCCTCCCTCGGGCGTCGGTGCGCCGGGCGAGAAGAGCACCACGCCGCCGGGCGCGGTCGACGCAATCGCCTCCCGCACCGCAGCATCGAGGTCCTCTGCCGCCTGCACCGTCACCGGAGGCCGGCCCCCACCCGCGGCAGAGGTGATGGCGTCGACCAGCCGTTGGGCGTCCGGGGGAAGGACGATCACCCGGGGAGCCGGCGTCCGGTCGACCAGCGCGTCCACCAGCACGGCAGGGTCCACGCCCCGGTCGGCGCCGCCCAGGATCACCGTCAGCTCACGGCCGGGGTAGGCGGTGACCGAGGCGGCCGCCGCGAACGGATTCGATGCCAGGGCGTCGTCGACGAAAGTGAGCCCGTGGCGTTCGCCGACGGTATGGCAGCGTGACGGCAACCCGGCGAACCCGTCCACGGCCGACTCCACCGCCTGCGTGGACGGGGAATGCCCGTCGAGCAGCAACGCAGCCGTGATGGCGCCGCACAGATTCCACACATTGTGGAGGCCCGGCGTGTGCAGCAGCCGGGCTTCGACCAACGGCTCGCCGTCGAGCTCCACCATTCCGGAGGGAGCCAGCCGCACCCGGCCGGCGGGGCCATAGGGCGTCCGGTGGGGGTGTCCATCGGTGCGGCGCATCGCCTCGGGGCTCGCCGCACTCACCGCCAACTCCCCGGCAGGACCGGCCTCAATCAACCGCAGCTTGTCGCGGTAGTACGGCTCCTCGCCACCGTGCCAGTCGAGATGATCGGCAGCCAGACTGGTGAGCACGCACACCCCGGGGGTGACGGTGACGTCGGCCGCCTGGTACGAGGAGACCTCGACGACGTAGGCGTCGGCCAGGGCCCGGCCGTACATCTCGGTGACCGGGACCCCGATGTTCCCGATCAGGGCCACCTCCGATCCGTCGTGCCCGAGGATTGCCGCGGTGAGCGCGGCGGTGGTGCTCTTCCCCTTGGTGCCGGTGATGGCCACTACCCGGGCGTCGGCGAAGTCCTCGAGCCAGAGGGCCATAGCCGTGGTGACCGATACGCCGGATCCTTCGGCCGCCAGCAGTTCCGGGCGGTACCGGCTCACCCCCGGGGAACGGACCACCACGTCCACATCGGACCACCGCATCGACGCGGGAGTGACCACGTCCGTCCGTCCGGCCAGTCGGTGGGCCGCCCGGTCGGCGGCGATCTGCGGACGGTCGTCGATCAGCACCGGCTCCACCCCCCGGTCCCAGAGGAGCGCGGCCATGGCCAGGCCCTCCTGCCCGAGACCCCAGACCGCCACCCGGCAGGCGACCAACTCGTCGAGGGTCACGGGATCGCCGTCAACAGGCGATCCACCGCGGACGCCACCTCCGGGTCGGAGAACGCCAGCGCCGAGTCGGGGGTCAATAGGGCGGTGACCTCACGTTCCGACACCATGTCCGTGGCCGTCCGACCCAGCGAGGACACGACCACCGTCTCCCTCCACCTTGGCAGGCCGCTCAGGACCCTCATGGCTGCGGCCGACTCCCGCCGCTCACCGACGCACTCGAACGGCTTGTCCCGGTCGCTCATGAGGGCGGCAAACCCGGGCACCTGGAGGGGATCGGCGAACAGATCGCGGCCGATGATCGCCGTCACCGCCTCCGGGCTCAGGTACGGCGCCAGCATCAGTGCCACGAACCGGCATTTCGGGCAGTTCCCGCACCAACCGTCGCCGGCTCCCGCCGTCTGGCGGAACACGGTGTTGCAGCTGCAGAAGGTGGCGTGATACCCGGTGAGCCCGGCGAAGGCACGGGCGATGGCCAGCTCGGAGTAGGGCCGTAGGGCCGATCCGTAGGATAGGCCGGGGTCGATGGCCCCGGCGATCAGGCTTTGCAGCAGCTGCTCGAACTCGAGGCTCTTCGAGTACTGGTGGTTGACCGGCACACCGCCCACCACCACCGTCTCCTCGCTGGCCGAGCGCTCGACGGCCATGGCGATGGTGTCGTAGCCGTAGAGGAAGCTGCCGACCACCGCGATGAGCGACACGATGGCGGTGATCGGGACATGACCGTTGAGGGCACCGGCACGGTTGAGAGCGGCCAACTCCGGGGAGAGCCGGCGGCGGACGACGATGAGCTCGAGCCCGGTCTGGCGGGCCAGTTCGAGCACCAGGGGGTGGGGATTGACCGCGAACAGCGTGGGGGCCAGGTCCCGTACCGCCTCGATGAGCACCATCGAGTCCTTGCCACCCCCGATCGGGACCAGCAGGCCCCCGGGGCGGCAGAGGCCCGTCGGTCGGGGCGGCTCGACGGGGGTCGAGCACTGCTCGATCTCCACCGCACGGGGGACGGGGAGGCCGTTCGCCAACGCGAACTCCCGGAGCCCCTGGTCGTAGAGGGCGTGATGGAACCTCTGCTCTGCGGCGGTCAGTCCGTCGTGCTCGAGCAGGATCACCGGGGGGGCGGCAGCTTTGTAGTAGCTGGTCCCCGCAGCCATGTGGAGGTGCAGGAGCGCCCGGTCGAACCCGGCGCCGTCGGCACTCCCGCCGTCGTCGGGCGGCGTCTCGAAGGTGATGGTCTCGGTGAACGAAACGGCGTCGTCGAGTGCGTACCCGAGCGAGAGCGTCCTCGACGAAGCGTCGAAGCGTCGGTCGACCACCCGGAACGTGCCGATGGAGCCCGGGTCGAACCGGTTCTGGTCGTTCATGGCGACCCGAGCGTAGCGGTCGGTGCCCCGAGCGGCGGCCGGCGGCCCGGCGCCGGCTATCGGCTCCCGCCGGCCACCTGACGTAGGTGCTCGACGATGGAGAGCGAAGTGCCCACCGACTGGATCACCCACACCTCGCCCTTCTGGAGCCGAAGCGACTGGCGCGCCTTCGCCGGTCGCTGCCCGGCAAGGGTGTCCAGCACCTCGAGAGCGACGTCCCCGTGGGTGCAGAGCACCGCCGACTCGCCGGCCATCCGCTCCATCAGTCGGAGCGTCTCGGACCCGTGGCTTTCGGCCAGCGCGTCCACCGACTCGACGGGCAGGCCCAGGGCCTTCGACAGCGGGCGCACCGTCTCGCAGCAGCGGACGTAGGGACTGCTCAGGATCCTCCGGGGCCGGTAGCCCTTCAACAGGGTCACCAGCCCATCGGCCTGGGCCTGCCCCCTCGGGGACAGCGGGCGCACGCGGTCGTCACCCTCGTAGGCGCTTCGGCGCCCGGCGTTGGCATGGCGGACCAAGAGGAGCGTCATGGACACGATGCTCCCATGACAACGGGCCCCCGTGGATGATGCGGCACCCGGGCCAGGGGACCCGCCCGGCCGGGGATGCCTCAGCGATCGCCCCTCGATCCCATCCCCGGCACTTCGATGCCCGGTTGGCGGGGAAAGGGGAAGACGTCCAGCTCGGGCCCGTGCCGGGCCAGGGAGTGGTACCTCCGTTCGGCGAACCACCAGCGGTTCGCGACAAATGCATAGCGGTCGTGGTAGAGGCCGTACGCGTTCGTCCAACGACCGCTGGCCTGGTGCTGGCGGATCTCGCACATGAAGAGGCGGCACACGGCGGTGCCGGCCCCGGCCCCCTGGGGGAAGGCGATGTGGGCGTTGAGGACGACGAACTCGAAGAACTCGAACTGCTCGATAGAGGACCCGATGAACTCGCCGAGCGCCGGTCCTCCGACCAGTCGGAGCGGCTCGCCGGCACGCCGGTCGATGACGACGGGGGCGTCGGGGAGGAACAGCTGCGCCAGTTCGGCCCATGCCCGGCGATTGACGACGTCGGCGTAGGCGCGCTGGAGCCGTCGGATACCAGTGTCGTGCACTGCCTCGGCCACCAGCGGGTCGTCGATCACCGCGGGAACGCTACCGTCCACAGTGCCCGGCGGCTCGGTGATCAGCCGCCGACGGCGCCACTCCGGAAACTGCCCGCGCCGCCGAAGCCGCCCGCACCGCCGAAGCCGCCCGCACCGCCGGCGCCGCCGGCGCCGCCCAAGCCGCCCGCGCCGGTCCGGGTGCTGGTGGTCGACGAGGTGGGCACCGGCTCGTTCAGGTCGGCCAGGGCGACGAGCTGCCCCGTCTTCACCCCCGAGCTCAACTGGGTCAGGAGGGTGCCCACCGTTCCGAGGGTGACCCGGACGGACTTGGTCGTGGTGCCGTCGACCACGGTCACCAGGTGCGTCGATCCCACGGTCCGAACGGCCGACGACGGAACCGTCGTGACCCCGACCGCTCTCGCTGTGATCATCGAGAGCTCGGCTTCCGCTCCCGAGTAGAGACCGAGATCGGACGACTCGAGGGACACCGTGACCGGATAGGTCGTGGAGGTCGATCCGGAGGTAGGCAGCACCCCTATGGCCGTCACCGTTCCGTTCAGCACCGTGCCGGTGGAGTCAGGGGTGACGAGCACCTGCTGGCCGATGGCGACCTGACCGATGTTGGCCACCGGGACGGTCGTCGCCGCCTGGTAGGAGGAGCCCGAACCGATCACCACGACCTGTGGCGTGCTGGTGGTCGATCCCGCCGTCACCGCCGTGCCAGGAGTGACGGTCACCGAGCCCACGGTCCCCGAGATCGTGCTCACGAGATTGGCGTCACCGACGGCCTGTTGCGCGTTGGTCAGATCGGCCTGGGCCACATCGATGGACGCCTGGTCGAGGACCAGCTTCTGGGGGGTCACCACCTTGGCCTTGGAGCCCGTCGACCCGGTGCCCGCCGTTGTGCTACCACCGGTAGCAGCGGAGCCGGCGGTGGCGGCGGCCGGAGACGTGGTGCCCGCTCCGACCGAAGTGCCCTTCGTTCCTCCGGAGTTCGACGAGGTGCCCGAACCCGCAGTACCGGTCCCACTGCCCGAACCTGCGGAGGCCGATCCGGAACCGGACCCCGACGACCCGAGCGCGGACGTGAGCGCCGTGAGATCCTGATTCACCGTCTTGACGTCGGCGGAGACCTTCTCCTGGGCCGCGGATGCCAGGCTCAGCGCCCCCGAGCAGGTCGTCGGCGACGCCGATCCGCCGGACACGGTGGTGGTGGGCGTGGTCGTGGTCGGGGACGTGGGCGGGGACGTCGGCGGCGGGGTGAATCCGGGCTGGGCGGCGCCCGTCGTCGGTGTCGCCGTGGTGGTGCAAGCGATCGTGGCCTCGTTGAGGGCACCGCTCGCAGCAGCAGAATCCTCGTCCAGCTGCTTCTGATCGGCAACCAGGGTTGCCTGAAGCTTGGCGATCTCCTGTGTGCCCTGGCCCGATGACCCCGCTGCCGTGGAGGGCGCCGTCGTCGACGTGGTGGTGGTGGTCGACACCGTCGCCGCGGCGGTCGTCGACGCTGCGGTCGCCGCCGCTGCCTGGCTCGCCTCATCGCTCGCCAAGGTGGCCTGCGTGGAGGCCAGGCTCGCCCGAGCCGTCACCACACTGTTGTCCAGCGGTGTGGTCTCGAGCGACGCGACCACCTCGCCGACGGTCACCTGCTGACCGACCGCGACGTCTACTGCGCCGACCGTCCCCGACACGTTGAAGTTGAGGCTTGCCTGGTTGATGGGGGCGATCGTCCCCACCGAGTCCAGCGACGCCACGGCCGTACCCGTTCCCACGACGGCCGTCCGATAGGCGGGAGTGGAAGGGCGGGTGAGCAGCCAGGCGGTCACGGATGCCGCCACCAGGACGATGACGATGACGAGGCGGAACGGCGAGAACCATCCCGACGGGTGGTGGATGCCGGGGCCGGGCCGGCTCGCGTCACCGTCGGCGCTCGACGCGACTCCTTCGTCCGCGCCCGCGACCGGTGGGACGGCGACCGACTCGGCCTGATCAGGCACTGGCTCCAGCACCCCCGGCGCCGGCGCCACCGGCGCCGCCTCGGAATCCGCCGAACCCGCTGGTGCATCCATCAGGGCCCGGCGTGGAGATGGTGATCGACTGCGCAGCGATGGCCCCCGTGGTGTCCGCACTGCCGTTGGCGCGGGCGCACTTGCCCACCGCCAAGTCGGTCGAGGACGCCGTACCGGTCGTGGTGAAGGTCGTCGTGGAGGTCAGGGTGACGGCCACGCTGGACGCCGCCTTGGTGGTCGGGTTGGTCTCGTTGATGGTCACCACCGAACCGTTGACCGCAGTCACCTCTCCGGATGCGGCCCCGAACTGACCGTTACCGAACCGGCTCGCACCTGCCGGCCGGGTACCGGTACCCGGGGTGGAACTGCCGCCCCCACCGGGTGTGGCCCCCCCGGGCCTGCCACCGAATCCGCCGGTGCAGGTACCCGAGGCCGGCTGGGAGACGGACACCGTCGTCGCCGTCACCGGGCTGCCGAAGGCGCTCTTGCTCGAGGAGGAGCCGGAGGTGGGCTTTCCGAATGCCGAGATGCACGAGCCCACGGTCACTGCGGAGCCAGAGGCGGTCACCGTCTGGCGGAAGGTGGTGGTCGACGTGTAGTTGACGGTGACCTGACCGGTGGTGGGGTTCTGGACCTCCAGGGACGTTCCGTTGATGGCGGCGATCGTGCCGGAGGTGCCGGGGAACTGCCGCGGGGTCGTGCTGCCACTGGCTGACGAACCGCTGCTCGTGGTGGGCGTCGAGCTCGACGCCGGGGTGGAGGCCGACGACGACCCGCACGCAGCCATGGCTACGCCGGCCGCGCCGAGCGCCGACAGGACGAGCAGGCGCCGCACCGTGACGGGGCGGCCCGTGCGGCGGGGACCGGAGTCCGTGACGGCGGTCCGACCTGATGATCTCACTGGGTTGTACATGGTTGGTTTCCTTCTGGCTGGTGTGTTGGGGATGACGGGACTCATTCGCTGCGAAGTGCATCGATCGGGGCGAGGCGGGCGGCACGGCTGGCGGGATAGACGCCGAAGGCGATGCCGATGCCGATGGCGATCACGATGGCTCCGACAGTGGCCACCGGAGAGATGGTGATCTTGTCGGAGATGAAGTGAGGAAGGATCGCGGCACCGAGGAGGCCCAGCCCGGCACCGAGGACGCCGCCGACGGAGCCGAGCACCGACGCCTCCACCAGGAACTGACGGCGGATGACGCGAGGGGTGGCGCCGAGCGCCTTGCGCAGCCCGATCTCTCGGATCCGCTCGGTCACCGAGACCAGCATGATGTTCATGACGCCGATACCCCCCACCAGCAACGAGATCCCGGCCACACCGCCGAGGAGGACGGTCAGCGTCTTGTCGACCGAGGTGGCCGTGGAGAGGACCTGCTGCTCGCTGGTGATGGTGAAGTCGGCGCTCGCCGTCGTCGTGACGCCGTGGAGGCTGAGGAGCTCGGCGTCCGCCTCCTGATACGCGGCCGACAGGGTGCCGGACGACGTCGCCTGGATGAGGATCTGGCTCACCGAGTTCCGGCTCGACCCTCCGAACAGCAGCGCCGAGGCGGTCGTCAAGGGCACGATGGCCTGGTCGTCCGGGTTCGAGGTGGTCGACGACGATGACGACGATGAGCCCACCGTGTTGAGCACGCCGATGACCGACATGGGCTGGCCGGCGACGTCGACGGTCTGGCCCACCGGGTCACGGAACCCGAACAGCTCCTGGGCGGTCGTCGCCCCCAACACGACCACATCGGCCCGGGTGGCCAGGTCGTGGTCGGCGATGAACCTCCCCTCGGTCATCGACCGCCCGCGGACGGTCAGCCACGAGGGGTCCGTGCCCACGACCGTGGTCGTCCAGTTGGTCGTGCCCGCCACCAGGCTGTCCGAGACGGTCGTGGCCGGGGCCACCGCGTTGATGTCCGGGGCCACCACGCGCGATGACAGCGCGGTCGCGTCCCCGACGGTCAGCGTCGACGCAGAACCGAACCCGCCGCGGATGCCCTCGCTCGAGGTCGTGCTTCCCGGCGTGACCGTGAGCAGGTTGGAGCCCAGGGCCGAGATCTGGGAGCTGACCTGCTGCTGTGCCCCCTCCCCGAGCCCGACGGTCAGGATCACCGCGGTGATGCCGATCATGATGCCCAGAACGGTCAGTGCCGAGCGCAGGCGATGCGAGACCACCGCCTCGAGTCCGGTCCGAAAGGTCTCGAGAACGTTCATCGGCCGACCGCCCCGCTCTCGGCCGGCTCCCCCTCGAGGATCTGTCCGTCCCGGATCCGCATGGTCCGGCCCCCGGCCTCGGCCACGTCGGCGTCATGGGTGATGAGCACGACGGTGCGGCCACTGCGATGGAGGTCGGCGAGCAGCCCGATGATGTCGTTGGCGGAGACCGAGTCGAGGTTGCCGGTGGGCTCGTCGGCCAGGATCAGGTCGGGGTCGGTGACCAGGGCCCTGGCCATGGCCACCCGCTGCTGCTGGCCGCCGGAGAGCTCGCCGGGTCGGTGGTCGACCCGGCTGTCGAGCCCGACCCGCTCCAGTGCCTCGAGGGCGCGCCGCTTGCGCTCCGCCCGCTCGACGCCGGCATACAGGAGCGGGAGCTCCACGTTCCGCCACGCCGACATCGAGGCGAGCAGGTTGAACTGCTGGAAGACGAAGCCGATCCGCCGGTTCCGGACATGGGCCAGCTCCTCCTCGGACATGGCGCTCACGTCCTCGCCGGCCAGGAGGAATGAGCCCGACGTGGGAACGTCCAGGCAGCCGAGGATGTGCATCAGGGTCGACTTCCCCGATCCCGACGGGCCCATCACGGCCACGTACTCGCCCGACCGGATCTCGAACGACACGCCACGGAGCGCATCGACCTCCAGCGATCCGTTCCGGTACGTCTTCCACACGTCGTGGGCCTCGATGACCGGAGGCCGCACCAGGGGATAGGTCCCGGTGTTCTCGACCCACACCTCCCCGGTGTCCCCGAGAGGACCGGGCGATCCGCTGCCAGGGTGCTTCGACGCGGTCATCCGCCGAAGCCGCCGCCGCCGCCGAAGCCCCCGCCGCCGAAGCCGGTGCCGCCGGTGCCGCCGGTGCCGGTGCCGGTGCCGCCGAAGACGCCGGTTCCCGTCCGCCCGGTGCCCAGCGCCCCACGGAAGGAGATCGTGGTCACGTAGATCTTGTCGCCCACGGACAGCCCGCTGACCACCTGGGTATCCCCGCCCGATGCCGTGCCGATGGTCACGTCCCGGGCGGTCTTGGTCCCGTTGGAGTCGAGGGTGACGGTCGTGGCACTGCCGCTGTAGGTGATGGCGGTGGTCGGTACCACGATGACGTCCTGCAGTTCCTTGACGATGATCGAGACATTGGCGCTCGATCCCCCGTAGAGGCCCGCCGGACTGCCGGTGACGTTGATGACCACCGGGAAGGACGACACCCCCGAGGTGGTGGTGGCCAGCAGCCCGACCGAGCCCACCGTTCCGTAGACCGGGGTGGTGGAGCCCGACAGGGTGATCGTCGCCTGATCGCCGACCAGCACCTGGGAGACCGCCGTGCTGTTGACCGTCGCGTTCACGATGTACGAACCCGTCGAGACCACGACGACCTGTGCGCTCGACGAGCCTGATGCCGCCGAGGAGGAGGATGCGGCTGCGCTCGAGGAGCTGCCCGCGAACGAGCCGCTCCCTGTGGAGCCGGTCGATCCTGAGCTACTCGTGCCGGACGAGCCGGCACCCGATGCCGCAGAGGAGGTCGATGCGGTCACCTGCTGGCCGACGGTGAGGTTCATCGAGGCCACCGTGCCGGCGATGGTCGACAGCAGGGTCGCATCGTCCAACGACGTCTGCGCCGTGGTGACCTGTGTCTGCGCCGAGGCGATATTGGCGTCGTCCAGGGCGATCTGGCTGGCGGAGGCGCTGTCGGCCTGATCGGTGGCCAACTGGGCCTGGTCGTTGGCCAACGTGGCCTGGGCCTGCGCCAGCGAGGCAGCAAGCGCGGTGGGGTCCACCGTCGCCAGGGTCTGGCCGACGGTGACCGTCTGGCCGGCGGTGACGTCCACCGCGTTCACCCGGCCCGACACGGCGAAGTTGAGGCTGGCCTGGCTGGCCGGCTCGATCGTGCCGGTGGACGAGACGGTCTGGGTGATCGTGCCCGTGGCGACGGTCTGCACGGTGGTGGCCGTCGTGATGCCCGTCGTCGCGGCACTCGAGCTCTTGGTGGCGAACCAGGTGGCCAGCCCGGCAGCGACCAGGATCACCACGATGGCTCCGATGACCAGCCGCTTCCGACCGGACCCGGTCCTGTGATCAGATCGCACCTGTACCTCGCTCGCATTCCAGTGGTCGACGCCACCTCGTGTTCGATCGTTCTGTCGGGCCGGCCGGATGGCATCCCGGGGCCTGTTCCAGCAACCCCATCTCAGCCGGTCAACATTGAGGCCAGTCGAGAGTCAGCTGTGAACCTCCTGTGAACACTCGGGAGACAAAACTGCAGGTCAGCACCTTGGCAACCGCGGGTCCTGGTGGAGTTCACAAGCTTAGGTGACGCAATCTGAGAGTTTCGTCCACCGGGGTGCAGCCGGCAGCCCGCCCCCTCGGGTCGAGATGTCGGCGGCGCGGACAGGGATGGCCACTCAACCATGCGCCGAGTCCGGCACCGGGGCGGGCGGCAGGGTACGTTTGCCGTGGTCGGAGGGCGGGCACGTTCGCGGCGTGGACAGATCGACCCCTCGGGCCGGCGGTTCCATCCAAGCGGTCGACCGGACCTACCGCCGACCGATCTGCCCGCCGGCCGATCTGCGCACTCGACCGATCTCCGCCCTGACCAACCTGGAGGACTCCATGCAGTACGTCAATCTCGGCAGGACCGGCCTTCGGGTGTCACGGATCTGCCTCGGCATGATGAGCTTTGGCAACGACAGCGACCGGCAATGGGTCCTCGACGAGGAGCATGCCGAGCCGATCGTCCGTGCCGCCGTCGAAGGGGGTGTCACCTTCTTCGACACCGCCGACACCTACTCGAAGGGTGCCAGCGAGGTCGCAACCGGCCGGCTGCTCCCGAAGTTCCTCAGCCGCGACGAGCTGGTCGTCGCCACCAAGGTCTTCATGCCGATGACCCCCGGCGAGAACGGCGGTGGCCTCTCCCGCAAGCACATCCTGTCCGCCATCGACGCGTCGTTGGCCAGGCTGGGCATGGAGTACGTCGACCTCTACCAGATCCACCGGTGGGACCCACGCACCCCGATCGAAGAGACCATGGAGGCGCTCCACGACGTGGTCCGGGCGGGCAAGGCCCGCTACGTCGGTGCCAGCAGCATGTTCGCCTGGCAGTTCGCCAAGGCCCAACACGTCGCCGACCGCAACCGCTGGACCCGGTTCGTCTCCATGCAACCGCACTACAACCTCATCTATCGCGAAGAGGAACGGGAGATGATCCCCCAGTGCATCGACCAGGGGATCGGCGTCATCCCCTGGAGCCCTCTGGCCCGAGGCGTCCTCGCCGGCACCCGCAACCGGGCCGGCGAGCATCTCACCACCCGGTCGGACACCGACGGCTTCACCGACTACCTCTACAACCAGCCCACCGACTTCGACGTGGTCGAGCGGGTCGCCGAGGTGGCGGCCGAACGGGGGCTGCCGCCGGCCCAGATCGCCCTGGCGTGGCTGCTCCAGCGCCCCGGCGTCACCGCCCCCATCGTCGGAGCCACCAAACGCGCCCACCTGGCCGATGCACTGGCTGCCGAGGAGCTGCATCTCGACGACGACGAGGTGGCCCGGCTCGAAGAGCCCTACGTCCCCCACCCGGTGCTCGGGCACTTCTGACCGGCACCAACCCGTCGCTGAAGGCCTCGGGCCTTCCGCGATCCATCATGGCGTGAGTGTACGGTTCTCAGGTCGGGGGTGTGGGGAACTCCGACGACGGAGAGGAGCACCGTGACCATCCAACAGCCGACCGGTGTCGACTTCCACTTCGACATCATGTGCCCGTACGCGTACCAGACCTCGCTGTGGATCCGCGAAGTGCGCGACACCGCCGGCATCGACGTGCGGTGGCGGTTCTTCAGCCTCGAGGAGATCAACCGCGAGGAGGGGAAGAAGCACCCCTGGGAGCGAGAGTGGTCCTACGGCTGGTCGATGATGCGCATCGGTGCGCTGCTCCGACGGCAGGACATGGGCCTGCTCGACAGGTGGTACGAGGCGGCAGGCAGGGCCCTCCACGTGGACGGGCGCAAGCCCCACCGCCCCGAGGTGGCCGAGATGCTCCTGGCCGAACTGGGGCTCGACCCGGCCATCGTGCGGGCCGCCATCGAGGATCCCACCACCGGGGACGAGGTTCGGGCCGAGCACGAGACGGTGGTGGGGAAGGGTGGATTCGGCGTCCCGACCCTGGTGTTCGACGACGGGCAGGCCCTCTTCGGGCCCGTGCTGGTGGACCCCCCGACCGGTGATGCCGCTGTGCGCCTCTGGGGCCATGTCACCGGATGGCTCGAGTTCCCCCACGTCTACGAATTGCAGCGTCCGAAGAGCGCTGCCGACGTCGACACCATCGTCGAGACTTTCGCCCCCTACCTCGAGGCCAGGGACTGGTTCTCCGTCCAACGCGAGACCCCGTGAGCACCCCGCCGCTCCACTGCGGCAGAATCTGCCCTGCACAGCGCTGCTCGTCAAGGGGGAATCGAATGCCGTCAAATGGAAGAACAGCTTTCGGCAGATCACCGTGTTGACCGTGGTAGGGCCGGTGGCGGCCGAGGAACACATGGAACACGGCCATCCCGAACGACCGGCTCGGATCGGGGCGGTCATGGACGGTGTGGCGGACCTCCACCTCGGCAGTGATCTCCTGGAGCTTCCGGCTCGCGCCGCGACCATCGAGGAGCTCGGGCGCATCCACTCCTCCGCCTACCTCGATCAACTGCGCCGGTTCTGTTCCCTCGGCGGTGGCTCCCTCGACCCGGACACCTATGCCCACACTTCTTCGTGGGATGCAGCGTGCCTGGCTGCCGGAGCCGGCCTGGTGGCCATCGACACCGTACGCGCTGGCGGGGGCGTCGCCTTCGTATCGGCCCGCCCGCCCGGGCATCATGCCCTCGCCGACCGGTCGATGGGATTCTGCCTGGTCAACAACGTGGCACTCGCAGCCGCGTCGCTGACCGATGCCGGCGAGAAGGTCCTGATCGTCGACTGGGACGTGCACCACGGCAACGGTACCCAGGCCATCTTCTGGGACGACCCCGATGTCCTCTACGTCTCCACCCACCAATGGCCCTGCTATCCGGGTACCGGCCGGTCCACCGAGGTCGGTGGTGCAGCCGCAAGGGGGTCGAACGTCAACGTGCCGCTTCCGGCCGGAACGACCGGTGATGTGGTGCGCCGGGCATTCGACCAGATGGTCGCCCCGGTCGTCGACCGCTTCGAGCCGACCTGGGTGCTGGTGTCCGCGGGCTTCGACGCCCATCGGGCCGACCCGCTCGCCGAGTTGTCCCTCTCCGCCGGTGACTTCGCCGACCTGGCCTCTGTCGTGTCGGACTACGCGTCGGGCCCGGGTCACCTGGTCCTCTTCCTCGAGGGCGGCTACGACCTCGACGCACTGCGCTCGTCGGTGTCTGCCACCCTCGGAACGTTGATCGGGGCTCCCGTGCCGTCGGAGCCACCCACGTCCGGCGGGCCGGGACGGGAACAACTCGACGTAGCGGAGCAACGTCGCGGGGCAGCGCTGCACGAGCAGCCGTGACTGTGTCCGTGCGCCCCACCCGTGACAGGCTGGGCGCCCACGGCACGAAGCGGAGGTGCCCCGGTCGGCACAGCGACTGTCGCGTCGACGGCGGAGAGGAGTTCAACGATGGCTGAGCATGACATCCAGGGGACCCGCACCATCGTGGTGGGCGTCGACGGTTCGGACGGGTCCGCCGACGCTGCCCGGTGGGCGTTCGGGCAGGCAGCGCTGACCGGATCCCATGTCGAAGTGATCACCGCGTGGCGGTGGCCGTCGAGTTGGGGCGCGGCGATCCCGATGCCCACCGGGTTCGACCCCGCCGGCGATGCCCGTTCCATGGCCGACGAGATCACCGGGCCACTGGCGGACGAGTTCCCGACGGTGACCATCCACACCCGGATCGTCGAGGGTCACCCGGCGGAGGTGTTGGTCGAGGCGTCACGGTACGCCGATCTCCTGGTCGTCAGCAGTCGCGGCCACGGGGAGTTCTCCGGCATGCTCATCGGATCGGTGAGCCTGTACTGCGCAACCCGCGCTTCGTGCCCGGTCCTGGTCTACCGGGAGCCCGAGCAGGGGAAATCCGAGCANNGGGAAATCCGAGCAGGGGAAATGAGCAGGGGAAATGAGCAGGCCCGCCTGACCCGTCCCCCCCCGGGGGAGGCAACTCTCCCCCGCTCCGCCGGCTCCGGGGGGCTTCACCACCCATCGACGCAGCTCCGCTTCTTCCCCGACCGCGGGCGAGGGGGTGGGGCGGACCGCAACGCCTCGACGATCCTGCGACGTGAGTCGACCGGATCGATCACGTCGTCGATTTCGAAAGCGGTGGCCACATTGAGAGCCTTCCCGTGCTGGTAGGCCCGATCGACCATGCTCTGGAACAACGCTTCCCTGGCTTCGGGGTCCTCGACGGCTTCGAGCTCCCGGCGAAAGCCCAGACGCACCGCGCCTTCGAGACCCATTCCCCCGAACTCACCGCTGGGCCATGCCACCGTGAAGATCGGGGCCCGGAAGCTGCCTCCGGCCATCGCCTGCGAACCAAGTCCATAACCCTTGCGGAGCACGATGGTGAAGAACGGGACGGTCAGGCTCGCCCCGATGACGAACAGCCGGCTGAAGTGGCGGACCTGGCCGGTCTGCTCGGCCTCCGGGCCCACCATGAACCCCGGTGTGTCGCACAGGAAGAGGATCGGGAGGTCATGGGCGTCACATAGCTGGAGAAAGCGGGCCGCCTTGTCGGCTCCGTCGCTGTCGATGGCACCGCCCAGGTGGGCCGGGTCGTTGGCCACGACGCCGACCGGCCGGCCCTCGATCCTGATCAGAGCGGTCACCATGCCCTTGGCGAACCCTTCGCGGAGCTCCAACACGGACCCGGTGTCGGCGAGCGTGGTGACCACCTGGCGGACGTCGTACACCCGCAGCCGCTCCTCGGGGATGCAGGAGCGGAGCAGTCGTTGGTCGGCGCACGACCACTCGTCGATCGCCCCCTGGAAGTAGGAGAGGTACTGCTTGGCCAGGGCCACCGCATCGGCATCGTCCTCGGCCAGGAGGTCCACCACACCGTTGGGCACCTGGATGGCCATCGGGCCCACCTCCTCGGGCCGGAAGGTCCCGAGCCCGCCTCCCTCGATCATGGCCGGGCCGCCCATGCCGATCGAGGCGTCCTTGGTGGCGATGATCACGTCACAGCAACCGAGCAGGGCGGCGTTGCCGGCAAAGCACCACCCCGAGCCGATGCCCACCAGGGGCACCAGCCCACTGAGCCGACCGAACAGGGCGAAAGCCATGGTGTCGAGCCCGGTGATCACCGCGTAGTCGGTGTCGCCCGGCCGCCCACCCCCTCCTTCGGCGAAGAGGACCACCGGGAGCCGCAAGCGCTCGATCAGCTCGAACATCCGGTCCTTCTTGCGGTGGTTCTGTTGGCCCTGGGTACCGGCCAACACGGTGTAGTCGTAGGAGAGCACCGCACACGACGAACGCTCGTCGACGAAGCGGCTCCCGTTGACCCGGGCGATGCCGGCCACCAACCCGTCGGCCGGCGTCCGCTCGATCAGCTCCTCGAGAGGGCGCCGGGCCCGCTGGGCGGCAATGGCATAGGACCCGTACTCGGTGAAGCTGCCCGGGTCGCAGAGGTCGTCGATGTTCTCCCTCGCCGTCCGCCTGCCGCTCGCGTGACGTCGGTCCACCGCTTCGGGGCGCCCTGCGTCGAGCACCAGGGATCGCCGGTGGTGCAGCTCGGCCAGATCCGGTCGGACGGCGTCGAGGTCGACGACCTCCGGGCCGACGGCTTCCACCTCCGGGTCGCCGCTCGTCTCGATCAGGGCCAGGGCGTCGCCCACGGAGACCAGGTCGCCGAGCTGGGTGGCCAGCGAGAGGACGGAGCCCGCTCCCGGCGACCGGACCACGTGCTCCATCTTCATCGACTCGATGATCACGACCGGTTCGCCCGGGGCCACGACGTCACCGGGGGCGACCGGCACCTGCACCACGGTTCCCTGCAGCGGGGCGGTGATCGTGATCGATTCGGCGGGCGTCGGCTCCGGTGGTCGTTCGGCCACGGCGTTCAGCCGGCCGGCATGGGAAAGATCCCATGCTCGTGTGCGGTGGCGGCAACCGCCTCCTGGCGCTCGACGGTGCTCATCGGCGTCATGTTCGCCACCGCGTCGAGGGCCACCGCGAGCACTTCGGTGTCGCCCGGAGTGCACACCGCGTGGACGCCGGGCGTCGACAGCGCGAACCCGAGCCCGCGGGCCACCTCGTCCCGCGTGGTGTACGGCTCGTACCAGGTGGTCGAGGTGGGAGTCCGCCCCGCCCACGGCCGGGCTGCGGCCGCCTTGATGGCCATGACCCCGACGTCGTGCTCGACGGCATGGGCCAGCAGGGCGTCCGCGTCCCGCCGGTAGGCGTCGTCGGACCACAACCGCGGATTGACGGGAAACATCACCGTGTCGAGGTCATAGCGCCGCAGGGCTTCGAGGTGGGCGGCGGGCGCACCCAGGTCGTGACCGGTGATCCCCACCCACCGGCACAACCCTTCGTCCCGGGCCGCGAGGATGGCCGAGACGGCATCCGCCCTCGCGTCCAGCTCTGCCAGATCGGTGACGGCGTGCAGCTGATAGAGGTCGAACTCGTCGCACTGCAGGAGGCGCAGTGACTCCTCGAGCTGGGCCCGCACCCCCTCGGCACTGTGGCGCAGGGTCTTGCAGGCCACGAAGAGACGTTCCCGTGCGGGCGGGATCAGCGGGCCGAGCAGCTCCTGGGCCCTGCCGTACTGCGGCGCCACATCGAGGTGGTTGACGCCTGCGGCCATGGCGTCGGCGAATGCCGCCGCCGTTGCCCCCGGATCGGAGCCCCAGAAGGCCGCACCCCCGAGGATGGCAACAGATGAGCGGTGGCCGGTCCTCCCCAGTCGTCGCAGTTCCACGAATTCACCGTAGTGCGCTGTTTCGTCGCCGTGTTACTGCCGGCGGTCACGCGCCTCGGTGGCCGGTGTCCGCCTCAGCCCGCGGGGGCGGCGTTGCGGGCAGCCTCCCACTCGCCCACCATGGTGGCGAACCGGATCGGGTTGTAGATGTCCTCCTCGTACGACCACTGTCCGTTGCCGGCGTACTTGAGGAGCGTGAAGTTGTACTCCTGGTGGACGCTGCAGTCCCCCGGGTCCCGCATCCGGTTCCACACCTGGCACACCACCCACCCGCGGTGCTCGTCGATGATGTACCACTCGATCGGGAACTCGGGCATCTCGCTGCCGGGATACCGGGCCATGCACGAGCTGATCCAGTCGTAGATGGCCTCCCTGCCGACGAAGGCCCCGTAGTGATGCTCCATGTAGGTGGCGTCCTCGGTGAACTGATCGGCCCACGCCCGCCAGTTGCCGGTGCGTCCCGCGTCGGCCGCCCTGCGCTGGTAGGCGACGAACGCCTCTTCGATCTCCGCCCTGCTCCACAGTGCCACGTCCGCGGCTCCTCGCCGGCTCACCGATCCTCGGCCAAGTGTGGGGCACCCGCTCGGCCAGGTCAACACCAGTGCCCGGATCGTCCCCGGGAGGGCCGACCGATACGTCGAGGGCCCTCGGTGCGCCCCACGGCCGTTAGCATGGGCCCTGACGACTCCGGGAGGTCGAACGAGTGACAGGCCAGTGGCGCGCGCTCACCCTCGACTACCGGGATCCGGCCATGTCCTTCGAGGAGGTGGTCCGGCTCATCGATCTGTCCGGCACCGCCACCGGCGCCGCCTACAGCCGGAGCGACGTGGTCGAGGCCCTCCACGAGCACCAACCCGCCGTGGTGGCCGTTGCCTCCGGCGCACTCGTCGGCGCCATCGTTGCCCGCGTGTGCGGCGCGGACGCCCATCTGTTGATGCTGGCGATCCATCCCGACTGGCGCCAGCAGGGGATCGGCTCCGCGCTCCTTCGTGAGCTGGACCAGGAGATCATCCACCGCGGGGCCCGCCGCCTGCTGGCCCTGGTCCGTCCCGGCCAGGTCGGGGAGATCGCCTTCTCCAACCAGGGCTTCACCCACTTGGACGGTCTCCACCTCTACCAGCGCGACGCATCGATGGTGCCCGAGGAGCTGGCCATCGTGGAGCGCTTCGGTGGGCATGTCCCCGGGGCCGGGCTGTGGGAGTCGATGAAGGGGTTCTCGTCGGCCAAGGGGATCCTCGACCGGCGGGTGGTCGCCCCGCTCGCCCACACCGAGCTGGCCGATCAGCTGGGACTGGTGCCCCCTGCGGCGATCCTGCTGTTCGGCCCGCCCGGCACCGGCAAGACCTCGTTCGCCCGGGCCATGGCATCGCGGCTCTCGTGGGCCTTCGTCGAGCTCCACCCGTCCCTGCTCGGCCAGGGGATCGAGGGCGCACGGGCCCTCCGTGACGGACTGGCCGAGCTCGGAAAGGTCGACCGCCTGGTCTGCTTCATCGACGAAGCCGATGAGATCGCCTCGGACCGATCAGAACGCCCTGACAGCCAGCCCCTGGTCAACGAGCTCCTGAAAGCGATCCCGGTCTTCAAGTCCCGACCGGACCGGCTGATGGTCATGGCCACCAACTCGATTGCCGCCATCGATCAGGCGCTGCTCCGTCCCGGTCGCTTCGACCTGATCATCCCGGTCGGGGCGCCCGACGAGTCGGAACGCGCCGACCTGGCCAAGGAGTTCCTAGGTGCCGGCAACCCCGGGGAGGTGGCGCTGCGGTCCGCCGGGTTCACGCCGGCCGACTTCGCCCTGGTCGCGCAGCGCGCGGCCCAGATGGCGTTCGACCGAGCCCTGGCGGGAGGGCCACCGGAGGTCAGCGCCGACGACGTCCTCGCCGCCATCGCCCTGACCCGGGCCTCGGTCAGCCCGGAGGCGGCCCAGCGGTTCGCCGCCGAAGCGGAGACCTACTCGCGGCTGTAGGGCGGTGGGCCGGCGGGGTGGTGTTGCCCGACAGCGCCCGCTCGCACGGCACCCCGGCCGTCCCGGTGGATCACGCTCCGACAAGCAGGCGTGCGGTACCGTCCAACGCAGTGGTCCCCCCTGCGTACTCCGCCTTCTTTGCTGCCAGCGCCGGCGTGGCCGGGGCATTGATCGGGCTGCTCTTCGTGGCCATCTCGGTGTCTCCGCAGTGGTCGGATCCCGCCAGGAGGGTCGAGACCGACCTGCGCGCCGGCCGGGCCTTCTCCGCACTGCTCGACGCACTGACGGTCTCCCTCTTCGCCCTGATCCCGGGCATCGACCTGGGGGCGGTTGCCCTGGTGGTCGCTTGCTCCGGCGTCGCCTCATGCCTGGCACTCGGGATCATCCTGCACCGGGCCGAGCGCGTCGACGGTCGTGGCCGTCAGTTCCGGATGCTTGCCGTCCAGGGGATCCTCTTCGTCTACCAGGGCGTGACGGGTGTCCAGCTCATGCGGGACACCCACGATGCAGGGTTCGTCCAGACGCTGGCCATCCTCACGGTGGTGTTCTTCCTCGTGGGTATCGGGCGGGCCTGGCAGCTCATCGGGGCCCGGGACAACGGCCTCTTCGGTACGATACTCGGGGCGCTCGCCGCCCGGTCCGGCGCTCCCCCGGCCCCCGGCCCGGCCGCCCAGGAGGACTGACCGGGCGGGGCGGCGCTCCCGGGCCCCTGGGCCTCCGCTGCCGCCGTGCGAGCCAGGCCCGGTTCCGGGCACACCGTCACGTCGCCTCGAGCAGCCTCGCCACGCCGCTGGTGAGCTCGGCATCGTCGCCCGAGATCTCGACGACCTTGCGCCGGGACCGACCTCCCGAGACGATGCGCACCGCCCGCCGGGGAACGTGGAACGCCCCGGCCAGGGCTTTGACCACCGCCTCGTTGGCCCGGCCGTCGACGGCCCGTTCGCGCACCCGGATCACGACTGCCCCGTCATGGCTTCCACCCACTGCCTCGCGGGCCGACCCGGGCCGCACATGGACTGTCACCTTCATGGCACCGCTACCCGATCCGTCGTCGGCACTGTCTCCCCCGTGGCAGTCTCACAGATCGCCAGGTGGGGTGAGATCTGGCCACTCCCCTTGCCGCTCCGCACTCCCGGCTTGGTCACCGGCTCCCGAGGGGGGGCAGGCCGTCCACGTGACGCGCTAGGACTGGTGCATGTCGACCCGCGAGCTCGTCGTGCTGGGGACGGCCAGCCAGGCGCCCACCCGGCAGCGCAATCACAACGGCTACCTGCTGCGATGGGACGGCGAGGCCATTCTCTTCGACCCGGGAGAAGGCACGCAGCGCCAGCTCCTGCTGGCCGGTGTCTCGCCGTGGTCGATCCGGAAGATCTGCATCACCCACTTCCACGGCGACCACTGCCTCGGACTCCCCGGGGTCCTCCAGCGCCTTTCGCTCGACGGGGTCCCCCACCCGGTCGACGTGGCCTTCCCTGAGAGCGGCACGCCCTACTACGAGCGGCTACGGCATGCTTCGGTGTTCCAAGATCGTGTCGACGTGCGCCCCTGTCCTGTCCGGTCCGACGGTGTGGTGATCGACGGTCCGGCGTTCGCCCTGTCGGCCGTGCGGCTCGACCACGACCCCGAGACGTTCGGGTGGCGCATCGAGGAACCTCCGGGCCGCCACATGCTCGCCGAACGGCTGGACGAGGCAGGGATCCGGGGCCCCGCCGTCGGGGACCTGCTGCGATCGGGGTCGCTGACGGCAAACGGCCGCACTGTGGAGCTCGAGGAGATGAGCGTCGAGCGTCCCGGGCAACGGATGGCCTTCGTCATGGACACCGGCCTGTGCGACGCCGCGGTGGAGTTGGCCGCGGAGGCCGACCTCCTCGTGTGCGAGGCCACCTTCGCCTCGGCCGATCAGCACCTGGCCCGGCGGTACCGCCACCTCACGGCAGGAGACGCGGCGCGTGTCGCCCGCGACGCCGGCGCACGCCGGCTGGTCATCACCCACTTCTCCCAGCGCTACCCGGACGTCCGGCTCCTGTTCGACGAAGCGTCTGCCATCTTCCCCGAGGTCGTCGCCGCCGAGGACCTGATGCGGGTCGCAGTTCCCCACCGCCGTGACGGCACGGTGCCCGGCTGATCCCGAGGTGTGACGCCGTCCGGCGGCGATGGGAGCGGACCGGGTCAGTCGATGACGACCGGCACATCGAAAGCGGCGCGCCGCGAGGCACGGCGCAGGGCTGCCAACACGGGACGTCCCAGCACCAGGACCAGGACGCCGTTGGTCACCGCCCGAGGGATGTCGAACCCCAGGGACGTGGTGACGTCGAAGAGGATGAAGCTGTGGAGATTGTGCACGAACCCGGCGCCGGGCACGAAGGAGAAGCTGGTCGTGGTGCCGGCCCCGAACGGCCAGAACCACAGGTTGAGGAGCGCTCCGTAGAGCAGGGCCGAGACGGCCGCATACCCGGCGAGCATTCCGAGCTCCGCCTTGCCCTTTGCCGGCGGGAGGCAGCCCGCACCGAAGCCCATCCAGGCGGCGCCGAACATCTGGAACGGCAGCCACGGACCGATGCCGCCGGTGATCAGGGCCGAAGCGGCGATGGTCACTGCGCCCAGCACGAAGCCGAAGCCGCGCCCCAGCACACGGCCCGACGGGATCAACAGGAAGAAGACGGGTTCGAACCCGGCCACGCCCGGACTCGGAATGCGGAGGGCAGCCCCGCAAGCGGCCAGGATTCCGAGCAGGGCTATCGCCTTGGCGTCGAGGGATCCTTCGGAGAGCTCGCCGAGAACCACTGCCAACAACAGCGGGAGTACGGCCACGAAGAGCCAGGGGGCGTCGGCCGAGTGGGCCAGGTTGGTAGCCGCCCGCCCGTGGATCAGCAGCGGCCAGCAGAACCCGGCCGCGCCCACCAGGGACGTAACGGCCAGCAGAACCGATGCCCGGGGACGCAGGCGGATGACGGCCGTGCCGGCGATGCTGGGCGGCTTCGCGAGGGTCGGCGGGCTCACGGCACTGCCCCTGCTAGCGCACTGCGGACCTCGTCCACTGTCAGCCACGGGTCCGGGGCGAGGACCTTGGCGACCTGTGGGGCGAAGACCGGCGAGTGGCAGACGACGTCCCTGGCCACGCCGTCGGAGACGACCTCGCCCTCGGCCAGCACCACTGCCCGGGTGGCCACCTGGGCCGCCAGTTCGACGTCGTGGGTGGCCACCACGATGCAGTCGCCGCTGGCTGCCATCTTCCGGAGCAGCTCCACCAGTCGGTGCTTGCTCGGGTAGTCGAGGCCACGGGTGGGCTCATCGAGGAGGACCAGGGGCGGGGCAGGTGCCAACACGATGGCCAATGCGAGGGCGAGGCGCTGGCCCTCCGAGAGATCGCGGGGATGGTGGCCCATCGGCATGCCGGGGAGCACGGACTCGAGCATCGCCGCTGTCGTCCCGGGGCTGAGGCCCGTCTCGTGGTCCGCGGTTACGCACTCGTCTGCGACCGTCTCGCCGTAGAGCAGCATCCCTGCGTCCTGTGGTACCAGCCCCACCAGTCTGATCAGCCGGCGCGGTGGCAGATCGGTGGGTGCCCGCCCGAGGACACGGACGGTCCCCGTGGTCGGCCGGCGCAAGCCGGCGAGGTGGGCCAACAGGGTCGACTTGCCCGAGCCGTTGCGGCCCATCACGGCGACCACCTCTCCCGGGCGCACCTCGAAGTCCACGGCGTCGAGCGCCACCACCTCCCCGAACGAGACGGACAGTCGTTCGGCGACGGCGACCGGGCGCAGCGCCGGCCCGGGGGTGGGCGCCGGCACCGGTGCAGCCACCCTGGCGAGCCTGCGGCGCAGGGGATCGGCCAGTCTCCGCGCGTCGCGGACCGACAAGGGCACCGGGCTCCACCCGGCCAGGCGGGCCAGCTCCACGATGGGGGGTGCCACCGGTGACATCTCCATGATGCCGGCAGTGGTTCCGACGATCAGAGATTCCCCCCGGCCCGGGACCAGCACCATCCGATCGGCGAACGGGATCACCCGCTCCAGCCGGTGCTCGGCCAGCACCACCGTCATCCCCAAGTCGTGCACCAGCCGCGTCAACGATGCCAGTACCTCCTCGGCGGCGGCGGGATCGAGAGCGGACGTGGGCTCGTCGAGCACCAGCACCCGCGGCGCGGCGGTCAGCACCGCCCCGATGGCCACCCGCTGTTGCTGGCCTCCCGACAGCGTCGACAGCGGCCGGGAGCGGAGTTCGTGCAACCCCAGGAGGTCGAGGGTGTCCTCCACCCTCCGCCTCATCACCGCGGGGGCGATCCCGAGGTTCTCCATCGTGTAGGCGAGCTCGTCCTCGACGATGTCGGTCACGAAGCTGGCTGCAGGGTTCTGGCCAACGACGCCGACCACGTCGGCCAGCTCTCGCGGCGGGTACTCACGGGTGGAACGGCCATCGACACGGACGTCTCCGGAAAGCCGGCCTCCGGTGAAGTGTGGGACGAGGCCGTTGACGGCGCGCAAGAGCGTTGTCTTTCCCGAGCCGGTCTCCCCGACGACCACGCAGAGCTCCCCCTCCTCGATGTCCAGGTCGATCCCACGCAGCGTCGGCTCCTCCGCCTCGGCGTAGGTGAAGGTCACATCGGTGAAGCGGATCATGCCACGGTGCCTTCGACCGGCCCGAAGGGCATTCGTAAGCCGACCGGTGCCGGCGGCTGTACCGCGTCCGGCTTCGTCGGTGCCGGTGCCGGTGTGGCCGATGCCGGTACAGGAGCTCCTGGTGCCTGCACCTCGTCTGCTGGGGGCGGGGGGGCCGTCGTCCGCGTGCCGGACGCGCTCCGATCCATCGGGGCCACCAACGCCGGCAGCAGTCCGATCAGGATGCCCGCAGCGGGTAGCAGCGGCAGTGGCGGGAACTCGAGCGGATAGACCTGCAGCTGCAACCCCGGTACACCGAACACGCCTGCGACGATCATGCCCGACAGGGCCGCCACTCCCGACGCCCCCACTGCCCATTCCGCGATCCGCCAGACATCGGGCCGGTAGCGGGTCCGGTTGGTCCTCCTGCCCCCCACCGCCATGCCGGCGCCGACCAGGACGGCGCCGGCGGCCAGGAAGGGGATCCCGCCCGCCGGAAGCGATCCGGCGTCCAGCGCCCCGTAGACACCGACGATCACCAGGAGCAGACCGACCGCGGTGCCGCCGGTTCCCATCCAACGGGTCCGCTGCGCCACGGCGACCCGCCGGCCGTAGCCACGGGCATCCATGGACGAAGCGAGCTGCAGCGAACGGTCGAGCGCGCTCTCCAGCACCGGGATGGCCATGCCCCGCAGTCCGGCCAGACCGCGGATGGGTCGCCCACGCAGCCGCCGGGCATCACGCACACCGGCGATGGCCATCACCACCTCGGGGGCGAAGGCCAGGGACACGGTGACCGCAACCCCTGCCTCGTAGAGGACGGCGGGCAGGCAGCGGAGGAGCCGGTAGGGGCTGGCCAGCGAATTGGCCGCCCCGAAGCAGATCAGGACGACAGCCAGCCGGAGCCCTTGGACCGCGGCCTGCACCACCGCCTCGACGGTGACCGGTCCGCCGATGCTCACGCCTTGGGCCCACGACGGCAGCGGAATCTCGGGCAGGGTGAACAGGACGTGCCCCGGCAGCCGGTTGCCGAAGATGATCTGGATCACCACCCGCAGGACGATGACCACGATGCCCAGGCGGAAGAAGACCACCAGCGACCGTGACCAGGGGGCCGACGTCCGCTTGGCGGCGACGACGAAGGCAGCCACCGATGCAATGAGAGCCAGCAGGATCGGGTTGGTGGTCCGGATGGCGGCGCCCGCCATGCACCCGGCCCAGAGCCACCACGCCGCCGGATGCAGTCCTCGACGGGCGGAGGCGGCGGGCATCCGGACGCTCATGGCATCCGCGGACGCTTGCGCCACCGGACCATGGCTCCGGCCACCAGGACGGCGATGACGGATCCTCCGATGATCAGGGGGAGGGAGCCGTTCCCGCCGGGGTGGTGGGCGGCAGCGCTCACCGCACCGAAGGCTTCCGTGTTGCGGTGCGAGGAGGGCGAAGTGGTCGTCGTGGTCGTCGTGGCGGCCTCGCTCCCGCTAGGCAGCGGTGCGGCCGTGCCGGCCGTCGATCCGGGCACGCCTGTCGCCGTGGAAGGGTGGGCTCCCGCCGCAGGGGTGGGGGCCGACCCGCCGACGGCTGCCGCCGCCCGCCCGGAGGTCGGGGACGCCTGGGAGCCGGGTGAAGCCACCACCGCCGGTTGCTGGGTCGCAGCCACGGTGGTGGGTGTGACCGGCGCTGCCGTGGTGGGCGTCGAGGTCAGGGCGTCCGGGCAGATGGCGGCGTAGTCCGGAGCGGCCCCCGGCGGAGGGTCATTGGGGTTCGCGCTGCCGTGGGCCTCGAAGCGCCAGCCCTCCACGTCGCCGGTCAGGGGGATGGGGTCGGGTGGCCTCCCGGTTCCATAGGACCACGACCCACCGGCACCGAGGCGCCAGTAGGACCAGTAGGCATAGGTGCCGTCCGGGTTCTGCTGGCCACACCCTGTAGTGGGAATTCCGTTGATGGAGCACAACAGCCCGCTTGCGGCGTACGTCGGCGCGGCCAGATTCTCCTGTTGGGCGAGAGCGGCCAACGCCTGGTAGCCGTCGTCGCCACTCGGCACGTTCACGCACGCCACCACCGGGGCGCCGGTTCCGCCGAAATCGACCACGAACGCCACACTGACCTCAGCAGCGGCGCCCGCCACATCCCTGAACGGCACCAGCGCATCGGGGCCGGCGAGGGCGAGGGCCGCCGATGCCGCCCCGACGAAGAGCGCGGCAGACCCGAGTCTCCGCAAGGACGGGCGGCCCATCCGCGACCGTCCGATCATCCGGCCGGCGAGCTCGGCGCGGCCACCCCGACGATGGGAGCGTTGAGCGGCGAGCCGCCGTGGGAGCCGACGAAGGTGGCGTCCCCGTAGGCGAATACCCCGCCGTCGGCCGCG